>JAWVDC010000106.1:0-19544 GCA_033857715.1 Gaiellaceae bacterium | reverse complement strand
ATAAGCCATTCGGAGATCGATCGGCCGCCGCGAAACGTGGGAGAGCCACGGGTAAAGGACGTTGTCAGCAAGCTGGGACAAGAAGTCCACTACCCGAGCCGGATCTGCCGTCGCGAGCCAAGATTTGAATGTCTTCGGGCCGTCTTGATCCTCGAATACGTAGGTCGTGAGTATCGCCTGAAGCGGCTCCGGATGGTCTCCGACGAAGAGTTGGTATTCGCCTCGCCGACATTCGCTCGGGCGGTACTGGGGGCGGAGCCGTCTCGCGTAGTGCTCAAAGTTTTTGACCTCACGAGCGACCCGATCGGCGAAGTCCAGTTTCAGGATCCCGAACGGGCCGTACTGGTTGACAAGCAGATAGGTCGGCACGCGTCGTCCGCGAAAGATTTCGCCCTGGACCGTCGTCGACCAGTCATCATCCGTGAGCTGGGCGACCATCGCTCGCAGCACGGGCGAGGGAACAGTCAGGCGGCCCTGGGCATCGGACGTGACGAAACTATGACTGCGGTTGGGTTCGGACTCAGTTGGTGCCCACGGATTTGAAGCAATCCGAATCGGCTGAGCTCTGCCGAAGATCTCAAGCGCTTGTCCTATCCAGAAGTCCCGATCGTCCGGCGCAGCGCTCTGCGCAAGCGCGGTCTCAAAAATGAGGCGAACCAGCCAGATGATTGTCGACTCGTCCCACCCCGACACGCTGGCTAACGCAAATGCGGCGGACGAGCACAGGCCACTGTCGTACCGCCACTGCCCTAGAAGCACCCGCGGCCAGCGGTGACGATCCTCTCGCCCGGGTCCGAAGAATCCTGTACCCGGCCCGGTCTCCGTGCGGCGCTCGCCATGGACACGCGGATCAGTCAGGCTCTCGGACGGTACGACGGGCTGAGGTCCGCCCGTTAACAAGTAGGTTCCCAGGGCGGACAAGATCCAATTCGGAAGCTGCGGGAACCGCAAGTATGCGACCGGCATGGTGGCACCAAGCCGAACGACGAGTTCCTGCAAAGCGAGCAGCAACTCCCGCTCTGAGTCGTTGAACCGTCGTGCGATCTGGATCGTGGTCACATAGCCGAGGATGTCCCAGGTCACCTGTGGCCGGTTGGTATGCCAGTCAACTCTCTTCCAAAGGGTGTAATTCACGAGCGCTGCAAGTAGCCACCGCCGTCGGACATATGGCTCGGTGGCGACCTTCACGGCCCCCGCGTTGGCGAGGTTTCGCGCTTCCTTGGCCCGCTGGAGTGCATCGTCGCCGATCGGGGGGATCCCGGCCTCGGCGACCAATTGCCGGATGAAGGAGAAGTCTTCAGCCAGGACCTCGGCGAGCCCGTACTCGACAATCGGCACCGTCCGAAGAACGCTTGATAGGTAGTCCGCGAACTCCGCGATCGCCGTATCAAGAGGTAGCGATCCGGTCCAACCGGCGACCAGGTTCTCGATGCCTTGATCCACTCCCGTTTCGAGGTCGATGTCAGTCTGCAACTCGGGGCGTACATGACGCGGTCCACCGGTCCCGTTTCTCTCAGTCGCGAGTTGCTCATACTCCTGACCTCCTGAGAGCTCGGGCGGACGCACAGGATCGTGTGCCCGCCAATCCTCGATCCCGAGGTCGCGCAGGCGCCCAGACGTCCAGGCGAGTGAATTGGAGAAACTATCGTCAGTCGCTGCAAGGTCGCTATAGAGGAGGGCCGCGACCACCAGCCAGTCTCGTTGGCTGCCGGTATCACCTGATCGGCCCGCCTCGCCGGCGAAGGTATTGCAGGCGTTCGCAACTTGCCAGCGAGCGGCACGCACGCCGTGTTCAGTCAGATAGGACTGCGTCGCGAGTATCAGCGACGCCCTAGCCTTTGCCGCCGGGTCGTCACTCTGGATCATGAGTTGCGCTTCGTTGACCGACGGCAGCTCGTCGAACTGCCCGACGGCCCAGTCCATCGCGTCAGCAAGCCACCCGTCATCCATATAGGGAGCGAGCTTAGAGCTGCGGTTCGTGCGAGGTCAACCGTGTCGCCGCCGCAAACATGTGCGCGAATATTCCGATCGGTCAGCGACCGCGTCCCACCACGTGGGGTTGGGAACCGACCTTACGCCTGAGGAATCCGAGCTTCGAGCGCAGCCGTAACAGCCTCGCGCACGGGTTCGAGTTCGATCCGGTCGAGGATCTCCTGGAAGAAGCCTCGGACGATCAGGCGCTCCGCTTCCTGGCGCGATAGGCCGCGCGACATCAAATAGAACATGTCCTCGCGATCGACGCGCCCGACCGTTGCGGCGTGGGTACACCGGACATCGTTTGCCAGGATCTCCAGCCCAGGGATCGGAACTGCGTGCGTCGTCGGCGAGAGCATGAGGTTCCGGCACTCCTGGTACGCGTTCGTTTTCTGCGCGTCCTTCTCCACGCGGATCATCCCGCGCCACACCGCCGTCGCGTGATCCCGCAGCGCGCCCTTGAACGCGAAGTCGCTCTCGCAGTCGGGCGCGATGTGCTCCTGGAACGTGTCGTAGTCGAGGTGCTGCGTCCCGTCGGCGAAGTACGCGCCCGTCACCCGCGACGTCGCGCCGCGGCCGTTGAGGTCGTTCTGGATCCGCGTCTTGCCCTTCTTCGAGCCGAACCCGCCGGCGACCCAGTCGAGCTCCGCGTCGCGTTCGACGCGCGCGTGATGGCTCGCGAAATGCCACGTCTCTTGCGAAAGATTCTGGAGGGAGACGTACTCGAGCTTCGCGGCCGGCTCGACGAAGAGCTCGGTCACCGCGTTCGAGTACGCCTCCGTGTCGGGCGACGGCGACGCGTACTCCTCGATGATCGACGCGCGCGCGCCCTCCTCGGCGACGACGACGAGCCGCCAGAACGTCTGGCCGGTCGCCGAGATGCGGACGTACAGCGGCTTCTCGAGGACGACGTTCTTCGGGACGACGACGAGGAGGCCGTGCTTCCACATCGCCGCGTTGTGCGCCGCAAACTTCTCGTCCCAGCCGACGAGCGAGTAGAGGCGCTCGTTGTCGTCGGTAAGCGGCTCGAACGTCACGCCGTCGGGCGCCTTCTCGATCTCGATGCCGTCGGCGGTGACGGTCGCGTAGCCGGCGACGTCGATGTCGAGCATCGTCTCGATCTCCGCCGACGCCGCGCCCTCGAACGCGTCGGGGTCGAAGTCGCGCAGGTCGGTGAAGCGCCAGTGCTCCTCGGTCGTGTCCGGGATCGGCAGCTTCTCGTAGGCGGCGAGGGCGTCAGTCCTGCTCATACGGTCCGTACCGATGATGGAGGAGGATGCGATTCCCGGCGGGGTCGCTGACGCCGGCGCCGTTGCAGACGCCGGAGTCCCACATGTCGCCGACCTCGAGCCCCTTGCCCTCGAGCTCCGCTTTCGCGGCCGCGACGTCCGGAACGCCGAGCGCGATCGTCGCCGGCGGGAGCGCGGCGAACTCGTAGTCGTGCGTCGCGGGTGTCATCACGGCGAGCGTGACGTTCGAGGCCTCGTACTCGATCCAGTCGTCGTGCTTCAGCTTCGTGTTCTGCGGCAGGCCGAGCACCTCGCCGTAGAAGTGCTTCGCGGCCTCGATGTCGTTCACCGGGACGCGGATGTAGTCGACGCGCGTGATCTCCATCACGGCATCGTCCCGTCGGGATAGGCGGCGTAGCGGTGATGGATCAGGAGCCCGTTGCCCTCGGTGTCGTTGAAAACGAGGCCGTGGCAGACGCCGGAGTCCCACTGCTCGCCGTGGATCTCCACGCCCGCGGCCTCGAGCTTCGCGCGCGCCGCGTCCATATCGGCGACGCGAAGGGCGATCGAGCCGAACGGGAGCGGCGCGAACGGCATGTCGAGGTGCTCCGGGGAGACGAGCGCGAGCGTCACGTTGCCCGTCTCGTACTCCCACCACGTCTCGGTGGAGTTCGGGTTCTTTGTCAGGCCGAGCGTCTCGCCGTAGAACTGCGCGGCGCGCTCGCGATCCTTCACCGGGACCGCGATGAAGTCGGTGCGCTCGATCATGCGGGCGCGTACCGGCGGTGGAGGACGAAGCGGTTGCCGTCGGGATCGGCGAACGGCGCCATGTGGCACACGCCCGTGTCGTGCGTCTCCTCGGGGAACTCGATGCCGCGCGACGCGAGCTCCTGCTTC
Organism: Gaiellaceae bacterium; assembly: GCA_033857715.1. Taxonomy (GTDB): domain Bacteria; phylum Actinomycetota; class Thermoleophilia; order Gaiellales; family Gaiellaceae; genus Palsa-739. Next base: position 15,444 of record JAWVDC010000106.1, on the reverse strand, counting down.
GTCGCCTCGATGTCCGCGACGCGCAGCGCGATCGGGGCGCCGTGCGGATGATCGAACGCGTTGCCGCTGATCGCCTTCGGGTCGATCAAATAGAGGAAGACGTTGTCGCCGAGCTTGAACTCGGGGAAGCCGCCCTCGCCGGTCTGCGGCAGGCCGAGCGTGTCGCGGTACCACGCGGTCGACCGCTCGAGATCGGACACCGGGACAGAGATGAAGTCGACGTGCTCGACCTCCATCACGGCTCCCTTCCGTCGGAATACGGCGCATAGCGGCGGTGGAGCATCAACCCGTTCCCGTCAGGATCCGCGAAGAACGCGAGGTGGCAGACGCCCGAGTCGTACGGCTCCGGGAACTCGAACTCGACACCGGCGTCCGCGAGCCGCTCCATCGAGTCCTTCACGTCCGCGACGCGGAGAGCGACGCCGTACTCGGGCGCGTACTCGCCGCCGCCTTTCTGCTCCGGCGTGCTGAGGAGGAGCCCGACGTTCGACGCCTCGAACTCCGGCCACTCGTCGCTCGAAAGCGGATTACGTCCCAGCCCGAGCGTTCCGCCGTAGAACTCGGAGGCGCGACTGCGGTCGCGGACGTTCACGCCGACGAAGTCGGTGCGCAGAACGTCCTGCGTCGGCACGTCGAACGGCTCCTGGGGCGCGTAACGGTGGTGCAGCTGGAGCCGGTTACCGTCGGGATCGGCGAACGGTGCCCCGTGACAGACGCCCGAATCGAATGTGTCCATCGCGAAGCTCGTACCCTCGGCCTCGAGCTCGCTCCGCGCCTCGTCGACGTCGGGGACGCCGAGGGCGACCGAACCGCCGAACGTCGAGAGCGCGAGCGTCAGGTTCCCGGTCTCGTATTCGACCCACCGATCACCCGAGGAGTGCGGGTTCCGCGCCAACCCGAGCGTGTCGCCGTAGAACGCGTCCGCCCGTGCCAGGTCGGCCACGGGCATCGCGATGAAGTCGATTCTGGTTGCCTGCATCGCGCGGGTCGAGTCGGTTAGCCGACCGAGCCTTCCATCTGCAGCTGGATCAGCCGGTTCATCTCGACCGCGTACTCGAGCGGGAGCTCCTTCGTGATCGGCTCGACGAAGCCCGACACGATCATCGCGCTTGCCTCCGACTCGCTCATTCCGCGCGACATGAGATAGAAGAGTTGCTCCTCGCCGATCTTCGAGACGGTCGCCTCATGGCCGAGGTCGACGTCGTCGGCGTCCACCTTGATGTACGGGTACGTGTCGGAGCGGGACTCGTCGTCGAGGATGAGCGCGTCGCACACGACCTTCGACTTCGCGCCGTGCGCGTTCTTGTCCACCTGCAGCAGGCCGCGGTAGCCGGCGCGCCCGCCGTTCTTCGAGACGGACTTCGACGTGATGACCGACGTCGTGTTCGGCGCGGCGTGGACGATCTTGCCGCCCGCGTCCTGGTGCTGGCCCGCGCCCCCGAAGGCGATGGAAAGAACCTCGCCATGCGCGCGCTCGCCCATCAGCCAGATCGCCGGGTACTTCATCGTCAGCTTCGAGCCGAGGTTGCCGTCGACCCACTCCATCGTCGCGTCTTCGTACGCAACGGCGCGCTTCGTGACGAGGTTGTAGACGTTGTTCGACCAGTTCTGAATCGTCGTGTAGCGACAGCGTGCGCCCTTCTTCACGACAATCTCGACAACCGCTGAGTGCAGCGAGTCCGTCGAGTAGATCGGCGCGGTGCAGCCCTCGACGTAGTGGACGTACGCGCCCTCGTCGACGAGGATCAGCGTCCGCTCGAACTGCCCCATGTTCTCGGCGTTGATGCGGAAGTACGCCTGCAGCGGCAAGTCGATGTGCACGCCCGGCGGCACATAGATAAACGAGCCTCCCGACCAGACGGCCGAGTTGAGCGCCGCGAACTTGTTGTCGTTCTGCGGGATGATCGTCCCGAAGTACTCCTTGAACAGATCCTCGTGCTCGCGGAGCGCGGTGTCGGTGTCGAGGAAGATCACGCCCTTCTTCTCGAGATCCTCCTGAAGCTTGTGGTAGACGACCTCCGACTCGTACTGCGCGCCGACGCCGGCGAGGTACTTCTTCTCTGCCTCCGGGATGCCGAGCTTGTCCCACGTGTCGAGGATGTCGGCGGGCAGATCCTCCCAGGACTTCGCCTGATTCTCGGTCGGCTTGATGTAGTAGAAGATGTTGTCGAAGTCGATGTCGTTGAGGTTGCCGCCCCACTGCGGGATCGGGCGCGCATAGAAGTAGTCGAGCGACTTGTGGCGGAACTTGCGCATCCACTCCGGCTCGTTCTTGTGCTCTGCGATCGCCTCGACGAGCTCGTGCGACAGGCCGCGACCCGACTTGAAGAAGTAGTCCTTCGCCTCGTCGGGGTTCGAGAAGCCGTACTTGTACTCGCTGCGGATTCCCGCGACGACATCGGTTTCGGACTCTGTCGTCTTGATGGGGGCCATTACGCGGACACCTCTTCCGGTTCATAGGGGGCATAGCCGCCCACTTCGAGCTTCTTCGCAAGCTCGGGGCCGCCTTCCTCGACGATCTTCCCGTCCACGAAGACGTGAACCCGGTCAGGCGTGATGTAGTCGAGGATGCGCTGGTAGTGCGTGATCACGAGGGCGCCCATCTCCGGGCCGACGAGCTCCTTCACCCCGCCGGCGACGACGCGCAGGGCGTCGATGTCGAGACCGGAGTCGGTCTCGTCGAGCACCGCGATGCGCGGCTTCAGCATCGCCATCTGGAGGATCTCGACGCGCTTCTTCTCTCCGCCCGAGAAGCCGTCGTTGAGGTAGCGCGAGGCGAGCTCGCGGCTGACCTTGAGGCGGTCCATCTCGGCGAGGAGCGTCTTGCGGAACTCGGGGATCGCGATCGGATCGTCGACGCCGCCGTTCCGCGCCTTGCGCACGGCGTTGATCGCGCTGCGGAGGAAGCTCGTGACGGTCACGCCGGGGATCGCGTGCGGGTACTGGAACGCAAGGAAGAGGCCGCGCTGCGCGCGCTCGTCGGCGCCCAACTCGGTCACGTCCTCGCCGTCGAGGAGGATCTTCCCCTCGGTGATCTCGTAGGCGGGATGGCCCATGAGCGCGTACGCGAGGGTCGACTTGCCGGAGCCGTTCGGCCCCATGATCGCGTGTACCTCGTTCGTGTCGATCTCGAGATCGACGCCCTTGACGATCTCGGTTCCGTCCTCGAGCGCGACGTGGAGGTTTTCGAGCTTCAGCAAAGCCATATGGCTCAGGTTAGCGAGACGCGCTACTCTGACCTCAGTTATGGGCTACGTCACCAACCCGGTCCACATCGCCGTCCTCCTCGGAATCGCGCTGCTGCTCTTCGGCGGTAGGCGGCTTCCCGAGATCGGACGCTCGCTGGGTTCCGGCATGCGCGAGTTCAAGGATGCGATCACCGGTAACAACCCGGAGCCGCAGCCCGAGCTTCCGCCCGCCGAGACCGTCGAGCGCGACACCACCGTTTAAGCGGCGATGGTGAGGCTGCCCCGTCGCCTCGAGCACGGCGAGGAGGCGACGCTCGCGGAGCACCTCGACGAGCTGCGCGGACGGCTCTTCGTGATCATCGGCGCCGTCGTCCTCGGGACGATCGTCGCGTACGTCTTCCACAACGACGTTCTCGACTGGCTCAACACTCCGCTCCCGAAGGGAGTACGGCCGCTGACGCTCGGGGTCGCCGAGCCGTTCACGATCACGATCACCGTCTGCCTCTACGCCGGGCTCGTCGCCGCGTTGCCGGTCGTGCTCTGGCAGCTCTGGAGCTTCTTCGCGCCGGCGGTCGAGGCGCGCTTCGAGCGGAAGGTTCTGTTGCTTGTCCTCTGCTCGGTCGTGCTCGGAGCGGTCGGCGTGTGGTTCGGATACGAGATCCTCCTGCCGCGCGCGATCCACTTCCTCACGAGCTTCGACTCGAGCCACTTCGACAACAAGGTGCAGGCGAAGCCGTACTACAACTTCGTCGTGACGATCCTCGTCGGGATCGTCGTCATCTTCCAGACCCCGCTCGCGATCCTCGGGCTCGTGGCGATCGGCGTTCTCAGCTCCCGCACTCTGCGGAAGCAGCGGCGGCTCGGCTACTTCATCACCGCGGCCGTGGCGCTCGCGCTGCCGGGCCCGGATCTCGTGACGACCTTCCTCGAGCTCGCGCCGATGTGGATTCTCTTCGAGGGATCCATCTGGCTCGCGTTCTTCTTCGAACGGCGCCGGAAGGTTGCGCCAAGCTCGGCTACCCTGGGCGCCTAATGGCACGGGCTGCGGTAAAAGCGAAGCAGGCGCAACAGGCGCAAGCACAGGCGGCGGCGAAGCCCGCCCGCAAGCAGCGCAAGCACGCGGCCGGCGGCAACCCGAACCAGGACCTCTTCTTCTCGCGGCTGCGCCGCCGGCAGAAGTGGGTGTTCGTCGGGCTCGCGATCGTCTTCGCGATCTCGTTCACCGCGATCGGCGTCGGCTCGGGAAACGGCGTCAACCTCGGTGACCTCTTCAACAGCATCGCCGGCGGCGGCGACGATGCCGTCGGGAAGGCGAAGGCCGAGATCAAGGACGGCAAGGTGATCGGCTACAAGGATCTCGCGGCCGCCTACATCGCGAACCACGACACGAACGCAGCGGCCAAGACGCTCGAGCAGTACCTCAGGAAGCAGAGGAAGGACTCGCTCGCCTGGACTCAGCTCGGCAGCCTCAAGAAGCAGCAGGCTGACGTCTACGGGCAGCAGTACCAGGAGGTCTCGCAGGTCCTCGAGCTCGAGTCGCCCTCGACGATCTTCAATCCCGGCGGCAAGCTCGCCAACAAGCTTGGAAGCAACCCGATCGACGACTACTACCGGCAGAAGTACCAGGCGATGCTCGGCCCGCTCTACCAGAAGGCGACGACCGGTTACAGGGACTCGCTCGCCGCGTACCAGCAGGCAGCGAAAGTCGCTTCGCGCGCCGAGCTCCCGAACGCGGAGTACAACGTCTACCTCGCAGCACGGGCTGCGTCGCAAGGAGACGTCGCGCTCAAGGCGTTGAAGCGCTACGTCCAGCTCGTTCCGAACTCGCCGAACCTCAAGCAGCTCGAGGCCGTGTGCAAGGACCTCGGCGGCTCGTGCGCACCGAAGCACAAGAAGTCGTAACGGGATTGCGGCGCGAGCCGCGCGGATAGACTCCTCCTCTAGGCGGCCCGCCGGGCCGCGAGTGACTTCCGGGGGGACGATTCGCCCATGAACTTCGATATCCAGACCGAGCAGCTCAGCCCCGAGGCGTACATCATCTCGCTCAGCGGCGAGGTCGATCTCTACACGGCGCCAGAGTTCAAGCAGCAACTGCTCGAAGTGATCGGCCAAGGTGGCAAGGACGTCGTCGTCGACTTCACGAACACGACGTTCATCGACTCGACGACACTCGGCGTGCTCGTCGGCGGCGTCAAGCGGCTCCGCACGAACGACGGCCAGCTGTCGCTCGTCTGCAGCGACCGCAACATCACGAAGATCTTCGAGATCACCGGGCTCGATAGGGTGTTCGAGATCTACGCGACACGCGACGAGGCCGTCTCCTCTCTGGGGGTTCCGCAAGGTTGAGACAGAAGGGCCAGGTCGGAATTGGGGGCGTAGGACTGGCGGCGATCGCGGCCGTTGTCCTGCTCTCGTCCGGCTGCGGTTACGGCGGCGTTGCGACCGCGTCCAGCGGGGACGCGCAAAACGGTCAGGCGCTCTTCGGGCAGAAGTGCGGCGCGTGTCACACGCTGCAGGCCGCCGGGACCAGCGGAACGATCGGCCCGAACCTCGACAACTCCTTCGCCGGCTCCATCGTGCAGGGGTACGAGCAGAGCACGATCGAGAACCTCGTCCTCGAGCAGATCCGGCTCGGCTCCGGCCCGCTCTCCACGTATGACACGGGCGAGGAGTTCACGAGCAAGAAATGCCTCGACCCGTCCACGCGGCAGACGTGTTACGACACGCCGATGCCCGCGAACATCGTGACCGGGAAGGATGCCCTCGACGTCGCGGCGTACGTCGCGTCCATCGCCGGGAAGGGCGGGTACACGGTCGCCGGGCCGATCGGAACGAGCGGCGACGCGATCTTCAAGGGCGCGGGCTGCGCGGGCTGTCACACACTCGCGGCGGCCGGCTCGACGGGGACGATCGGGCCGAACCTCGACGATCGCGTCCCGGGCATGTCCCTCGCAGACATCGTCAAGCAGGTCACGAACGGCGGCGGCGGCATGCCCCCGTTCCAGGGCAAGCTCACGGACGCACAGATACAAGCGGTCGCGCAGTACGTCCTCTCCTCCGCCGGGAAGTAGCCGGTGCCCGTGCGGCCCGCGCGTCGCGAGGACGCCGCGGCGATCGCGGATGTCCACGTGCGCACGTGGCAGACGGCGTACGAGCACATCTTCGACGCCGAGCGCCTCGCAGGGATCGGCGACCGGCGGCGCACGCAGTGGGAGGAGTGGCTCGCCGACCCGCAGCCGGGCGTGCGGGTGTTCGTCGCCGAGGAAGCTGGACGTGTCGTCGGCTTCGTCTCGGTGGGGGACAGCCGGGACGAGCCCGGCAAGGCAGAGCTGTTCGCGATCTACGTGCTGCCGGAAGCGTGGGGCTCCGGCGCCGGCTCCGCCCTGATGACGAGCGCGCTCGAGGAGCTGCGCAGCTATTCGTCGGCGGCGTTGTGGGTGCTGGAGGACAACCCGCGCGCGCGCCGCTTCTACGAGCGCGAGGGCTGGCTCCTGGACGGCGGTCGCCGCGAGGAAGAGCTCCTCGGCGTGAAAGTCACCGAAGTCCGGTACCGGATCACGTTCGACTAGCCCGGCTGCCGTTTCGATGAGGGCCGGATACGATGCCGCCCAATGCGCCGCTGGATGCTCCTGGCTCTTCCGCTGCTCGTGTTGCTCGTTGCCGCCGCGCCCGCCCAGGCCTACCACCTCGGTGGGGCGCGCTGGCCCGGCTCGCCGGCGCGCATCACGTACTACGAGGCCACCGGCGCGAAGTACCACTGGTCGATCGCGCAGGCCGCGGCCGCGTGGAACACGAGCGGTGTGCGCGTCCGCTTCGTGCGCGTGCTGTCCCGCTCGAGCGCTCAGGTGGTCATCACGCGCTCGACGTCGCTGCCGCCGAACGGCGGGTATGCGTCCGTCGGATACACGTCGCACGCGTATATCCAGCTCAACATGGGCTCCGCCGACAAGTGGTCGTTCACAGGCGTGGTGGCGCACGAGATGGGACACGTGCTCGGGCTTGACCACGTACGCAACGTCTGCGCGGTAATGACCCCGACCACGTACGTGAGCTGCAGCCCTCTGTGGCCGCCCAAGGCGTGGCAGTGGCGCTGCCGGGTGCTGCAGAAGGACGACCTCGCCGGAGCGCGGGCGCGCTATGGCGGGACCGCCGTGCTGCGTCCCACCATGTTCTGCGACAAAGCGCCGAAACTCCCGCCTGTCAGCTCGATGGTCGCCACCCAGCTGAGCGCCTCGCCGCTGCGCGTCTCGCAGGTGACGTTCAAGCTGCCGTCGCGACGCGCGAAGAGCGTCTCCGTGCTGCGTCGGGCGGGAAGCTGCCCCACCGGCCCGAACGACCCTGGGGCGGAATTCGTCGGCCAGGTCAGCGGCGCGCCCGGAGCGACCGTCTCGCTGCACGACGACACGTTCACCGCGCTCGCGGCGGGTACGTACTGCTACCGCGCCTGGACGTACGACGAGTGGGGCCGCGCCGGCGGCGCAGCGACCGCTCAGCTCGACTACACGGGGCCACCGCCGGTGCCGCCCGCGAACGTGACGGCCGTCAGCCAGAACACGCTCATCCATCCCGCCTTCGACCAGGACCCGGTGTACCTCGACGTCACCGTCACCACGCCGGTGCTGTCGTGGGTCGACGGCGCGGACGTCGTGATGAAGCAGGGCGCGTGCCCCGCCGACCAGGACGACGGCACGTACCTCGGCGCCGTCGTGACCGGCGCGGGCAAGCACGTGCACTACGGAGCGCAGGTTCCGGCTGCCGGCAGCTGGTGCGTCGCCGCGTTCAGCTTCGACTCGAGCCTGCGGCACGGAGCCGCAGGGGCGACGATCAACATCGTCTACACCGAGCCGACGGCACCGGCGCCCACGGGTGGGAGCGCGTCCTTGGTCGGCAGCGACGTCCAGATCTCGTGGGCGTGGCCCGCGACGGCTCCGAGCTACGCGGCGCTCGCCCGCTTCGACGGAGCCTGCCCCGGCACGATCACGCGCGCGGAAATCGACACCGCGGACTACCAGGACTACGTCGACGGTTCCAATGCCGCCACGTGGACCGACTACGGGCCGCTCTCGGGCACGTACTGCCTTGCGCTGTACGACGTCGACCAGTGGGGCTACTACAGCTCTGTGCTCGAGATCCAGTACGCGGTCCCGTAGGCCTGGAACCGTCCCGCCGCCTGCGGGAAACTCAAGGTATGCCCCCGTCTTTCGACGCCACGTTCGCGGCCGAGTTTCCGCCTCTGCACCGGTACCTCGCACGCCGCGTCGGCGCGTCTGCGGCCGACGACCTCGCGGCGGAGACGTTCGTCGTCGCGTTCCGCAACTGGGGGAAGCTCGACCCCGAGCGGGCGGTGCGGCCGTGGCTGTACGGGATCGCGGCGAACGTCATGCGCCACCACTGGCGGAAGGAACGGCGGATGCTTCGCGCGTACGCGCGCACCGGCGTCGACCCGGTATTCGCCGAGGACGACGATGCGGCCGAGCGGGCCGATGCGAGCGGGCGCCGGCGTGAGCTCGCCGACATGCTCGCGACCCTGAGCCGCGACGAGCGCGAGATCCTGCTCCTGCACGCATGGGCCGGGCTGACGGACACCGAGATCGCCGAGGCGCTCAGCCTGCCGATCGGGACGATGAAGTCGCGCTTCTCGCGGACGCGCGAGAAGCTACGGAACCAGTTGGGCGAGGTCGGGCAAGAAGCGGTTGAAGCCTTATGACCGACGACCTGCTCACCAACTTCCGATCGGAGATGCCCATGCCGGATGAAGAGACCACCCAGCGGATCTACGAGCGCGCAACGAGCGGCAGGCGCCGCCTTGCGACGCGGAACCGCCTCGTGGCAGTCGCTGCGGTGATGGCCCTCGCCGGGCTCGCGGCCGGCCTCAGCCTCACGCTCGGCGGTGGCAGCTCGCCGAAGCCCTGGGTAATCGGACCCGCCGGTGGCGGGCCGGCAGGCAAGATCTCCCTCAATCCGCTCACGACGGAGTTCACCGCCGACGGGAACGCGTACAGCTCGATCGACGCCTCGCTCTTGTCCATCGACAACGCGACGGCGGTCGAGCTCAGAGTGGTTCGCAGCGATGCCGCAGACGTGGCGGACGCCGACAGCGCCGCGAGCACCGTCGTCTTCGACGATCAGGCCTCGATGGCCGACGACGGGAATCCCGAGGACGGCTCGTACACGACCTGGTCGGGAACGCTCACGCCGAACGAGTGGGACGGCGGCTGCCAGCAGGCGCTGTACCGCATCGAGTACCACATCGGCGACAGCGACCTCTATGGCTCGAGCGGCTGGTTCCAGTGCAGCGGACCGAAGGTCGACGCGGGGAATCCGTTCCTCTACTAGACCGGGCTGACGGGGATTGCGACCCGTTCGCGGATCGCGTCCACCATCTCGCCGTCGCCGGCGACGAGCACCTCGTCGGCACCAAAAACTCGTAGGGCATCCTGGGCCGCAAGCCCAGGATTGTCCGCGCCCACTTCGGCGCGCGCTCCGAGCTGCTCTCCGAGTGAGGCCGCCGTCGCTTCGGCGTCGGCGCGGCGGTCGTCGACCGCGCCCGTCGCAGCTTCGAGCTTCGACGCGAGGGCCGGGACGACGACGAGCACCTCGGCTCCCTCCGGCACCTCGACGCTCTCCGTTCCAGGCGTGGCTATGACGAGGACACGGTGCTGCCCGCCAGACGTCTCGGAGACGACCTGCTTCGGCGGATCCGCCGACCCCGGCACCGGCTCGTGGAGGAACCACCACGTCAGCGCTGCGAAGAACACGACAGCAGCCGCGACGCCGACCCACTTGTTGATCAGCGCGGCGACGACGATGACGATCGCGCCGCCGACGACGATCCAGAGGAACCGGTACATCCCGGCCTCACTACGGAGCGGATTGCGCAAACGCATGACCGCTTCCTACCCGAACCTCAGAGAAGGTAGACCGTCGCGAACACGACGATCCACATCACGTCGACGAAATGCCAGTAGATCCCGCCGATCTCGACGCCGTGATGGTGCTCGGCGGAGAAATGCCCGCGGAAAGCGCGGATCGCCATGAACAGGAGGATCGAGAGCCCGACGAACACGTGGCAGCCATGGAGGCCGGTCAGCGTGAAGAAGATGGTCGGGAACGCTCCGTCCTTCGTCGCGAAGCCGGCGCGGAGGTACTCGTAGATCTGCGAGATGAGGAACGAGAGCCCCATGAGGAACGTCAGCGTGAGGCCGGCTCGCATCCCCCAGACGTTGCCCTTCTTGATCGCGACCGTCGCCCAGTGCATCGTGGCGCTCGAGGTCATGAGGATCGCGGTGTTGATCGCGGCGACGAAGACGGGCAGCTCGTACGGCGGCGTCGGCCACGGGACCCCGTTGACCACGCGCACGAAGAAGTACGCAGTGAAGAACGAGCCGAAGAGCATGATCTCGGACGCGATGAAGAGGTACATCCCGAGCGTCTCGGGCTTGATCCGCGAGCTGTAGTGCGGGACCGGCGGCCCGTGGTGCTCGTGGTCCCCATGATCAGAGTGACCGTGCTCGACGTGCGCGGCCGCGCTCATGCCAGCACCTTCGCGTCCTGCTTGACGACGACGTGCTCGACCGGCAGGCGCGTCTCCTTCCGGAGCCGCTCGATGAGGTCGCGGCGGAGCCAGCCGGAGCGCTCGGGCTGGAACGTCGAGACGATGATCTCGTCGACGCGCTCGTCGTGCACCGCCTCCATCGCGGCGCTGAATGGATCGGGATGCGCGACCTGGCCGTGCACGTCGATCCCCTGTCCGCGGAGATCGGCGAGCGCGCGCTTGATGCGGCTCTCCGCCTCGGGATGCGCGGCGGCCGACCGGTCGCTCTGCGGCGACACGATGAGGAAGCTCGCGGGGCTCTTCGCCGCGCGCTCGCGGATCTTGTCGAGGAGCGCGTCGCCGAGCACCGTCTCGTTCGCGATCACGAGGACGTTCGCCTCGTCCGGCGCCTCGCCCCTCGGGACGAGGTGCTCGAGAGGAAGGCCGCCGGCGGCGGAGCGGATCTGGTCAAGGACGCCGCGGCGCAGCCAGCCGGACTTCGCCTCGGCGTGCGTCGAGACGAGGATCTCGTCGACCGGCGGCTCGAGCGTCGCGAGCGCATCGCGCACGGCGGCTGCGGGATCCGCCTCGACGACGTAGCCGTCGGCCGAGACCCCCGCCTCGCGGAGATGCTCGAGCGCGCGGTCGAGGCGGCGGCGGGCGGAGGCGCGACGCGTGTCGCTGTAGACGACGTATCCGCGCGGCGGCTGGTTGACCGGAGCGACGACTGTCACCTGCACTCCGTCGCCACGCGAAGCGAGCGCGTCGCGCAGCGTGCGGGCATCGACCGTCTCGTTCGCGACGACGAGCACGTGCGTCACGTCCGCACCTCCTCGAGCTCGGGCGCCTTCGACGGCGCGAGGATCGCGTGCTGCGCGCCGACGACGCCGTACTCGTACGGCGAGCCGACGACCTGCGGGATCTCGTCGAAGTTGAACGTCGGCGGCGGCGAGGTGACGAGCCACTCGAGCGTCATCGCGCGCCACGGGTTGCCCGGCGCGCGCTCGCCGAAGCGCCAGCTCGTGATCATGTTGTAGAGGAAGACGAGCACCGAGCACCCGAGCCCGAACGACGCGAGCGAGATGAAGAGGTTCATGCTCGCGAAGTGCGGCGCGTAGTCGGCGATGCGGCGCCGCATTCCCTCCGTCCCGATGATGTGCATCGGGAAGAACGTGAGGTTGAAGCCGACGAAGGTGAGCCAGAAGTGGAGCTTCCCGAGCCGCTCGTCGTACATCCGCCCGGTCATCTTCGGGAACCAGTAGTAGATCCCGGCGAAGATCGTGAAGACGGAGCCGCCGAACAAGACGTAGTGGAGATGCGCGACGACGAAGTACGTGTCGGTCACGTGGATGTCGATCGGGACGGCGCCGAGCATGACGCCCGAGAGGCCGCCGATGACGAACATCGACAGGAACCCGAGGGCGAACAGCATTGGCGTGTTGAAGTGGAGTTTCCCCTCCCACATCGTCGCGAGCCAACTGAAGATCTTGATCCCGGTCGGGACCGCGATGAGGAGCGTCGTGATCATCATCGGGTCCTGGAGCCAGCCCGACATGCCGCTCGTGAACATGTGGTGCGCCCAGACCGAGAAGCCGAGCACGACGATCGCCATGAGCGACAGAGCCATCAACCGGTAGCCGAAGACCGGTTTTCGGCTGAACACGGATATGACCTCGCTCATGATCCCGAAGCCGGGCAACATCATGATGTAGACCGCTGGATGCGAGTAGAACCAGAAGATGTGCTGATAGCCGAGGGGGTAGCCGCCTCCTACCGGCGTAAAGAACGCGGTGTGCATCACGTGGTCGAACATCGAGAAGAACTGCGAGCCGGCGATGAACGGCGTCGCGATCACGACGAGCAGCGACGTCGTGAAGTTCGCCCAGACGAGTAGCGGCATCCGCCAGAACGTCATTCCCGGCGCGCGCATCGTGATGATGGTCACGAGGAAGTTGAGGGCCGTCATGATCGACGACGCGCCTGCCCACTGCACTCCCTGGTTGAAGAAGATCGCGCCGATCGGCTGGTGCGTCGAGTTGAGCGGCGCGTAGCCCGTCCATCCGCCGCCGAATGCGCCGACGATGAACGAGCTGACCATCATCACGCCGGCGATCGGCAGGAGCCAGAACGAGAGCGCGTTGAGGCGCGGGAAGGCCATGTCGGCCGCGCCGAGCATGAGCGGCACGACGAAGTTCGCGAGGCCCGCGAACGCCGGGATGATGAAGAGGAAGATCATCAGCGACGCGTGGACAGAGAAGAGGCTGTTGTACGTCTGCCCGCCGAAGTACTGCGTCCCCGGCCTCGCCAGCTCGGCGCGGACGAGCATCGCGAGCATGCCGCCGATGAGGAAGAAGACGATCGTCGTGACGAGGTACTGGACGCCGATCACCTTGTGGTCGGTGTTGACGCGGAAGTAGTCCTTCCAGCTCTTGGCGCCGTGGCCGGAGTGGTCCTCGTGCTCGGGCGTCGGCTTGCCGAGGACGTAGTTCGTCCAGTAGTCGAAGGCGCCGATCCCGCCGAGCAGGCCGACCGGCGCCGCGACGAGAGCCGAGACGAGGATGAGCGGCTCCTCGGTGAGGAGGGGGTGCCACCCGCCGCCCCAGCGGCAGAGGACGACGATGCCGAACCCGATCGCGCCGAAGAACGGCGTCATCCAGAGCGCGCGGATCCAGCCGGCCCCGAGCAGGTAACGCCTCATCCGCTCGTCCCTGTTGTCGACTGGGCTTTCTGCTCGGCGATCCATTTCTGGAAGTCCGCCTGCGACTCGACGATGACTTCCGTGTTCATCAGCGTGTGACCTGCCCCGCACAGCTCATTGCACTCGAGCGGGTACTGGCCGATGCGGTCGGGCGTGATGTGAATCTTCGTGACCATGCCGGGCACGATGTCCTCGTTTTCCCGGAACTCCGGAACGAAGAACGCGTGGATGACGTCGAGCGAGCGCATGTGGAGCACGATCGATGTGTCCACCGGGAGATGGAGCACCGGGCTCGTCGCGTTGTTCGCGTCCGGATAGCTGAACGACCAGGCGTACTGCTGGGCCTTGACGTTGATGATGACCGGGTTCGCACCCTCCGCGTTGTTCTTCGAGAGGACGATTCCGCAGACGATCGCGATCGCGGTGACGAGAACGAACGGGATCGCGGTCCACGCGATCTCGAGGCCGGTGTGCCCGTGGATCGACGGGCCGTCCTCGAGGTCGTCGGGCGCGGCCCTGAACTTGATGATCGAGTACGTCATCGCGGCGGCAACGACCGCGAAGAGCCCGATGCAGATCGCGATGACGAACCAGAAGATGAAGTCGATGCGGCCCGCCTCGCGCGACGCGTCGACGGGAAGCCAGGTGGGGATGAGCGCAACGGCAGTAGCCACGCCGCCTGCGATGAGTCCAATCCCCAGAAGGGCGACGATAGAGCCCCTGCGCATCCGTCCCTGAGCCTAGACGAACTTCGCGGAGTGCGAACCCGTAACCGCCTCTCGTGCGTTTCTTTCCCGACCCCGTCAAAAGGAGGGTAAACATGGGTCTCGGAGTTGGACTGATACTCGCAGCGGTAGGCGCCGTGCTTGCCTTCGCCGTTGACGCCACGGTTTCCGGCGTGGACATCCACACGATCGGCTGGATCTTGCTGATCGTCGGACTCGTCGGAATCCTTCTCTCACTCGTCTTCTGGTCTTCGTGGGCCGGCCCCGGCTACTACAGCCGCCGCCGCACCGCGGTCGTGGACGAGGGCCCGGCAGGACCCGGGTACTAGAGCGCACGAACTTGGTCGAACAGACACGGCCGGAACCTCGTTCCGGCCGTGTCTACAAGCTTTGTCTGACTAGGCGATCGGCAGCTCGACGAAGAACGTCGAGCCGGTGTGGCCGTCGGAGACGACCCAGATCCGCCCTGCCATCCGCGTCACGAGCTCACGGGAGATGTAGAGGCCGAGGCCGGTGCCGCCGACTCCCCGGGTGAGGTTCGGATCGAGCCGGAAGAACTTCTCGAAGATCCGGTCCTGCTCCGCCGGCGGGATCCCGAGGCCTTCGTCGCTGATGCGGAAGCGCACGCGCCCGCCGCTCCGTGACGCCTCGAGCTCGACGGTGCCGCCGTCGGGCGAGTACTTCACCGCGTTGTCGAGGAGGTTCGCGAGCACTTGTCGGAGCTTGTCGGGGTCGGCCGCGATCGCGGGTAGGCCGGCCGGTGCGTCGACGACGAGCTTGAGCCCGTCCGGAACGCGCGCCTGCGCGACCTCCGCGACCTCGGCGGCGATGGCCGCGGCGTCGCACCGCTCGATCTCCACCTGCATGCGGCCCGACTCGAGGCGGCTTGCCCAGAGGATGTCGTTGACGATCCGCGCGAGCCGGTTCGACTCGCTCGAGATCACGTCGAGCAGCCGGTCGCGCTGATCCATCTCCACCACGTCCTGCCGGTGGCGCAGCGTCATCGCGGCGCCGTAGATCGCTGCGAGCGGCGTTCGCAGCTCATGGGAGACGGTCGAGACGAAGTCCGTCTTGAGCTGCTCGACCGCGCGCTCGTCGGTCATGTCGCGGAACGCGTACACCGTGCCACCCGGGAATCGAACGGCCGAGATCGAGAGCCATCGCTCCTGACCGTCGAGCTCGACCGGAAGCGTCTCTGGCCGCGTCGCGGCGGCGTCCTGTCCCGATGCGACGGGTATGCGGGCCTTGAGCGAGGGCCTGTCGGTGAGCAGCTCGGCGATCGGGCGCCCGATCGCGTCC
>JAWVDC010000105.1:0-4163 GCA_033857715.1 Gaiellaceae bacterium | reverse complement strand
AGACGATGCACGCCGTCGAGCCCGACGAAGTGGAGCGCCCGCAGTGACCGACCAGCACCTCCTCGTCGTCGCGAACGAGACCGTGGTCAGCGCGACGCTGATCGCCGCGATCAAGGCGAAGGCGGGTGAGGGGACACTCGTCACCGTGATCGCGCCGATCTCCGATCCGGGCGCCGGCTACGTCGTCTACGCCGACACGCGGCGCGCAGCCGCGCGGCGGCGCCTCGACCGTACGATGGCGCTGCTACGCGAGTCCGGCATCCTCGCGAGCGGGCTCGTCGTCGACGCAGATCCCGCGGCCGCCGTGCGTGACGCGATCGCCCAGGAGGAGCCGCGCGTCACCGGAATCCTCGTCTCGACCCATCCGCTGAAGAAGTCCGGCTGGCTGCGCAAGAACCTCGTCGACCAGGTCAAGCGTGCGGCCGGGCAGATCCATGTCGACCACGTCGTCGTCCAGGACGTTCGCGAGGAGGGCGGCAAGGCCAACGTGCTCGTGCTCGCGAACGAGACCGTTGTCGGCGAGCCGCTGCTGGCCGCGATCCGCGCCCGGGCGCAGCGCTCGCCCGCGTCGTTCCTCATCGTCAGCCCGCAGAGCGATCCGTCGCGCGCGGCGCATCCCGAGGCGGAGAAGCGGCTGCGGCGCGCCATCAGCGAGCTGCGCGGGGAGGGGATCGAGACGCACGGCCAGATCGCGCACCCCGACCCGTTCGCCGCGGCGCAGCAGGCGATCGAGGAGGAGCGCGTGGACGAGATCATCGTCTCGACCTACGAAGGCGCCCGCTCCGGCTGGCTGCGCCGCGACCTGGTCGAGCGGCTCCGTAGCGAGACCGGCCTCCCCGTCGAGCACGTCACGTCGACCGAGGCGCAGGTGATGGCGTGACCGTCCACGCGGCGGAGCATCACGGCCCGCCCGCGGCCCACCAGAGCTCGCGCGTCGACGCGCGGGTGCTCGGGATGTTCCTCTTCATCGCCTCGGAGATCATGCTCTTCGGCTCCTTCTTCACGGCGCGTTTCTTCGTCCGCGTCGTCAAGGCGCCGCCGGAGTGGCCGCCTGCCGGCTTCCACCTCCCCATCCTGGTCGCGCGCATCAACACGGCGATCCTCGTGACGTCGAGCTTCACGATCCACTGGGCGCTGACGTCGATCAAGCGGGGCTCGCGGCGCGGCCTGCAGGCGGGGCTCGTCCTCACGTTCCTGATGGGGCTCACCTTCCTGATCACGCAGATGATCGAGTACGCGCGCATCGGCTTCGCGCCCCACGACAACGCGTTCGCAACCACGTTCTTCATGCTCACGGGGCTCCACGGCGCCCACGTGTTCGTCGGCCTGACCCTGCTCGGGATGGCGACCGTACGCGCGTTCCGCGGCCACTACTCCGCCGACCATCATCACGGTGTCGAGATCCCCGGGATCTATTGGCACTTCGTCGACGTAATGTGGATCGTCGTGTACGCGACCGTCTACATCCTCTAGCGGATGAGGAACCCGCTCAAGAGCGAGGCGGAGGCCTTCCGCTTCGTCGTCATCACCATCGCGTTCTTCGTCGCCGTGGTGCTCGCGAAGCTGCTCGTCGGTTGGTGGCTAGGGCTCATCGTGGCGGTTGCCGGCCTCGCGGCGCTCGCCTACCTGCTGCGCTCACCGGAGCTGCCCCTGCCCCGCCAGCAGGCACCCGACCACGTTGGCGGTGAGGACGACCTGCGCATCCTCGTCGTCGCAAACGAGACCGTCGGCGGCGAGACGCTCCGCGAGGTGATCGCCCAGAAGGCCGAAGGCTACGACGAGGAGGTGCTCGTCGTCTGTCCCGCACTGAACACGCCGCTCAAGCACTGGGTCTCCGACGAGGACGGTGCGCGTGCGCAGGCACAGGAGCGGCTGGACGAGAGCCTCGCCCGGCTCCACGAGTACGGCGTCAACGCTCGCGGCGAGATCGGGGACGGCGATCCGCTCCAGGCGATTGAGGACGCGCTCCGTACCTTCGGCGCGGACGAAGTCATCATCTCGACCCACCCGGCGGGTCGCTCCCACTGGCTCGAGAAGGGCGTGGTCGCGGCCGCCCGCGACCGGTTCGCGGTTCCGATCACGCACGTGATCGTTGACCTCGACGCCGAGTCCGAAGAGCTCGCCTAGCAGGCGCTGGACTGCTTCGGCGCCTTCGTCCCCGGCTTGACGCCGGCGACCGAGGCGACGTATTGCGCGACATCCACGGCGTTCTTGCCGGTGACGATGTTCGCGGGCATCACGTACTGCGGCTCGAGGTTGTTGTGCGACGGGAACCTGATTTGGTCGAGGACGACGTTCGCGATCGTGTCCTCGCAGAAGCGGTCGCCCTTGTTCGCGGCCTCGCGCACGTAGGCGAACGTCGTGTCGAGGTCGGGCCCGATCTTGCCGGCCGCTCCGGCGTCCGCGAGGGTGTGGCAGCTCGCACAGGAGAACGTCCCACTCTTGATCTTGTGCGGAGCCGAGAACTGCGTCTTCCCGTTCGAGACGTCCCCCTTGCTCGCGACCTCGCCGACGCCGCCGCAGCCCGCCAGCACGAGCGCTGCGCCCAGCCCGAGTGTCGCCGCAGCCCGCCGCACCGAAGCTACGCGGCGTCGTCCCCGAGCTTCGCGAGGGCGTCCTCGCGGGTCGGGTAGATCGTGAAGACGCGATCGAGGCCCGTGATCTCGAAGATCTTCGTGATGTTGCGGTCGTCGCAGACGAGCGCGAGCTGGCCGCCGTTCGGGCGGAGCCGCTTGACGCCGCCGACGAGCACGCCGAGGGTGGTCGAGTCGATGAAGGTGGTGTCGGTGAGATCGACGAGCACCGTCTTCGCGCCCTGGCCGATGACCTCGAGCAGCTGCTGCTTGAACTCGGGTGCGGTGTAGAGGTCGACCTCGCCCGCGAGCGAGATCAGTGCGGTCCCATCACCCAGCTGCTCCGTCTTGATATCGAAATTCATGCGTCCCCCGTGCGTCGCCGTTGGCCGCGGAGTCTAACGTCCCTACGACTTCGCGGCCGCGGGTGCGTAGGGCTTCATGCGGTCGATCATCTGCTTGATCTGCGCGCCCAGGGAGTCCTTCGGGTGCAGCTTCAGCACCTGCTGGAGCGCCGGCAGCCCGAGCTTCGCCCAGGCCGCGATGTCCTTCTGCGCGTCCGCCGCCGCGGGGCTCTCCGGGATGAGGCTGCCGAAGTTCGCCGCGGTGTTGAAGGCGTTGAAGGCCTCCGGCCCCTGCTGTGCGAGCAGGCTCGACCGCTGGACGCCCTTCGCGCGCGCGGCCGCGGCGCCGAGCTCCGTGAGCTCCTTCTGCTTCGCCGTCCTGAAGGCCCGGTAGAAGTCGGTCGCGTGCGAGATGGCGTCCTGGTGGACGGCCGCCTGGATCGGGTCGGTGACGAGCTTCGTCGAGCCGATCGGCGCGCTCTGGACGACGTCCTGCGCGATCGCCTGCAGCTGGAGGAACTGCGCGTCGGCATCGTTCTTGTACTGCAGCGCGAGGTGCTGTCGCGCGGTCACGTCCTGAGGCCGCAGCGCCAGGTAGCGCTTGTACGTCGCCTCGGCGTCGGCGGTCAGCTGCTTTCGCGCCTGTGCGTCCGCAAGGTTCTTGAGCGCCGGCGCGAGCTCGGCGGTGTCCTTTCCGGCCTTGTCGACCTTCTTCTGCGCCGCCTTGACCGGATCGGAGCTGCTGCTGCCGCCGAAGAAGGAGACGCTCCCGAAGAGGTCGCTCACCCCGGTCGAGCCGGAGCCGACGCCCGCGACGACGAACGAGAAGACGAAGACGACGGCGAGCAGCACGAACATCCACTTGGCGTGGTTACGGAGGCGCATGAAGAACATCTGCTCCTGCGCCTGCACCTCCCGCGCGCTTACGCCGGCGGTGCCGCGGACGCGCCGGCGAGCATTCGCCTTCGTACGTCTACGGCTGCGCTGTGAAGCCTTCGCCACTCCTCGTTTCCCTTCTCGTAGCGGATCTCGCCGCCGACCAGCGTAGCCTGGACATGCTCCGGGCTGCCACCGAGGACGACCGCGCTCGCGGGATCTTCCCACGGATGGAGACCCGTGTCGGCGAGAGCGACGATCGCGAGGTCGGCGCGCTTGCCGGGGACGAGCGAGCCGACCTCGGCGTCGAGGCCGAGGGCGCGGGCGCCGCCGAGCGTCGCGAGCTCGAGCGCCGCCTCGGCGCTCAGCG
>JAWVDC010000104.1:0-21184 GCA_033857715.1 Gaiellaceae bacterium | reverse complement strand
CGTTGGTCAGCTCGTTGCGGCGCCCGTGGAGCACCGCCGTCAGCGGCCGCGAGCCATCGTCCGCGCGCACGTGGATGCGCGCCCAGATCTCGTCACCCGGCTGCGAGAACGCGTACTCGTAGCTCTGGTCGAGCCCGAAGAACGGGGAGACGTGCAGCCGCTTCGGGTGCTCGTAACGCAGCGACGGCCCGTGCAGCACCTCCGGCAGGCGCTCGCCGAACGTGTTGTTCAACTCCGCCACCATGCAAGCGAGCGAGCCGTCGGCGCGGTAGCACCAGTAGAACGTGACGGGGTTGAAGACGTAGCCGAAGAGCGCGAGCTGGGCGAGCATCTCGACGCGCTCGATGGACGGGTCGCCGGTGAGGCGCAACACCTCCTCCTTGATCGGGCTGCCGGAGAAGTGGTCAGAGTCCCGGAGCTTGAAGACGCTGCCGAACAAGCGCACTCGCTGCAGCTCGTCGAGCTCGTCGAGGTCGATGAGGAAGTAGGACACCGGGTACTTGAAGACGTTCCGCACCGGGCCGCGTCGCGCGTGCATGAGCGTCCCCTCGTAGAGCGCCGACCTCACCACTCCACCCCGAACGCGCGCGCTGCGGCGACGCCGCTCGCGAGGCCGTCCTCGTGGAAGCCGTTGCCGAAGTACGCGCCCGCGAACTGCGTCCGCTCGCCGCCGAGCCGCGGCAGCTCGGCCTGCGCCCGCATCGTCGCGACGGTGAAGAGCGGATGCCGGTACGTGATCCGCTCGAGGACGTGCTCGTCCGGGACATCCTCGTTCAGCGTCACGCAGTAGTCCTTCCCGGCGTCGAGCGCCTGCAAGCGGTTCAGGTGGTACGTGATCGTCGGCCGCCCGTCATCGCCGAGACGGTAGTTCCACGACGCATGTGCGCGCCGCGCCCGCGGGAGGTAGCGCGAGTCGGTGTGGAGAGTCGCCTCGTTCCTCGTGTAGGAGAACGCGCCGAGGACGCGGCGCTCGTCGTCGGTCGGATCCTCGAGCAGCGCGAGCGCCTCGTCGGCGTGGGTCGCGATCACGACGCGATCGAACCGCTCGACGCCGTCGCCGACCCGCAGCTCGACGCCGTCGGGCGTACGCCGGATCGAGCGGACGCCATGTCCAAGCTGCAGCCCGTCGCCGAGGCGCTGCGCGATCGCGTCGACATACGTCCGGCTCCCGCCCGTGACCGTGCGCCACTTGAAGCGGCCGAATCCGAGCATCCCGTGGTTGTCGAAGAAGTGGATCGCGTACGCGGCGGGGAACTCGAGCGCGCGGCCGGGCGCCGTCGACCAGAGCGCCGATGTGAGCGGCACGAGGAAGTGGCGGCGGAACCGCGCCGAGTAGCCGTGCGCGTCGAGGTACTCCGCGAGCGAGAGCGACTCGTCCTCGGGCCGCGCCGTGCGCAGCCAGCGTCCGATCTCCCGGAGGAGCGAGAGGAACCTCGGGCTCGCGGCGTTCCGCGGCTGCGCGAACGGGTTGCGCCCCGAGTATTCGAGCCCGCATCCGCTGCAACTGACCGAGAAGGACATGTCCGAGGAGTGGGTTGCGACGCCGAGCTCCCCGAATAGCTTCCCGAGCAGCGGGTAGTTGCGGTCGTTGTGGACGAGGAAGCCGGTGTCGAGAGCAAGGCCGTCGTGCGTCACGGTGTTCGCGTGCCCGCCGGCGCGGCCGTCCCGTTCGAACACGTGCACGTCGTGCGCGCCCGCAAGCACGTACGCCGCCCCGAGCCCCGAGACCCCGCTTCCGATCACCGCGATGCGCATCAACCGATCTTCGCTGCTCGGCGAATAACGGTTCAATACCGTTGTCCCTCATGACACAAGCCGCCGAAAAGATAGGAACTGTCCGCCCCCGGACGAGCCGCATCAGCCAGATCGTCACGCTGATCGCGGTCGTCGTCCCGCCGATCGGCCTCGTGTCCGCCATGGGCCTGCTGTGGGGCGTCGCGTTCCACTGGCTCGACCTCGCGCTTTTCGCTGGCTTCTACGTCGTGTGCGCATTCGGGACGACGATCGGCTTCCACCGCTACTTCACGCATCGTGGCTTCGAGACATCGAAGCCGGTCGAGGCGCTCCTCGCGATCCTCGGCTGCATGACGATGCAGGGGCCACTCACGCAGTGGGTCACCGACCACCGCAAGCATCACGCGTTCTCGGATCAGGAAGGCGATCCGCACTCGCCGCACGCCGGGCGGGCCGAGGGCGCGCTCGGCGCGGTGCAGGGCTTCGTCCACGCGCACGTCGGCTGGCTCTTCTCGAACCTCGGCATGGAGCAGGGCCGCGAGTACGGGAAGGATCTCTACGACAACAAGCTCATCCGGTGGATCGACCGCCTGTATCTCGTTTGGGTCGTGCTCACGCTCGGCCTGCCGTTCCTGCTCGGCTACTTGATCGGCGGCTCGGTCGACGCCGGCCTCGAGGGACTCGTCTGGGGCGGCCTGATCCGGATCTTCGCGTACCAGCATGCGACGTTCGCGGTGAACTCGATCTGCCACATGTTCGGGAGCAAGGACTACGTCTCGCGCGACGAGGCGCGCAACAACCGGCTCGTCGCGGCGCTCGTCTTCGGCGAGGGCTGGCACAACAACCACCACGCCTTCCCCGCCTCGGCGCGGCATGGCCTAGATCCGGGGCAGTTCGACGTGTCCTGGTGGGTGATCCGCGGCGCGGAGCGGCTCGGGCTCGTGTGGGACGTGAAGGTTCCGGACGAGTCGCAGCGCGAGCGGCGCCGGCTCTAGTCGTTACAGGATAGGCCCCGAGCTAGAGGCGCTCTGCGGAGTCCAGCACCTCTTGCGGGAGGGCTCGTGTGGCATTTAGAACCTCAATCCCGATAAGCCGCCCCGCCTTGTCGAGGTCGAGGATGATGTCCCCGCGCGTGGGAGCTTCTTCCAGCACGTATTGCTCGACGGATTCACCCGGTTCGATGTCCTTCAGGTAGATGTACGCCTGGCTCGAGACACGTCAGGGCTAGAGCTTCTCGAGCCGCGCCGCGACCCGGCGCTCCCACTCCGCTGCGCGCGGGAGGCGGATTGGCTTGCCCCAGTGCGCGCGCAGCGCGATTCCGTGCAGCGCGCCCGGGATGAGCTCGTACGTGCCGGTCGCGCCGACCGCAAGCGCGCGGTCGAACCCTCGCCGAGACAGCTCCGGCGAGACGCCGGGGATGCCCGGTAGGTAGCGGTCGAGCGAGCCGTGGAGGACGTCGAGGCGCTTGCCGCGGATCGGGTCGACCGAGAGGCGGTCGGGAATCCACGGCGCGAGCCCGAGCACGCCCTCGACCGACGGCTCGTCGCAGACCGAGATCGCGACCGCGCCGCCCATCGAGAAGCCGAGCATCAGGACACGCTCGGCGCCGACCTCACGCACCGCGGCGCGCGCGTCGGCGATGCACCCGTCGAGCTGCTTCCACGACTTGATCCGGTAGCGCACCTCCGCGAACGTGAGCCCGGGAAAGCGTGGCGCAAGCCGGCCGACGAGCCACTCGAGCGAGGCGCTCCATGTGCCCTCGACCTCCGACGCCTGTCCGCCGTTGACGCACACGACCGCGACCGAGCCGTCGCCGGTCAGGCGCATCTCGGCGCCCGTTGACAGCGTGACGAGCGTCACCGGGTGAGACGGGCCGCGAGAGCGTCCATCGCGTCGTCGCACATGCGCGTGAAGGCGGAGCGGAGGAACGGCTCGGCGATGCGCCGCACGCCCTTGAGGCGGATGTCGGCCTCGTAGCCGATTCGCGTCCCGTTCGCAGTCGAAACGACGGTGATGAGGTCGTCGGAGAGAGCCTTCTCGCCGACGCCGTGGAGCGCGATGCGCTTCCCGTCCTCGAGCTCGGTGACGACGTACTCGAATCGCTGCCGGTTGCCGCCGAAGGTGGCGATGAGCTCGAAACGGCTCCCGAGCGCCGTCGGCTCTGGCGTCAGTCGCCGGGCCTCGGCGATGCCGGGATCCCATTCCGCCGTCGTCGAGAAGTCGGCGAGGTACGCGAACGTCTCGCCGGGCGGCGTCGGAACCTCGATCTCGCGCCTGTACCGCATGGCCGCGACCCTAGCGCTCGCGTAGCCGGTCGAGCGTTGCCTCCGCGACGCCGGGCATCGCCACCTCGGGGAACGCGAACGTCGACTGCACGTTGATCTCGCACAGCACGAAGCCGTCTCCCTCGCCGTGGAGGAAGTCGAGATCCCAGATGACCGGGAGCTCGTGGGTCGGGAGGCCGAGGATTCGCTGCATCTCCGGAACCCATTCGTCCTCGACGCGGCGCCGGATCGGCTGGAACTCGGCCGCGTCCGGCGGCTCGAACGACTTCCCCGAGCCGAGCGGCTCCACGCCGGGCGGGACAGACCGCGCGGGTACTGCTGCGCGAAGCCGACGACACGGTCGTGGGTGAGGTAGGCCCGGATCATCCCCTCCGGGAGCCGGGGCTGGTACGACTGCTCGACGACTGCTCCGTAGTCGCGGCAGCGTTCGAGGAAGTCGTCGAGTGACATCGTCTCGGGCTCGGCGGCGCCGGCGGCGTGCTGGGCGACGACCGAGCCGTGGGCGGCGAGCTCGACTTTCCAGACGCCCTGCCCGCCCATGCCGCGCATCTGCTTGAGAACGAGCGGACGACCCTCGCGCAGCCGCGCCGGGAGCTGCGTCCGCAGCGCCTCCCAGTCGGGATAGAGCCGGGTGTCCGTCCCCCAGCTCATCTCGCGGGTGTCGACGAGCACCTGCTTCGTCCCCATGCGCTGGATGACGTCGGGGTGCGCACTGACGAACACACCTGCCTGCGCGACCTCGCTCAGCAGCGGGTTGAGCACGGAACGGTCGAGCCCCTTCTCGATCGGGTTCACCCAGACGAGCACCGCGTCGAGCTCGAGCAGCTGCTCGCGAACCGCCTCGACCTCGCCATCGGAGTAGACGACTCCCTCGGCCTCGACCCCGAGCTCCGCGAAGGCGGCGAAAACGCCGTGCAGCTTCGGCGGCTCCGCGGACGGCGGATCCCATTCTCGACGCCAGAGCAACCCGACGCGCGGCTCCGCTCCCACGAGACGACGTTACCTCCGGGACCGCGTAAGTTGCCGGAATGACGGAGGCGGCTGCGCCGGAGCAGGCGACGGGCACGCCCCGGTCCATGCGGGGCCTGGTCGCGTACTTCTTCCGGTTGGGAGCGTTCGGTTTCGGCGGGCCGATCGCGCTCGCCGGGTACATGCGGCGCGATCTCGTCGAGGCGCGAGGCTGGTACAGCGAAGAGGAGTACCAGCAGGGGCTCGCGATCGCGCAGACGATGCCCGGGCCGCTCGCGGCGCAGCTCGCGATGTGGCTCGGGTACCTCGAGCGGGGCGCGCTGGGCGCGCTTCTCGTCGCCTTGCCGTTCGTCGTGCCACCGATGGTGCTCGTCACGGCCGTCGCCGCCGTTTATGCCCATTACCAGGGACTTTCCCAGGTGCAAAGCGTCTTCTTCGGTGTCGGCCCGGCGGTCATGGCGATCGTCACGATCGCGAGCTACAAGCTCGCGCGCTCGACGAACAGGCGTGATCCGGTTCTCTGGGCTATCGCGGCGATCGTCTGCGCCGTGACTGCGATCTCGGGCTCGGAAGTCGTGTGGCTCTTCCTCGGCGCGGGCGTGTTCACCGCGATCTACTACGGGGGCGGCCTGCCGCGCGTGGGGAGTCGTCTCACGGCCATGTTTCCGCTCGCGAGCGTGAAGGGCTTCGCGTGGATTGCGGCCACCGGGCTCCTCGGAACGATGGCGCTCTTCTTCGCGAAGGCGAGTGCGCTCACGTTCGGCTCCGGCCTCGCCGTCGTCCCGTTCCTCCATCAGGGGCTGGTCGAGAGCCACCACTGGCTCACCGAGCAGCAGTTCACGGACTCGGTGGCGATGGGGCTCATCAGCCCCGGGCCGGTCGTGCTCATGGGAACGTTCGCGGGCTACCTCGTCGCGGGAGTCGTGGGCGCGCTCATCGCCACCGCCGCGATCTTCACGCCGACGTTTCTGTTCGTCGTCGTCCCGGGCAGGCTGTTCCGCCGCTTCGAGCGCCATCCCCGTGTGACGGGCTTCGTCAAAGGAGCGACCGCCGCCGCCGCAGGAGCGATCGCCGGCGCCGCGATCGTCATCGGCCGCCAGACGATCCACGGCTGGCTCGCGGCGATGATCGGGATCGTCGCGCTCGCCCTTCTCCTTCAGACGCGCGTCAAGGTGCCCGAGCCCGCGCTCGTCGTCGCCGGCGCCGCCATCGGGCTCGCTCTGCACTGACACTCCCGCGGCTAGAGCGGCTTAGTGCTCGTGAATGTGCTCCAAGTCGATGTCGGCACTGCGGACGGTGTGCCACGACTCCCAGGTGATCCGCAGGATCACGAGCGTGATGAGGAGACCGATGATCGGATCGGCGACGTCGAGGCCGAGCGCGACGACCGCCGCGCTCGCGAGAACGCCGAGGCTGACGAACCCATCGACGCGGGCGTGGTTGCCGTCGGCCACGAGAGCCGCGCTCTGTAGACGCCGGCCGGCACGAAGCCGCACCTGCGCGGCGAGCTCGTTTCCGACGAAGCCGATCAGGCCGGCCCCCGCGAGCATCCACAAATGCGACAGCGCGTGCGGATGCACGAAGCGCTCCACGGTCTGCCAGAGCGCGACGAGCGCACTGATGAAGATCGCGAGTACGACTCCGAGGCCGGCGATCCGCTCGCCGCGAGCGCTGCGCAGAAAGAACGCGAGCCCCAGCGGGATGGCCGTCAGGGCGTCGCCGAAGTTGTGGATGAGGTCGGCGAGCAGAGCAACACTGAGCGTGCGGGAGTAGATGAACGCCTGTGCCAGCGCCGTAACGGTGAGGATCCCGAGGCTCCACGCGACGGCGCGGATCCCGGCGCGCGATCGGAGAATCGACCGGTCGACCAGCCCGTGCGAGTGGCCGTGGCCGTGGACGTGATCGTGATCGTGATGACTAGTGGTCGGCAATCTGAAGAAGGTTCGGCTGCTCGTGGTCGACCTGCAGCGTGGTGTGGTCGATGCCGAAGCGATCGCGTAGGAGCCGCTCGAGTTCCATCCGGATCGCGTGGCAGTCGTCCCCTTTGTGCACGAGAACGTGAGCTGAGAGCGACGGGAAGCCCGAACCGATCTCCCACACGTGCAGGTCGTGCACGGAGGCGACGTGCGGGTGCGCCGCGAGGGCCTCGCCGATCTCCTTTACGTCAAGTTGCTCGGGCGCCATCTCGAGCAGGACTCGCCCCGAGTTCTTGAGAAGCCCGTACGCCGCGCGCACCATCAACGCGGCGACGACGAGGGACGCGATCGGGTCGGCGCGGTGGAAGCCCGTTGCGACGATGACCACACCCGCGATCGCCGTACCGGTGAAGGCGTAGAGGTCGGTGAGGATGTGTTGGAAGCTTCCCTCGACCGCCATGTTCGCGCGATTCGCCTTGGCCAGCTGCCAGGTCGCAAGGAGGTTCACCGCAACACCCGCAAGCGCGACGATCGTCACCGTCCAACCAGAGACCACGGGCGGCGAGACGAGCCGGTGGACCGCCTCGTAGAGAATCAACGCCGCGAGTACGAGCAGTGTCCCTCCGTTCGCCTGCGCCGAGAGGATCTCCGCCCGCCGCAGGCCGAACGTCATCGCCCCGGCCGCCGGTCGCGCCGCGAGCCGAAGCGCGAGCAACGAGAGCCCGATCGCTCCCGCGTCGGTGAGCATGTGCGCGGCGTCCGAGAGCAACGCCAAGGAATGGACCAGGATGCCGGCGACGACTTCAGCGGCCATGAAGGCGGCGATCAGACCGAGCGCAACCGCGAGACGCCCCGTGCTCGTGTCGGCCGTTACGCCGTGCGAATGGCCCGCGTGATCGTTGTCATGTGAGTGCCGCACAGGCGTCTCACGATAGGACGATCAAGAAGCGAGCGCGACGATTGTCGCCGCAGATCCTCACCAACGAACGGGCTGCGCGCGCTGCGCGACGACCTCGCCGTGCTGGTCGACCGAGAGCACGAGGCGCTGCTCCGCTTTGTCCCGGGCGACCCAGCGCAGCGCGAAATGCAAGGGATGCCGGCGGATGATCACGGCCTGCCGGCCGCTCTTCGTCTCGACTCGGAACCCTTGCCCCTCGCGCCGTGCGATGTACGCGTCGAGTGCGACCGAACGTGGATCGGCCGCGCCCGCAGTCACGACTTGAGCGCCTGATCCAGGAGTGACGTGACGTCTTTCAAGCTCAGGCCGCGGCGATCGTCGACTGCCTTACGCGCGCCGTCGATCAACACCCATCCGCGGTCCGAATGGCGCAACTCATAGCCGCCGTCACGGGCGCGGCGCTGCAGCTTCCTCACACGCAGCTTCTCGTCCTTCGCCTGGTTCGCGCCCGCCCACTCCTCTGCGACCGGAGTCCGGCCGGGCAGCGTGGAGAGGCGTACGGTCGCGCGCGGCACTCCGTCGCTGCGATCAGGAGCGGGGCTCACTGGACCCACTCCGTGGCAGGCTCGGGTTGCGGCTCGAGGCTCGGCTCGCCGTCCGTGCCCTCTACGCCGTCTGTGTCGATCGCCTCTGGGAGGACCCCGTTGCGCCGATCTTCCTTCTTCGCTTTCTTCTGCTCGCGCTTCTCCCGGAGCGCGAACTCGCGCGCTCTCTTGGCGTGCGTTTGACCCTTGATCGACATCGGCCGCTCCCTCTTTCTTTTGTCGAGGGAGCCGCGACGTCTCGCGACGCCGCGGCTCACGCTCGAAGCTAGGCGGACGCCAACGCGACGTTCGTCGCCTCGGGCCCCTTCGCGCCCTGACTGGGCTCGAACTGCACCTTCGCGTTCTCGGCGAGGGTCTTGTACCCGTCGCCCATGATCGCGCTGTGGTGGACGAACAGATCCTTGCCGCCGTCGTCGGGAGTGATGAAGCCATACCCCTTGTCGGCGTTGAACCACTTTACGGTTCCGGTTGCCATTAGATGAAACACCTCCCCTGCTACTCAGGAACGGGCAGTGGAGGCGCACGGTGCGCAGCCGGTACTCGCTCAGAAAGTCCACTGAGCCTAGCAGGTGTCTGCCCCGCCTCTTGCTACCGTGGCCCCACGGCGGCCATACGGCGCCGGGAGATTCAGCTTCTCGTTCCTCCTCTTTGTAGGCGTTTCGAGTCTCTCGCATCTCGAACCCGCTCTACGGAAGGAACAGATTTGTCCAAGTCATTCACCGCGCTCGGTGTGAGCGCGCCCGTTGTCGAGGCGCTGTCGCGTCTCGGCATCACGAAACCGTTCGCCATCCAGGCGCTCGTCTTGCCCGACGCCCTCGCAGGAGTCGACGTCCTTGCGGCGTCGCCCACGGGCTCGGGCAAGACACTCGCTTTCGGCATCCCGACGATCGAGCGCACCGCGGAGGCTGCAGGGCAGCCGGCCGCGCTCATCCTCGTCCCCACGCGTGAGCTCGCCTCGCAGATCGTCGAGGAGCTCCAGCCGCTCGCCCGCGCTCGCGGCCTCTGGGTCGCCGCGGTGTACGGCGGCACGTCGGTGCAGGGACAGGCGAAGAACGCCCGCACCTCCGACGTTCTCGTCGCCACTCCGGGACGCCTGAACGACCTGCTCGAGCGGAGGCTGATCTCCCTCGACTCGGTTCGCGTCCTCGTCCTCGACGAGGCCGACCGGATGCTCGACATGGGCTTCCGGCCGCAGGTCGACCGCATCGTCAGGGAGATCCCCGAGAACCGGCAGACGCTGCTCTTCTCCGCGACGCTCGACGGCGCTGTCGCGGACATGGCCCGTGCGTACACGGTCAAGGCGTCCCGGTACACGACCGGCGCGCAGACCGAGACCGTGCGCGGCGACGTCGACCACGAGTTCGTCGCCGTCACCTCGGAGGACAAGCTCGAGCAGCTCGCCGGCCAGCTTCGCCGCGAGCGTGGGCTCGCGCTCGTCTTCGTCCGCACGAAGTACGGGGCGGACAAGCTCGCGCGGAAGCTCGACCGCACGCACAACCTGCGCGCGGCAGTGCTGCACGGGAACATGTCGCAGAACGCGCGTGAGCGGTCGCTCGCGCAGTTCGGCTCGGGCCGCGTCTCCACGTTGATCGCGACGGACGTCGCCGCGCGCGGCCTGGACGTCGACGACATCACGCACGTGATCAACTTCGATCCGCCGCGCACCGCCGACGACTACACGCACCGCGTCGGCCGGACCGGCCGCGCCGGCCGCAGCGGCACCGGGGTCACGCTCGTGCTGCCGGAGCAGCGTCTCGACGTCAGCAAGCTTGCGGGGACGCTCGGTCACGCTCGCGCGTTCGCCGCGTCGGGGATCGAGACTCCGGCTCCGCGGCGACCGTCGGGTCAGCCGCACCGCCGTCGCAGGCGCTAAGCGGCGGCGGCGGTCGCGCGGCGGCGCGTCATCGCGGCCATCCCGACCGAGACGAGAACACCGGCGAGCGCGGCGGCGCTCGCACTCGTCACGAGCAGGAGCCCCGAGGCAAGGGAGAAGTTGATCGCAACGTCCTTGCCGACGCCGAGCGCGAGCAGGATTCCGGCCGTCGCGCCGAGGCTCGCCACCGCGCCGCCGGCGGTGACAGGAATGACGCCGGCCGCCGCGCTGAGGCAGAGAACGGCGAGCGCCGTCCCCGGCGCGAAGTGGAAGCCGAGCGCGCTAAGCAACAGGACGCTGCCGATGGCGCGGCAGTTCCAGCAGGCGAAGAGATACAGCCCGGCGATGAGCGCGTTCCTGCGGCCGCCGGAGACGCTGTGCGCGGAGACGTGGTCCGAGATCCGGCGAAGCCGCTTGCTGCGGCGCAGCCCGGGCAGGCTGACAAGTCGCGTGCTCGCGACGAGCAACGCGCAACAGCCGACGCCGAACGCGACGACGATCAGTAACGGTCCGCGGAAGCTCGCCGAGCTCGTCGCCGTCGCGGAGATCGACAGCGGCAGCATCGCGATCGCGTCGACCATGCCGAGAGAGATGATCGAGAGCGCGATCGCCTCGAATCCGACCCGGACTCCCTTGAGCTTGCGGATCGTCCCGATCTTCACGAGGTAGTCGAGCCGGAACGGGAGGACGACACCGCTCGCGGCCGCCGCGCCGACCGAGGCGAGGCAGCGAGCCTGGTCGGGCTGCTCCCCGCCCGGGAAGAGGCGACGCCAGCCGCGCGCGCGGAGGATGAAGCTCACGAAGTACGAGAGCGTCGCCAGCGCGACGAGCAGCGTCTTCGTGTGCGCGAGGGGCCAGCTCGAGGTCGTCAGCCGCTGGCCGATGAGGAGAGACGCCGCAACCGTGACCGCGGCGAACGCGATTCCCGCGAGGAAGCGGCGGCGGCCCGGTGCCCACGCGGCTCTGAGAAACCTCACCTGGTCGCGCTCCCTGCTCTCGAGGTCGGATGAGAAGTCGAAGAGGACATCGGAGCCCCAGCGGCTTTGCGCGCGGAATACGCGCTTCAAAAGGCTACCGGGGATTCGGGCGCCTCGATTGCAAGTAAGTTGTGAGGGACGGCACGACGTGAGCGCCTCGTTTAAGGCGAGTCGAGCTCCTCCATCTTGCGTCTCGTCCCACGCGGCCAAGCGCCGCAGATCGAGTGGTGAACCAATGAGCACGCCCGAGACCCCGACAGAGAGCGCGTCCGAGACTCCCGTCGCCGACACGAACGGCGACACGCCCCGCGCCGAGAGCATCCTCACACCGAACGCGCCCCAGAGCGCCGCGAGCGCGGACGCGACGCCGTGGTGGAAGCGCCTGCTGGGCCGGAGCTAGCAATGGCGACGCGCAAGCAGCGTCAACGGGCGGAGGCCGCCGCGGCAACCGCCGGCACTCCCCCGCCGCCGCAGAAGGAGAAGATCCCCAAGAAGCACGCCCGCGGCAAGTAGCTCCCTTACGACGCAGCGAGCAGAGCGTCGAGCACGTCGCTGAGCTTCGCGGTGGCGAGGGCGATCGACGTGTCTGCTGCGCCGTAGTAGAGGCGGAGCTCTCCTGCGGCCTCGTCGTGCAAGAGGCCGCAGGGGAAGACGACGTTCGGGATGTCCCCGACGCGCTCGTACGGAGCCGTCGGCGACAGCACCCAGCTGGGGAGCCGGTGCAACACGCGCGTCGGGTCGTCGAGATCGAGCAACGCGGCGCCGACCCGGTAAATGCCACCGCTCACCGTTTGCTTGACGCCGTGATAGAGGAGGAGCCAGCCGTGCTCGGTGCGCAGCGGCGGCGGCCCGATGCCGATCCGCAGCGAATCCCACCATGCGCCCTCGCGCGGTGAGAGCACCGTCTCGCGGGCGCCCCAGCTGATGAGGTCGTCCGAGTGCGAGAGCGCGATCTCGCCGCTCCCTATCCCTCCGCCGAAGTGCGTCGTCGGCCGATGCAGAAGCACCCAGCGGCCGTCGATCCGGTTCGAGAAGAGCGCCGCGTTCTTGTCTTCGGGATGCTGGATGATCCCGCGGCGCTCGACGGAGACGAAGTCCTCGGTCGACGCCAGGTAGACGGCCGGGCCGGAGGGGCCGTAAGCCGTGCAGGTGATCATCCAGCTGCGGAGCTCGTCGACCCAGACGACGCGCGCGTCCTCGAAGCCCCACTGCTCATCGACGGAGCCGTCGGGCTCGAGGAACGGAACGGGATCGATCGTCCAGTTTCGTACGCCATCGGACGAGCGGGCCACGCTGAGGTGGGAGATCCCCCGTCGGTCCTCGACCCGGGCGAGCAGGATCGTCTCGCCGTCGACGGTCGCGGCAGCCGGGTTGAAGACCGCGTTGACCGGATACGGCCAGTCCTCAGCCGTGAGGATCGGATTGGCTGGGTGCCGGGAGAAGAGCTCGCGGACGGTCACGCCGCTGCCCCTGCGGGCGCCCGCGTGTCGACGCCCGCGCGAATGCCGGCTGCGTCGAGCAAGAGCGCGGCGTGGTGGAGCGCGAGAGTCGACTCCGCACCTTCGTTCGCGTTCGGTGTCTCCGTGCCGAGGCCATCGCCGCAGCCGCCGGTCGCGAAGTCGTAGAGCGGCCTCTGTAGGCGGTTGCGCCCGAGGAACCACTCGAACGCAACGGTCGCCCGGCGGCCGTGCTCGGGATCGCGAGTGACGGCGTACGCCGCGAGCTCGGCCTCGACGAGCGCGGCCACGTCGAGGGGCTGCTCGTCGCCGCTGTCGCGCACGCCCTCGTTCCGTCTCCGGCCCCGGTGACCGGCGACGGACAGGTAAGCCTCGCCGAGCCGGGACTCGTCACCGAGCCAGCGGAGCGACTCGAGCCCACGCTCCACGAGGTCGTCACGGCCGAGCGCCTCTGCGCCGCTGATCAACGCCTGCGAAAGGCGCGCGTTGTCGTAGACGAGCTCGTCCTCGAACCAGCTCCAGTCGGTCGTCGCGGTCCGTTCGTACGCGTCGGCGAGCTGCTCCACCAGACGCTCGAGGAGCTTTCGCGCCTGCGGCTCGAGCCGGTCGGGGTCGAGCCGGGAGAGCCCGAGGACCGCGTAGGCGGCCGTCCGCAGCGAGACCTGTCCCGCGAGCGACTCGACCTGCCGCGCGAGGAGGTCGCGCGCGGGAACGACGAGCGCCTCGATCCACGCCGTGGCGAGGATCTCGCCGAGCGCCCACACCGAGCGACCGACGTGGTCGCCGACATGCGGCTCGTCGAGCCAGCGCCGGTCGTAGCTCATGAAGTTGCGCATCCCCGTCTCGCCCGTGGCGGCGTGGAGGAAGGCGAGCGAGCGATAGAGAATCGGCGTCCAGACCTGCTCGTCGCCGCGGCGCGCGAGCGCGAGTGAGACGACCGCGAGGCGCGCGACGTCGTCGACGCAGTATCCGCTGTCGCGGTTGGGGATGAGCCCGTGCGCGTGCTGCACGATCCCCACGTCGTCGACGAGCGTGCGCAGATGGTCGCTGCGGAGGCTCGTCAGATGGAGATCGGCCACGCCCGGGGGCCGGCGACGTGGCGCAAGCGCGAGCGCCTCCGCGAGCACCGCCGCGCTGGCTTCGGCGACCGACGGCCACGCGAGCGAGGAGCCGATCCGCCGCGCCTCCGCGCGAGCGCTCGCGAGCAGCTCCGGCTGCTCGATGTAGTCGCAGACGGCGTCGGCGAGCGCAGGCGCGTCGTCGAAGGGGACGAGGCGCCCCGCGCCGGTCGCGAGCATGTCCTGCGCGTACCAGTACGGCGTCGACACGACGCCGCAGCCCGCGGCGAGCGCGAACGTGAGCGCACCCGACGAGATCTGCTCGCGGCCGCGATACGGCGTGACGAACACGTCGGTCTCAGCGAGCAGGTCCGACAACGCCTCGAGAGACAGAAACCGGTCGTCGAACTCGACGTGCTCGTCGACGCCTAGCTCGAGCACGCGCCGCTCGAGCATCAAGCGGTACCGCTCGCCCTCGCGATGCGCGATATCCGGATGCGTCCGGCCGGCGATCGTGTAGACGACCTCCGGATGCCTCTCGACGATCGCAGGCATGGCCTCGATCGCCATCTCCAGACCCTTGCCGGGCGAGATCAAGCCGAAGGTCGAAAGCCGGAACTCCTCGCCGCTTCGACCGACGGTGGATTCGGCCGCGGCGCGGGCCGTTAGCCGGGCCGGCGCCCCATGCGGGACGACGCGGACCTTTTCCTCCGGGCACATCCCCGAGGCGACGAGCAGCTCCATGGCGGTGTCCGTCATCACGATGACGAGCTCCGCCTCGGCGCACAGCTCCCCGAGCACCTCCGCCTGATGCGGCGTCGGCTCCGAGAGCACCGTGTGCAGCGTCACGACGAGCGGCTGCGCCAGCTGGCGTGCGAACGACAGGACGTACTCGCCGTCGCGGCCGCCGAAGATGCCGTACTCGTGCTGGAGCAGGACGACGTCGATGTCGAGCCGCCCGAGCATCCGCGCAGTCCGGATGTAATCGCCGCGGACAGCCTGCGCGATGGTGCCGAGCACTCCCCGCCGCTGCGGGCTCGACGGCTCGTTCAGGACTGCGACGAGGTCTGCGCTTCGGACGCCGTCAACGCGCGCAAGCGTGCTGCGCAGATCCGCGGCAAAGGTGCCGATCCCGCACGCCCGCGGCGGATAGGTTGAGACGATCGCGGTGCGCACGGTACTCCCTCCGGTCACTCCCCCAAAACAGCAAACCGCGGGCACGTGTGGGAGTCAGGACACGGGGACGCTCAGTTCAACCTAGCCGAAGCCGCCTTAAGGCAAACGCCGGGCGCCCCGTCCCCCGAGGCGATTACCGCGTACGCGCCTCCCGGAACGTGACGAGCCTCGAACGCTGTTCGTCCCACAACTTCAGCGTCGTGGCGCGGAGCCCTTGCCGGATCGTGAGCTCCGGGACGGTCTGGAGGCGGTCGTCCGCCTCGTGGGCCGCGCGGAGGTTGTAGTTCGGGATCCCGACGCTCAGGTGGTGCACGTGGTGGAAGCCGATGTTCCCCGTGAAGAAGCGCAGGATGGCGGGCAGCTTCAGGTACGAGCTCCCCGCGAGCGCGGCGTAGTCGTACCGCCAGTCGGCGTGCTCCTGCCAGTACGTGTCCTCGTACTGGTGCTGGACGTAGAAGAGCCACACGCCGACAGCGCCGCTCACGACGAGAACGGGGCCCTGCACGAGGAGATAGTCGCGCCAGCCGATGGTCAAGCACGCAGCTGCGACGATGAGCGCCAGCAGGAAATTCGTCACGTGCACGCTCCTACGCACCCGCGCGGACGCGTCGGGCCGCGCGAATCGCGGGCCCCACATGAGGACGAGGAACCAGCCGAAGCCGAACATGATCAGCGGGCTCCGGTAGAGGCGGTACTTGAGCTGCTCGCGCCGAGAGAGCGCCTCGTACTCGGCGACCGTAAGCGTCGCGACGTCCCCTACGCCGCGACGGTCGAGGTCTCCCGCGGTCGCATGGTGGACGGCATGCTCGTGCTGCCAACCGCGGTAGGGCAGCCAGACGAACAGGCCCAACACGACCCCGAGCGCGTCGTTCGCGCGGCGGGAGGGCATGAACGAGCCGTGCGTGCAGTCATGGAAGACGATGAATGTGCGCGTGAGGAACCCCGCCGCCGGCAGGACGAGCGCGAGCGAGAGCCACACCGAGACGTGCAGCGCGAACGTCATCGCAACGAGCAGTGCGAGATACGGCACCGCGGAGGTGGCGATATCGATGAGACTCCGGCTGAGCCGTGGCTGAGCGTAGGGAGCGAGGACGCCCTTCCACGAGCGCGGCGAGTCCGTATCGCTCGTGGGCTGGGGCGAAGACACTGTCACCGTTGTAGCGGAACTTTCCTTCAGCCGCGCCTCGTGGTCACCGCGCGTAGGGGCAGAAC
Organism: Gaiellaceae bacterium; assembly: GCA_033857715.1. Classification (GTDB taxonomy): domain Bacteria; phylum Actinomycetota; class Thermoleophilia; order Gaiellales; family Gaiellaceae; genus Palsa-739. The sequence continues at coordinate 5,024 of JAWVDC010000104.1, read as the reverse complement.
GTGGCGATAAGCGCGACGGGAATGGAGCTAGGCGGGCTCGAACCGCCGACCTCCTGATTGCGAACCAGGCGCTCTCCCAACTGAGCTATAGCCCCGTGCTGAGAATCCTAGCGGCCCGCCTTTTCCATCAGCTTGCCCGAGCGAATGGTCGCCTCCATGTCCTTCGACTGCTCGCGGTACCAGCTGCCATCCTCGAACTGGATGTTCGGATAGAGCCGCTGGCCCGTGCCTTCGAACACGGTCTCGCGCTTGCTCTTGCTCGTAGGCCCGGGGATGCGCTCGTACTCGATCCCCATGTCCATGAGCGCCTTCTCGACCTTCCAGCACGGATGCGCCTTGATCTTCACCCACTGCTGCGAGCAACGGTGCAACTTGACGGCCATACGCCCTCCTCGCTTAGGCGGCGAAGAGCGTCAGGTCGGGCTCGCGCTCGCCGCGGAGTACTTGGAGGTCGACTGTCGCACATCGAATGCTGCGCGACTCGGCGAGTGCGACCGCTTGCGGCTTGATCTGCTGCGCGGCGAGGATCCCGCGGCAGCCGGCCTTCGCCGGGTCATCGCGGATGAAGGCGAGGTAGCGCGTCAGCTGCTCGACCGCTTCGATCGTGCCGACGCGCTTGATCTCGACCGCGACCCACTCGCCGGTGTCGTCTTTGCACATGAGGTCGACCGGGCCGATCTCGGTCGCCCACTCGCGCTTCACGAGCGTCAGCGGCTCCCCGAGCGCGTCGGGGGCGTCCGCGAGCGCGAGCTGGAGGTCACGCTCGACGCCGTCCTTCTGGAGCGCGGCCGACTCCCCCATGTCGTGGACGACGTCGCTCAGCACCTCGACGAGGCGGATCTCGAGCTGGTCTTCCGTCTTCGGCTTCGTGACGACGAGCCTGTCCCCCTCGTCCGCGACGAAGGTCGGCGCGGTCATCCAGTTCAACGGTTTGAACCCGCCGGCGTCGTCATGGACGAGCACGGATCCGTCAGCCTTGAGGATGAGCAGGCGCACCGCCTCGGGGAGAACGGCGGAGAGACGACCGGAGTAGACGACCTCGCAACGGGCGACGATGAGACGCACCGGCGCAACCTACTGTCCCTTCCGGACATGGCCCGCGCCGCCGTGTCCCTGGCGCATGTTCGGGGTCAGACCCCGGCCATGTTGGGACATGGCCTTTAGAGGCGTTCGACGCGCGAGCCGCCGACGATCGCTTCCGTGCCGTCGTCGGAGAAGCGCACTCGCGCCTTGCCCTTGCCGTCGTAATCCGGCGACCAGACGAGGAGCGTCGCATCGCGGCCCGCGACGCGCACCGGCTCGCCGAGCTCCGGCTCCGCCCCGCTCCAGACGCGAACAAACGGGTTGTTCTCGCGCTCGCGGCCGATCGTCGTCTCCTCCGTGTGGCCCGGCAGGACGCGCATCGAGTCCGGCAGCGCGAGGAGGACGTCCATCACCGAACGGCGCACCTGCTCGACGTCGCCGCCGCCGACCGCGTCGAGGAAGAGGACGTCACCGGTTGTGACGAGACTGTCACCGATTACAAACGAGACGTGATCGTCGGCGTGCCCCGGTGTCGCCACGCCGCGCACCGCGAGACCGTCCCACTCCCACTCGCCGGGCTCCGCAATGACCGGAATCTCGTAGCGCCCCGCGAGCTCGTCCTCGTGCACCACGTGGTCGTGGTGCGAGTGCGTCCGCAGCAGCGCGACCGGACGCGCGCCCCACTCCTCGACCGCCGCGACGAGCGGCCCGACGTCCGCGCCGGAGTCGACGAAGACGGCGGGGCCGCCCTCCTCCAAGGCGACGACGTACGCGTTCGACAGCCAGTCCGGATGCATGCTTCTCGCGACCAACATGGCCAGCTAGGCTAACCCCCATGGCCGGACTCATGAGTCGCACAGCGCTCCTAATCAAGTCGAAGTACTCGAAGCTCCTCAACCGGGCCGAGAACCCGAACGAGACGCTCGACTACTCGTACGAGCAGATGCTCCAGCAGCTCCAGAACATGAAGCGGGGCGTCGCCGACGTCACCACCGCGAAGAAGCGGATCGAGCTCCAGCAGCAGAAGCTCGAGCAGAACGTCGTGAAGCTCGAGACGCAGGCGCGCGACGCCGTCACCGCCGGCCGCGACGATCTCGCGACCCAGGCGCTTCAGCGCAAGGTGGTCGCGCAGCAGCAGCTGCAGGAGATGGACACGCAGGTCAAGCAGCTCGACGAGCAGCAGCAGAAGCTCATCGACTCCCAGCAGCAGCTCGAGACGCGAATCGAGTCGTTCCGCTCGCAGAAGGAAGTCCTCAAGGCGCAGTACTCCGCGGCCGAGGCGCAGGTCAAGGTCGGCGAGGCCGCGACGGGGATCGGGCGCGGGATGCAGGACACCGGCCTCGCGATCCAGAGGGCGAAGGAGAAGACGGAGGAGATGCAGGCGCGCGCATCCGCGATCGACGAGCTCACGTCTGCGGGCGCGCTCGAGGACTTCTCCGCGGGCGACCAGACGCAGCTCGACCGCGAGCTGGCGCAGATCTCCGCGTCGAGCCAGGTGAACGACGAGCTCGCGAAGCTCAAGGCCGAGGTCGGCAGCGGTGACGCGCCTAAGGAGATCCCGGCTACGAGCGACGACGCCCCGGAATCCTGAGCCCGCTCGGCGACATCCTCTTCGGGCGCAAGAAGCTCAAGGAGCCCGCTGCTGACAAGCTCTTCGCGCTCTCGACTGCGGCGGTAACGCTCCAGACCGAGTGCTCCCTCAAGCCTGCGGGCGACTCCGCGCTCATCTTCAAGCCGATGTCCGCCGGCGAGTTCACGTCGACGGAGAACGACGCGGAGGAGCTACTGCGGAGCGTCGCACGCGGCCAGGGCTCGGACATCGACCGCAAGACGGACTCGTTCGGCTACGAGTGGGTGATCGTCCGCGACCCGCAGCTCGACGACCAGGTCGCGGGCGTGCACGCTCTCGCATCGGAGCTCGAGCAGCACGGCTTCGGCGGTCAGCTGCTCGCAGCGGCGTTCCGCTTCGACGGCGGCGCCTTCGGCAACGGCCATCCCGTCTACTGGATCTACGGCTTCAAGACCGGCACGTGGTGGCCGTTCATCCCCACCGGTTCCAAGCAGGAGCGCGACAACGCGCAGGAGCTCGAGCTGAAGGCAAAGCTCGAAAGGGAACTGCCCGTCGAGCCGGATCTCAGCAAGTGGCTCGGCCTCTTCGACGCTCCCATTTGAGGAAGCCCTTCGCGGGGTTAGGGTCAGCGATATGGAAACGGCAGGGCTGAGCGACGCACAGCTCGTCACGCGGTGCCGGGCGGGCGAGCCCGGAGCCTGGAACGCGTTCGTCGAGCGCTTCTCGCGGTACGTCTACGCGATATGCAGCCGCGGGTTCCGGCTTGCTCCGTCGGACGCGGAGGACGTCTTCCAAGAGGTCTTCGCCCGCGCGTACGAGAAGCTCGGCGAGTTGCGCAACGACGACGCCGTCCTCCCGTGGCTCGGCCAGCTCACGCGTCGTCTCTGCATCGACCGGATGCGCGTGCTGGCGCGCGACGCGCCGGGCGCAGCCGAGCCCGATGAGCGCGCGGCCGAGGAGACGCTCAATGCCATCGACGACGCGATCGCGGTGCGGGCGGCGCTTGACGCCGTGGGCGATCCGTGCAGCGAGATCCTCGACCGGTTCTTCTGCCGCGACGAGAGCTACCGCACGATCGGCGACGCCCTCGACCTTCCGGCGGGCACGATCGCGAGCCGCATCTCGCGCTGCCTCGCGAAAGTCCGCGAGCTCATGGAAGGAGGCGGAGCTTCAGCTCGTCTTGAAGAGTGAGATGAACGGCTACGACGAGGAACAGATCGCCCGGCTACTCCGCCTCCTTCCCCCCGCTCCAGAGGCGTGGGTACAGGCTGCGCAGGAGCTGCCGGAGGCTCGAGCGGCGCTCGACGACCTCACGGCACGGGCTGAGCGCGACGCCGCGTTCAGGCTGGAGCTCGAGGCCGACCTCGAGCGCGCGCTGGCTGCCGCCGGGTACGAAGGCTCGCCGTCCGTCGTCTCGCGCCTCCGCCGGCTACTCGAGCCGGTGGAGGGAGCCGAGCCCGGCTGAGCGTGTTTCCAGGCCTCTCCTTTACAGCGCTGCTCGAGGAGCTGGCGGCGCCCGGCGAGGCGCCGAGCTCGGGCTCCGCGCTCGCCGTCGCGCTCGCCCTCGCCGCCGCGACGGTGCAGAAGGCGGCGCGGCTCTCGGCCCCGGCGTGGCCCGAGGCTTCCGGGGTCGCCGCGCAGGCCGGGTCACTGGGCGAGCGCGCAGTGAAGCTCGCCGAGGACGACGCCGAGGCGTACGGCCACGCGCTCGATGTCAGCGCCGATCTCGCCGACGACGATGTCCCCGCGACTCTGCCCGACGACGAGCAGGACAGGCGCGACTGGGCCCTCGGGCAGGCCGTCGCCGCGGCGGCAGAGCCTCCCCTCGCCCTCGTGCGCCTCGCCGCCGACCTCGCCGAGCTGTGCGGGGAAGCCGCCGGCCGAGTGGAGCCTCGAGTCCAGGCAGACGTGGTCGCGGCGGCCGCCCTCGCGGTCGGAGTGGCACGGGGCGCGCGCGAGCTCGTGGCCGTGAATTTGACCGCGCTGCCGGACGATCCCCGCGTCGCAGAGGCGGACGCGCTCGCCGCCCGCGCGGCGGCCGCGGCTGAAGCACTGACCCGGAGATGAGCGAAGGGCCCGGTCTCGCCGGGCCCTTCGTCCGCAAAGAGAAACTGCTCTAGCTTTCCCGGGGGCCGTCCTGGCGGGGGCCGTCGAGACGGGGGCCGTCGAGCCTCGACCCGTGGGCCTCGACCTCGTCGTCGCCGCCGTCGCCTGCGGGCTCGTCGTTTGCGCCCATCCGGAACCCGTGGCCCTCGACCGCGGTCTCGTCCTTGGGGGTCTCGTCCGACATCGTTGCGTTCCTCCTTTGGAATTCTCCGCGCCGCTTGTGGCGCTATCAACCGTCAAGACGTGCACGTGCGGTCGAATCTTCCCACCTGCGCCCCAACGGGGGGCGACGTTGTAGACCCCGAGATGACGAAGGGCCCGGTCT
>JAWVDC010000103.1:0-5599 GCA_033857715.1 Gaiellaceae bacterium | reverse complement strand
TCGAACGCGCACGGAAGCAGAAGCCAAAACAGACGGCACAGCCGCAGGCCGCCCAGCTCGAACGGGTCGGCGCGGTCGTGCTCGCCGAGACGTCCGGCGTGAAGGGCGGTGAGCTGCGCGACCTCTCCGACCGGATCCGCCAGCAGGAGAAGGCCGACGGTGCGATCGTCGCGTCGGTGACGGACGGGCGCATCCATATCGTCGTCAACCTCGCCGAGGGTCTCGGCGACGCGTCGAAGATCGCGAACGAGATGGGCCAGATCGTCGGCGGCAAGGGCGGCGGTAGGCCGACGATGGCGCAGGCGGGCGGCGACGACGCCGACGCGATCCCGCAGGCGTTCGCGGCCGCGAAGGCCGCGCTCGCATGAAGGTGATGGCTCTCGACTACGGGTCGGCGCGCACCGGCGTCGCCGTCTCCGACCCGACCGGGACGCTCGCGCGGCCGCTCTCGATCGTCGAGAAGGCCGGCACCGATGCGGGTCTCGCCGAGCTCGTCAGGCTCATCGACGCGGAAGCCGCCGAGCGGATCGTCGTCGGGCTCCCGCTGACGCTCCGCGGCGAGCGCGGCGAGCAGGCCGCCGAGACCGAGCGGTTCGTCGAGTCGCTCCGCGCCGCAGTGGACGTCCCCGTCGAGCTCTTCGACGAGCGCTTCACGACCGACCTTGCGCAGCAGACCGCGGGCGCGGCGCCCGAAGACGCGGTCGCGGCGGCACATCTCCTCTCCGGCTGGCTCGAGTGGTCCGCGGCGCGCTCCTAGCTCTCGCCGTCGCTGCTCTCGTCGCCGGCTGCGGCGGCGGAGGCCCGGTGGCCGTGACGACGACCAAGCCGCTCCGCCAGTTCCACGTCGTCTTCCCCGAAGGCTTCACGCGTGACCAAATGGGCGCGCGTGTGAACGCCGTCGCGAAGATCGCAGAGCACGAGAGCCATCACCCGGTCAAGATCTCCGAGCGGGGATACCGCCTCGCGAGCCGGCCACAGCGGATCCCCGGCTTCGGCTCGAAGAAGCTGCAAATGGAGGGTTTCCTCTTCCCGGACACGTACAACTTCGACCGGAAGTCGACGTCGGCCGACCTCGTCGCGAATCAGCTCCACACGTTCCAGAGCAAGTGGGGGACGGTCGACCTGTCGTACGCGCGCAGCAAGAACCTCTCGCCGTACGACGTCCTCAAGATCGCCTCGATGATCCAGGCGGAGATCGCGGTGCCGAGCGAGAACAAGCTCGCCGCCGCGGTGATCTACAACCGCCTCCACCTCGGGATGGCGCTGCAGATCGACGCGACGCTCCGCTACGGCCTCCACATCCCGCCGACCGAGTCGATCACCCAGTCGGAGCTCGCGAGCGACAACCCGTACAACACGCGGAACAAGCCCGGCATGCCGCCCACGCCGATCGGCAACCCCGGGCTCGCCGCGATCGAGGCCGCTGCGCATCCGGCGAACGTCGACTACCTCTACTACGTCCGGAAGCCCGATCACCGTCACCACTACTTCACCGCGAGCTACCAGGACTTCCTCAACCATCAGGCTCAGTACGGCTACTGACGCTTCGCTTCGTGGGGGAACCCGTGGTTCCCCCACGGGCCCCCTCCTTCTGGTTGCTGCTCAGCCAAGGTCGGTGTGCCTCCCGCCCGGCGAAGCCGGGCTCCGGCGACGAACCGCTGCGACCTTTCGAGAGCCATGAGCCTCGTCGTTCTCCTGGGCCACCCGGTGGCGCACTCGCTCTCGCCCCGGATGCAGAACGCCGCGTTCGCGGCTGCTGGGCTGGACGACTGGACATACGTCGCGCGGGATGTCACGCCCGAGGAGCTCGAGGCCGCGGTGCGCGAGGTCGAGTTCGCGAACGTCACGGCGCCGTACAAGCTCGACGTCGCGCGGCTGCTCGGGAGCGAGCTCGGGTCGGTCAACACGATCGTCCGCGGCGTCGGCTTTTCGACGGACGCCGCGATCTTGGAGCTCGTGCCACGTCGTCACAAGCCTGTTTTGGTCGGCGACGGAGGAGCGGCGGCGGCGTTTCGCGCTGCGCTCCCCGAGGCGCGGGTGTTCTCCCGGCGCGGGGACTGGCCGCCCGACGTGAGTGACGCCGACCTCGTGATCCACGCGACGTCCGTCCGCGACGACGTGCTGTTCGAGCTGCGGGAGGGACAGACGCTCGTCGATCTCCCGTACCCGCGCACCGCGACGGCGGAGGCGGCGGCGGCGAACGGCGCGCGCGTCCTCGACGGTCTCGAGGTGCTCGTCGCGCAGGGAGCCGCGAGCTTCGAGCTGTGGACGGGAGTCCCGGCGCCGGTGGCGGCGATGCGCGCGGCGCTTGGCTTGACGTAAGCCTCCGGTGGGCATAGAACGCCCTTATGCATACGTGCAGCGCATGCAGGGGCGAGGTGCAGGACGAGTTCCGCTTCTGCCCGCACTGCGGCAAGGTTCAGCGGACGAAGATCATCGAGCACTTCCGCGGCCTGCACGATCTCGGCGACGGCTGGCTCCGCGTCTCGCTCTACCTCGGTGACCGGCAGCACGCGCGGGTGAGCGTGTGGCACGGAAACGAGGCGGAGGCAGCGATCTCGCTCGATCCCGACGAGATGCGTCGCCTCGGCCGCTTCCTGCTCTCCGCGCCCGAAGCCGATCGCGGTCGCATCGCCCGCGTGCTCGCTCGCCTCTAAGGTCTCGCTATGAACCTCGAGCTCGCAACTGCGGGCGAGTCGCACGGGCCGGCGCTCGTTGCGATCGTCTCCGGCCTGCCTGCGGGCCTGACGCTCGACAAGGCCGCGATCGACGCCGACCTGCGCCGGCGGCAGGAGGGTTACGGCCGCTCGCCGCGCCAGCAGATCGAGACGGACGAGGTCGAGGTGCTCGCGGGTCTCCGGCATGGGCGCACGCTCGGCACGCCGCTCGCGCTCGTCGTCCGCAACCGCGACCACAAGAACTGGACGTGGGGGATGAGCCCGTTCGCGCCGGACGGGGAGCCGCAAGGGAAGGGGACGAAGCCCGTCACCCTGCCGCGGCCCGGGCACGCCGATCTCGCCGGCGTCCAGAAGTTCGGACTCGACGACGTGCGCGACGCGCTCGAGCGCGCCTCGGCGCGGCACACTGCGGTGTACGTCGCAGCCGGCGCCGTCGCGAAGACGCTCCTCCGTGAGATCGGCATCGAGGTACGCGGAGAGGCGCTTCCCGAGCACGGCGCGGATCCCAGCGCCGTCGATGCCGCGCGCAAGGAGCAGGACACGCTCGGCGGCCGGGTCGAAGTGCGCGCCACGGGTGTCCCGCCGGGGCTCGGCTCGTACGCCCGGCGGGAGGACCGCCTCGACGCGCGTCTTGCTGCCGCGGTCATGGGAATCCAGGCGGTGAAGGGAGTCGAGATCGGCGACGGCTTCGCGCTCGCGTCGCTCCGCGGCTCCGAGGCGCACGATGAGATCGGCGTCGACAAGCGCCGCACGTCGAACCGCGCCGGCGGGATCGAGGCAGGCATGTCGAACGGCGAGGAGATCGTCGTCCGCGCCGCGATGAAGCCGCTCCCGACGCTCATGAAGCCGCTCGGCTCCGTCGATCTCGCCACCGGCGAGCCCGCGCAGGCGCTCGTCGAGCGGAGCGACGTCTCCGCGGTCGAGGCGCTCGCCGTCGTTGCAGAAGCCGCGGTCGCATGGGAGCTCGCCCGCGCCGCGCGCGAGAAGTTCGGCGGCGACGCGCTCGGCGACTTCGTCGCCGCCTGGCGCGCGTACCTGGAGCGAATCTGAATCCGAACAAGCACGTCGCGATCGTTGGCTTCATGGGCTCGGGCAAGTCGCGGGCTGCCCGCGCGCTCGGCGGAGTCGACACCGACGCTCTCATCGAGGCCGCCGCCGGCAAGACGATCCCGAAGATCTTCGTCGACGAGGGCGAGACGGCCTTCCGGATGCTCGAGGAGGAGACGATCGTCGCCGCGCTCGGCGGCGGCGCCGTGACCTCGCCGCGCGTGCGCGAGGCGCTGCGCGACACGCTGACGATCTGGCTCGACGTCGACGTCGACACGTGCTGGGAGCGCGTGAAGGGCAACAGCCGCCGCCCGCTCGCGCAGGATGAGGAGGCGTTTCGGCACCTCTTCGAGGGACGGCGCAGGCTCTACGCCGAGGTGGCGGACGTCGTCGCGAAGGACGTCCACGACGTCGTCCTCGCCGCCGCTGGTGTCGCCGTCGAACGGGGAGCGCTCGCGCGGCTCGCCGAGCTCGTCCCCGGCGACGGCCCGGTCGCGCTCGTCTCCGACCCGCAGGTCGCCGGCATCCACGGCGCGGCCGCGCAGCTTGCGCTTGGCTCGCGCCTGGTCGAGACGCACGAGCTGCCGCTCGGCGAGGAGGCGAAGACACTCGCCGCCGTCTCGCGGCTCTGGGAGGAGCTGCGTCTCGGCCGCGACGGCACGATCGTCGCCCTCGGCGGAGGCTGCACGACCGACGCCGCGGGCTTCGCCGCGGCGACCCATCTCCGCGGCGTTCCGTGGGTGGCTGTCCCGACGAGCCTCGTCGCGCAGGTGGACGCGGCGATCGGCGGCAAGACGGCTATCGACCTGCCGCAGGGCAAGAACCTCGTCGGAGCATTCCATTGGCCGATCCGCACCGTGATCGACCCGGCGCTCCTCGAGACGCTGCCCGAGTCGCAGCGGCTCGAGGGCATGGCGGAGGTCGTGAAGACGGGCCTCCTCGCCGGTGAGTCGCTCTGGAAGCTCCCTGACGACGAGCTCGTCCGCCAATCCGCCGCATTCAAGGCGGCCCTCTGCCTCCGCGACCCGCATGACAAGGGCGAGCGCAAGATGCTCAACCTCGGCCACACATTCGCGCACGCCCTCGAAGCCGCGGCCGGGTACGACGGCAGCGTCACGCACGGCCGCGCGGTCGCCCTGGGCCTTCTGGCTGCACTCCGGCTGTCGGGCCGCGACACCCGCGTCGTCGAGGAGCTGCTCCACCCGCAGCCGGTGCGCGTCGACCGCGACCGCGCGTGGGAGGCGCTTCTTCGCGACAAGAAGGGCCCGCTCAAGCTCGTGCTGCTCTCGGGCTACGACGTCGAAGTCCCTGCGGAGGACGTGCGCCGCGAACTCGATAGGTTGATCGCGTGAGAGTCCTGGTCTTGAACGGCGTCAACCTCAACGTCCTCGGGCGGCGCGATCCGAAGCTCTACGGCGGCCTCTCGATCGCCGAGCTCGAGAGCCAGATCTACGAGTGGGCGCGGGGGCGCGAGCTGACGGTGCAGTGCCGGCAGACGAACGACGAGGGCGAGTTCATCAAGTGGTGCCACGACGCGCTCGACACCGTCGACGCGATGATCGTCAACCCCGGAGCGTGGACGCATTACCAGTGGTCGATCCACGACGCGCTCGAGCTCCTCGACATCCCCATCGTCGAAGTGCATCTCTCGAACGTGGACGAGCGTGAGGAGTGGCGGCGCGCGTCCGTCCTCTCCGACCTCGTCGTCGCCCGTTTCGCCGGGCACGGCGCCGACGGGTACCGCATGGCCCTCGACTACTTGAAGGAGAAGTCCGCGTGAGGCCCTGGCCGCGCGGCGGCTCCCGGCCGGCGGAGCCGGCCTCCGCGGCCGCGCTCTCGCCGCTCGCGGCGCGATGCAGCGCTCGCTCGCCTCG
>JAWVDC010000102.1:0-8680 GCA_033857715.1 Gaiellaceae bacterium | reverse complement strand
CGAGGAGAACTACTGGCTCTTGTTCGAGCGGCATCCCGCGCCCATGTTCGTCTACGACCCGGCCTCGTTCCGATTCCTCACCGTCAATGACGCGATGGTCGAACTGTACGGCTGGACTCGCGATGAGTTCCTCGCCATGACAGTCGACGAGCTCGGCGCGCCGGAGGACAGGGAGCATCTGCGGAGGGTGGCCCTCTCGGCCGCGGCCGACGGCTCCGACTTCTCAGTCGATGTCCGCCTCGTGACCAAGAGCGGCTCGCCGCTGGACGTCAGCGCGTCCTCGCGCGCGATCCCATTCGAAGGGGCCGCCGCCCGACTCGTTCTCGCCGAGGACGTCACTGTGCAGCGTCGCCTCGAGGAGGAGCTTCGCCAGACGCAGAAGATGGACGCGCTCGGACGCCTCGCCGGCGGGATTGCGCACGACTTCAACAATCTCCTCGTCGTCATCCGCGGGAACGGCCATCTCCTTCTCAAGCATCTCGACGGGGAGCTGCGCGGCTACGTGGAGAACATCGACGCCGCCGCCGAGCGGGCGAGCGAGCTGACGCGTCAGCTCTTGTCCTTCAGTCGTCAGCGGGTGCTGCGGCTCGAGCCCGTCAGTCTGAACGACGTCGTGACAGAGACGCTCGCGCTGCTCCAGCGCAGCCTCGGCGAGGACGTCGTGATCGGTAGCGAGCTCGAGCCCGCCGTCGGCGCTGTGCTCGCCGACCGAAGCGAGCTCTCGAACGCGATTATCAACCTCGCCATCAACGCGCGCCACGCGATGCCCGACGGCGGCAATCTCGATATCAAGTCGGGTCTCGCCCATGTAGCGGAAGGGGAGACGAGAGGGGAGCTGCCGCCTGGGAACTACGCGCTGCTGCAGATCACGGACTCGGGCGTGGGGATGGACGAGGAGACCCGTGCCAAGGCGTTCGACCCCTTCTTCACGACGAAGCAGGACGGAACCGGCTTGGGTCTGGCCGCGGTCTACGGCGTCGTTCGGCAGTGCGGCGGGCATATCTGGGTCTACAGCGAGGCAGGCCTCGGTACGACGTTCAAGCTCTACTTCCCAGTCACGGAGGACGTGCCGGTCGCCAACGTGCGCGTCCCCGAAACGGGGTCATACGAGGGGAACGAGGTCATCCTCGTCGTCGAGGACACCGACATGGTGCGCAGCCTCGTTGCCTCGGCGCTTCGCTCGTACGGCTACGAGGTGATCGCGGTGTCCGGCGCCGAGGAGGCGCTGGCACTCGTCGATGCGCCGGATGAGCCGCGGATCGACCTCGTGCTGACGGATGTGATCATGCCCGGCATGAACGGGCGCGAGCTCGCGGATCGCCTGCGCGCGCTGCGGCCGGACCCGAACGTGGTCTTCACCTCCGGCTATCCGGCCGACACGATCCTGCGCCTGGGGATCGCGGAGTCGTCCGCGGAGTACATCGAGAAGCCGTTCCTTCCCGACGATCTCGCCCGAACGATCCGTCGTGCCCTCGACCGGCGGCGAGAATCGTGATGAGCTGCCTGTTGGCCGGTGGCGTGATCGGATGAGCGCGACACTGGCGTCAATCGCACTCCTTATCGCAGACGACGACGATGCTGTGCGCACCACCCTCGCCAAGCAGTTCGGGGAATCGGCCGGCGTCGTCGTTGTTGGGCTGGGCGGCGATGCATGGAGCGCCATACGGGCCGCCGAGGAGACACAGCCGGACGTGGCGCTCGTCGACTTCCACATGCCGGGCGGGGGCGAGCAGACGGTGCGGGGGATCCTTGCGGTCTCACCGGGAACGAGGGTCATCGCGCTGTCGGGGTCGACGGATCCCGAGACCACGCTGGCGATGCTGCGCGCCGGGGCTGGAAGCTACCTCGTGAAAGGCTCATCCCCCGACGACATGGTCTCCGCTGTCGTCCGTGCCGCGCGAGGTGAAACCACCATCGCCGCGGAGGTTGCCGAGGAGGTGCTCGGCGAGTTCGCCAGCCATCTCGAGAAACGCCGGATGTCCGCAGAAGAGCTGCGCCGGCAACGGGACCGGATCGAGCTCGTGCTCGAGCGCAAGTTGGTGAAGCCGGTATTCCAGCCGATTCGCGAGCTCGAGAACGGACGGATCGCCTGCTACGAAGCGCTCAGCCGCTTCCCGACCGAGCCCGCTCTGTCGCCGGCGCAATGGTTCGTCGACGCGGAGTGCGTCGATCGGCGCACCGATCTCGAGTTGCTCGCAGCCACGCTGGCGATCGCCGCGTTTCGCGCCTACGGCGGGCCGGAGAGTCTGGCGATCAACGCTTCTCCCGAGGCGATCGCCGACGTGGCTCAGCTGGGCGCCTGGCTCGGTTCGCGGCTGCTGATCGAGGTCACCGAGCATGTGGCGATCGAGGACTACAGGGTCGTGGCTGTGGCGATGGCACCGTTCCGCGCTACCGGAATCCGTCTCGCCGTCGACGACGCCGGCGCCGGGTTCGCCAGTCTCCGGCACATTCTCGAGCTCAAGCCGGACCTCGTCAAGCTCGACATGTCCCTCACGCGCAATATCGACCATGACCCGAGTCGGAGCGCGCTCGCGCGCGGGCTCATCGTTTTCGCGAAAGAGCTGGGGATCGAGATCGTGGCCGAGGGGATCGAGACGGCCGCGGAGCTCGCAACGCTGCGGGATCTCGGTGTAGGCCTCGGGCAGGGATTCTTGCTCGGGCGACCACAACCGCTCTCACACTCAAGCCGCGCTTAGGAGGACGGGCCGCTCAGCACCGGCCGTCCGGTACTCGTCGCCTCGCGGCACGCCGCATACACTCTCCGTTTAGCCAGCAAAGTCCAAGAGGAGCCGACATGCGCCGCTTGTCGTTCGTTGTTGCAATCGCGGTTGGACTCACGGCTCTGCTCACGGCTACGGCGCTTGCGACCGGGCCGGGTGGCTGGGATCACCTCGGAAACGGCGGCTCGTCTGCGCTCCCGGCGCTCAACGGCCACGTCAACGCCCTGAATACCGAGAACCCCGGGGTCCTCTATGTCGGAGGCTCGTTCACCGATGCGGGCGGCAAGCCCAACGCCGACCGTCTGGCGCGGTGGACCGGCACGACCTGGAGCGCGGTGAACGGCTCGGCGACGCTCAACGGTCGCGTCGACGCGATCGCCTATCAGGCCGGCAAGGTCTACGTCGGCGGCGAGTTCACGGACGTCGGCGGCGATACGAACAGGGACTTTCTGGCCGAGTGGACGGGCACGTCCTGGACGTCACCGTGCATCGGGCCTGCGGCGAACCCGATCACCGCGCAGGTGGCCGCCCTCCAGATCGTCGGCAACACCCTCTACGTCGGCGGGTCATTCGCCAACGGAGGCGGCATCCCATCCGCAGACTTCCTGGTCGCCTGCGACCTCACCACCGGGGTCGCCAGCTCGACGGTCGTCGGTGCCGGCTTCAACAGCGGGGTTGGGGCGCTGACCGCCGACGGTAACGGCACGCTCTACGCCGGCGGGAGCTTCATCAACCTCGAGGGCAATGTCGGGGAGGATCACGTCGCCTATTTGAGCGGTGGCTCGTGGCACCAGATGGGTGTGGCCCACGCAGTGGATTCCATCGTCCGTTCCCTCGCCGCGCACGGCACCAATGTGTATGTCGGGACCGACGCCGTCGACATCGCCGGGATCGGCGCGGCCGACCACATAGCGAAGTGGGACGCGACGAGCCTGGCATTCAGCGCGATGGGGTCCAACAACGCCGGTACCGACGGATGGTTCAACAGTTTCGCCTTCCTCAACGGGATGACGACATCGGGCTCGCTCGTCTTCACCGCGGGTTCGTTCCAGAACGCCAACGGCGTTGCGACCGCGGACGACATCGCCTACTTCGACGGCACGGCCTGGCGTCCGCTCGGATCTGATGGAGCCGGCAACGGGCCCTTGAACTCGAATGTCATCGCGCTGGCTATCTTCAACGGGCGACTCGTCGCCGGAGGGAACTTCACTAACGCCGGTGGCGACCCCCTGGCCGACGTCGTCGCTTCCCACACGATTCTGCGTCCGGACGCTCGTATTGGCGCGGCCGCCGCGGGGCCATTCGCCGGTAACAACGTCTACAACGCGGCCGGCACCAACGAAGGCAAGACCATCTCCGTGGCCCGCGGCGACAGCGGGACGCTCTACGTCGACATCCAGAACGACGGCCTGAGTGCCGACACCCTCAAGCTGACCGGACCCGGAGGAGCGCACGGCTTCACGCTGAGCTACTTCCAAGGCTCGACGAACGTGACGTCGCAGGTGCTGGCGGGCACCTACTCGACCGCCAGCCTCACTCCAGGTGCGCACGTGACCATCAGGGTGCTGATAAAGGTCGCGTCGGGAAGCGCAGCCTCGGGCACGTTCCTGATCTCGGCCCGCTCCGCCCCCGGCGTCCCCGTCGACGCGGTAAAGGCGATCGTCAACGCGAAGTAGCGAACGCCGGCCGAGCGCTGACCGGCGTGCGCGATGCGTGATACTCGGCGGGATGGGCGGCAACGCCGGCGGCCGGCGGCTCACGATCGACGAAGCCCTCGCGTTGGCCCGCGCCCCCGGCTCGTAAGCTCTCCCCGTGGACGAGAGGGTGCTGGTCGTCGAGGACGACGCGTCGATTCAGGAGGTCGTGAAGCTCGGGCTCGAGGGCGCCGGCTTTCACGTGACCGCAACGGGCGACGGGCAGGAGGGACTCGCGCTCTTCCGGCGCGAATCGTTCGATCTCGTCGTGCTCGACATCATGCTGCCGTCGCTCGGCGGGCTCGAGGTCTGCCGCGAGATCAGGCGCGACCACCAGACGCCCATCGTCATCCTCTCGGCGCGGAGCGAGCTGCACGATGTCGTCGTAGGGCTCGAGCTCGGGGCCGACGACTACGTGACGAAGCCGTTCGAGCTCCCCGAGCTCGTGGCGCGGATCAGAGCGGTGCTTCGGCGCGCGGCGACGAGCCCGGAGGACACCACGACGATCGTGATCGGCGATCTCGAGATCGACCCGACGGCCTTCGTCGTGCGGCGCCGCGGGGATGAAGTCCCGCTGACCGCAACGGAGTTCCGGCTCCTGCTAGAGCTCGCGAAGCGGCCGAAGCAGGTCTTCACCCGCCAGCTGCTGCTGGAGCTCGTGTGGAACTACGACTACCTCGGCGACTCCCGCCTCGTCGACGCCGCCGTGCAGCGGCTGCGGGCGAAGATCGAGGACGATCCGAAGCAGCCGCACCTCCTCGTCACGGTCCGCGGCGTCGGCTACCGGCTCCAAGCGCCGTGACGCTCCGCCGCCGGCTGACGATCGTGCTGGCCCTCGCGGTGGGTCTTTCCGGCGTGGCCCTCGCGGCCGGCTCCTACCTCGTCGTCCGGCACAACCTCCTCGCGGACTCGGTCGACTCGAGCATCAAGCAGACCCGCACGAACATCGACATCGCTCCGACCTATCTCCGCCAGCCCCATCCCGGCGACGCGCTGCTGCAGGCGTACATCGACCTGGGCTTCACCACCGTTGTGGTGCGGAAAGGCAACACGCTCGTCTCTCGCCTGGGTGTGAACCCCCGCGCGGTTCCGTCCGAGCTGCGCGATGTCGTGCGGCAGGGGAATCTCGGCTATCAGCGCACAACGATCTCCGGGAGCTCGTACCTCGTGACCGGAGCGCCGGTGGGGGCCGACACGCAGGCGTATTTCTTCTTCTCCGAAGCAGGCTTGCAGCAGGAGCTCACCCAGCTCGGGAACATCCTCTTGGCGGGCGTCGCGATCCTCGTGCTGCTCGCCGGGCTCGTCGGCGTCGGGCTCGCTCGCCGGACGCTGCGCCCCGTCGGGCAGGCGAGCGTCGCGGCGCAGGCGCTCGCCGAGGGCTTGCTCGACACGAGGCTGCCCGTCGAGGGCAAAGACGAGTTCGGGACATGGGCGAGCTCGTTCAACGAGATGGCGGCGGCTCTCGAGACGAAGATCTCGGCGTTGGCCGCGGCCGAGGCGCGCGAACGGCGCTTCACGGCCAATGTCGCGCACGAGCTGCGGACGCCGTTGACGGCGCTCGTCGGGGAGGCGTCGCTCCTTTCCGAGCACCTCGACGACTTGCCGCCCGCGGCGCGGCGGCCGGCGGAGCTGCTCGTCGCCGACATCGGTCGCTTCCGCCGCCTCGTCGAGGAGCTGATGGAGATCTCGCGGTTCGACGCGGGTGCCGAGAGCGTCCAGGCCGAGCCTGTCGACCTCGGGGCTCTCGCCGGGGCGATCGCTCGTGCGCGCGGTCTGGACGTCGCAGCCGCCGGCGAGGTCGTCGTCGCGTCCGACCCTCGCCGGATCGAGCGCGTCGTCGCGAATCTCGTCGACAACGCGATGGAGCACGGCGAAGGCCCGGTCGAGATCCGCGTGAGCGGAGACGGCACCATCGGGTTGGTCGAGGTCGCCGATCGCGGGCCCGGCATTCCTCCCGAGCACGTGCCGAACCTCTTCGATCGCTTCTACAAGGCCGACTCGGCCCGTGGTGGCGGTGCCGGCCTCGGCCTGGCGATCGCGCAGGAGAACGCGCACCTCCTCGGTGGAACGCTCGAAGTCGCGAGCACACCCGGCGAAGGCACCCGCTTTACCCTTCGCATTCCTGTGGCAGAACCGTTACACGACGGTCGGGGCGCGGTTACGGGGCCTGAGCACCATGACGACACCAGCCACGAAGGAGGCCGTCATGAAGCGTAAGACCAATCTCAGCAGCATCCCTCTCCTGCTCGGCACCGCACTCGTCCTGCTCGTCGTCGCATGCGGCGGGGGTCAGGCCGTCTCGCTCGGCCCGGTAGGGCACACCACCAAGAGCACGACTCCGGGAACGACGCCCCAGCCCACAGCGGTGTCGCTCACGATCTGGCTCGCGCGCAGCGACGGAGTCGTCCCCGTTCAGCGGGCGCACGCCGCGACGCCGGCGGTCGCGACCGCGGCGATCAAGGCATTGCTCGCAGGGCCGACCGCCGCCGAACGGGCGTCCGGGCTCAGCTCGGCGATCCCGAAGGGGACGAAGCTCCTCGGCATCTCCCTCCATGACCGGGTCGCCACCATCGACCTCACCCACGAGTACGCGTCCGGCGGCGGGACGCTGTCGGAGTACTCGCGCCTCGCACAGGTCGTGTACACGCTGACGGAGTTTCCGACCATCAAGAAGGTGCGCTTCCATCTCGACGGCGCCCCGCTCAACGTCTTCACGGGTGACGGCATCGTGCTCAGCCACCCCGTCGGGCGCGCGGAGTACATCAACCTGCTCCCGCCGATCAACGTCGACGGGCCGACCATGGGCGATCAGATCACGAGCCCGGTCACCGTCTCGGGCGAGGCCAATGTCTTCGAGGCGAACGTCGGCATCGAGGTGCTCAATCGCTTCGGCAAGGTCATCGGGAAGACGTTCACGACCGCCTCGTGCGGCACCGGCTGCCGGGGCACCTTCTCCACGCAGGTCGCGTTCAATGTGACGGAGGAACAGCCGGGCACGATCGTCGTCCATGACGACGACGCGGCCGGATTCGGAACGCCACCGCACATCGTCCGCATCCCGGTCACGCTCGCGCCCTAGCGGCGGTCGATCTGCAGAACGAGGAGAGCCGGCTCACACGCCGGCTCTCCTCGTAACGCTGTGATGCTCGGGTGTCTCGTCTTAGCGCTTCGCCTTCTGGGCGACGCACGCCCCGAAGGTGCCGTACTTCGACTTGAACGCCGCAGGGTCGGCTTTCAGCTCGCTCTGGCATGCGAAGGCAGCGTTGACTATTGCCACGTTCTGCGCGTGCGAGGTCGCGCGGGCGGTGGCCGCGACGCAGCGGCCGAAGGCGTTGGAGCCGTCGGGGTTCGTCCCGTAGTACTGCTCGAACGTCTTGCCGCCGTGGTTGGCTGCGAAGGTCGAGTCCGCCTGCTGCGACCTGCACGAGCTCGCGGCCGTCACTTCGTTCTGCGCCTGTGCGGGAGCGGTCGACGCGACGCACTTGCCGTAAGCGCTGGTGTCGTGCGTGCTCCTGCCGTAGGTCTTGTTGAACAGGGCCGCCCCGAGCGTCGTGCGGATGGCGCTGCACGTGCGAACCGGGTTGAGCCTGCCGTTTCTCGCCGCCTGGCTGTTCGAGCTCGCGATGCCACGGACGCAGTTACCGAATGCATTGCTGCCGTTCGGCACCGTGCCGTAGTACTGGGCGAACGTCTTGCCATCGTGGCTGGCGGGGAACGTCGGGTCGTTCTGCTGGGCGGTGCAGGTGTCCTGGGCGCTCGATTGCACCTGAGTCTCCACGGGCGAGTACGCGGCCACGCAGGCACCGAACGTCGGGTACGCCTGGTTGAACGCGGTCGCTCCCATGGTCGTCCGCAGCTGCGCACAGTCGTGCTGCGCACGGGCCGCGCTCGGCGATGTCGCCGCGAATGCCGCAATCGGCACGAGCACCGCAGCAGCGACAGCAAACACGAACGGTTTCATCCTCTTCCCTCCATCGTCAGATACCGGGAGCCGGTTACCGCGCGAAGGTAGAGGCCCTCTTTCAAGGTCTTGTCAGGGCTGCGTAAAAAGCGCGTAAAGAGCTGGGCAAAGGTCGCGGCGTTCCGCTTGACCGCAGGCGGGTTACCCTGGAACCGCTGGAGCGGTGTCCGAGCGGTCGAAGGAGCACGACTGGAAATCGTGTGGGTGCCGAAAGGTGCCTCGAGGGTTCAAATCCCTCCCTCTCCGTCCAATAGCTACGTATGCCGGCGGCCAAGCGCCGGCATACGCCCTTCTCCGCCGAG
>JAWVDC010000101.1:0-16991 GCA_033857715.1 Gaiellaceae bacterium | reverse complement strand
CGCACTCGCCGATCCTGCTCCGACCGTCCGCGCTGCCGCAATCCGTGGCCTCAAACCTCAGGACGGTGAGGAAGCGTTTCGCGCACTCGAGAAGGCAATTACAGACGTCGATTACCGGGTACGCATCTGGCCGGCGCTTGTACTCGACGACGCACGTGCGGTTCCAGTACTGATCGAAGCGCTCGACGACCCGTATCTTTGGGTCCGCGTGAATGCGGCCGGAAGCCTCGGAGGGCTTCGCGATCCCCGCGCTGTCGACCCCCTGATCGCTCAGCTCCGTACCAAGAGCCGCACCATGAGGCGTGAAGCGGCCCGCGCGCTCGGCTCGATTGGGGATCCGCGTGCGATCCCAGCGTTGGCGGCCCTCTGGCAACGGTCAACCCTCGTCTCCGTCAAGCAAGCAGCCAACCAAGCGGCCGACGTACTCTCCCGCCCAGCGTAGCCCTATTGCAGCTCGACCCCGACGTCGGCGAGGGGCCTGCCGCCCGCCCACGGCTCGAGCTCGACGCGCTCGTTGAAGAACTCCCACACCGCCCGGCCGGCGGCGAGGAGCGGAAGTGCGACGAGGATCCCCGGGAAGCCGTAGATCTCGCCGCCCGCGAGCAGTCCGAAGATGACGAGAAGCGGATGGAGCCGCAGCGAGCGGCCCATGACGTTCGGGACGATGATGTGGCCTTCGAGCTGCTGGATGCCGAGGAAGAGGAGCGTCACCCAGAGCGCCGAGATCGGGTGCTGGACGAGCGCGTACAGGACGGCGGGCAGCGCGCCGAGCCACGGGCCGATGTAGGGGATGAGCTCCGTCACGCCGGCCCATGCGCCGAACGCCGCGGCGTATTTCCCGCCGTTCGGCATGAGGCCGACCATCCCGAGGATCCATAGACCGAGGCCAACGCTGACCCCGATGATGAGCGAGAGGAGCAGCTGTCCGCGGACGTAGCTCGCGATCGCCTGCTCCATCCGTTGGATCAGACCGCTGCCGTCGGGACGTGGCGGGAAGCGCCGGTCGATGCGGTCCGACCATCGCTGGATGTCGAGGAGCATGTAGATCGAGACGACGACGACGAGGAAAACGTCGAAGAGCAGCGTCACGGCCGCGACACCGGCACCCTCGGCCCAGTTCAGCGCGCGGGACGTGTACTTGCGGACGTCCTTCAGGCCGACCTGGTGGAGGAACTTGTCCCCCTGCTGCTGGACATGGATCCCGCCGAGATGGTTCGCGTCGAGCCAGGACTGGAAGCGGGCAAGATCCTGCTCGGCCCCGGTGTGGGGCGGCTGGCTCGACGGCACGGTGAAGTAGGAATCGATGCGGTGGGACGCGCTGCGGGTCTGCTGGACGACGATCGTCGCGAGCGCGAGCGTGGCTAGCGCGACGACGGCGGCGAAGGCGAGATAGACGAGCGCCACGGCCGGGCCGCGCGGGATCCACACCCTCCCGAGGCCGCGCACGATCGGGTTGAGCAGCAGCGCGATCAGCAGCGCCACGAGGAAGAGGAACAAGACGTGGCGCACCGTTCCGGCGATCGACCACAAGAGCAGCAACCCGAGGGGCAGAACGACGAGTTGCACCCAGCGGGGCACTTCGATCCGGACGGTGCGGGGGCGCGCCATGCGAGCGATGGTCCCGTCTCCATCGGACGGACATTCCGGATGGTCCTGTACGCTGCGGCCAGACATGCCGTCCTCGCGCCCCAACGGGAGGCGGCGGATCGAACACAGGCAGAGGGTCGAGCCCAGAAAGCGGATCGTTCGCAAGCACGTGCGCGCGGAACGCAGAGCACGCCGGTTCGCACTCCTCGTCCTCCTCGCCGCAGTGTTCGTCGTCGCACTCGCCCTCGTCGCCTTCGGCGCGCCGGGGAGTCAGCCCGTCCCGCTGGCCGTCACCTCGCCGGCGTCGGCGCAGTCGAAGCCGCTGCCCGAGATCGTCGCGCTGCGCGGCGCTCTTCGGCTCCAGCTGCCGATCGCGCAAGGACGCGTGACGGCGATCGGATACAGCACTGCGAGCGACGGGCTCTCGCTCATGCCGGTCGGGCAGCAGGCGAACGAGGGAGCCGTCTCACGCCTCGTGCACGGGATCTTCGGTGGAGGCGGCGGCAACCCGCGCTGGTACCAGCTCGGAGACGGCGGCACGAACGCGCTCGACGTCGGCGCGCTTGCGGGCACGGACGTCTACGCGCCGGTCGACGGCATCGTCGCCGCGATCCGTCCGTTCATCGTCATGGGCCAGCAGTACGGAGTCGAGATCGACATCCAGCCGCAGAGCTCGCCGTCGCTCGTCGTCGCGGTCACGCAGCTCACCCCCGATCCGAAGCTCACGGTCGGGAGCGCCGTCGTGAGCGGAGCGACGAAGCTCGGCGCCGTGGTCGACCTCGCGAGCATCGAGCAGCAGGCACTCGCGCAGTACACGAACGACGGCGGCAACCACGTCACCATCGAGGTTCGCGCCACACCTGCCGTCGCGGCGATTTGAACATCCTCTTCCTCGCAGACGTCGTCGGCGTCGCCGGCCGCCGCGCCGTGGAGGAGAACCTCCCGAAGCTGCGGGAGCGCTACGACGCCGACCTCGCAATCGTCAACGGGGAGAACGTCGCGGACGGGGTCGGGATCACGCCGAAGCTCGCCGACAAGCTCCTCGCCGCCGGCGCCGACGTGGTGACGCTCGGCAACCACACGTACCGCCGCGGCGGGATCGGCTCGTACCTCGCGGCAAGCGAGCGCGTCATCCGGCCCGCGAACCAGGGAGCGCTGACCCCGGGCAACGGGATGGCCGTCGTCGAGGCGCGGAACGGCGTGAACGTCGCCGTGCTCAACCTCCTGGGGCAGCTCTTCCTCGACACGCCGGTCTCGCCGTGGGAGATGGTCGACGCCCTCGTCGAGGAGGCGCGCGCGGCGGCGCCGGTCGTCTTCCTCGACTTCCACGGAGAGGCGACGAGCGAGAAGGTCGCGATGGCAACGTGGCTCGACGGCCGCGTCACCGCAGT
This sequence comes from Gaiellaceae bacterium, assembly GCA_033857715.1. Lineage (GTDB taxonomy): Bacteria > Actinomycetota > Thermoleophilia > Gaiellales > Gaiellaceae > Palsa-739. The sequence continues at coordinate 14,013 of JAWVDC010000101.1, read as the reverse complement.
GGTCGGGACGCACACGCACGTGCAGACGAGCGACGCGCGCGTCCTCCCCCGCGGCACGGCGGCGATCACGGACGCCGGCATGACCGGCCCCCACGATTCAGTCATCGGAGTGAAGTCGGAGCTCGCGATCTCGCGCATGCGCGAGCGGCTCCCCGTCCGGTTCGAGCCCGCCGAAGGAGGCGTGCGGCTCGAGGGCGTCGTCGTCACGTGCAGCGAAGACGGAAAGGCCGAGCAGATCGAAGCGATCCGCGTCGAAGCCTGAGCGCACGAATGCTCGATCGAGCACGGGCCGCGCTCGTCTAACGGAAATGGATACCGAGCAGCTGCTCGACGTTGCTGAGGAACGGACGGGCTCCATTGCGATCGACCAGAGGCACGTGCCGTGCGCCGATCGTGAGGAAAAATGGGTCGCAGTACGAGGCCCCGGCCGCAGTACTCGTCATGGTTGCCAGCTCCTTGCCGTTCGCGGCGCGGAACCTGAAGATCATGTTGCGCGGACGAAGAATCATTGCGCAGAGGGGGCCGTTCCTGCTCGGCGGCTCGAGCGTGTCGAACCACCCGATGATTCGCTCGACCTGGGACGGCTCGGTGACTCGGAGCGAGATGGGCGAGGCGCCTCTAGTGGGAATAGCGGCCTGCACATCGATCTCGTGCACTCCCTGAGGGATCCAACCACTCCTGTAGGCGACGGGACTCTCGTGTCCCTCCGGTCGTAACGCGAGCGTCAGACCCACCGCGAGAGCAGCGACTCCAGCGAGTACCACCGCAACCAAGGCGCGATTCATCTCAAGAGAAGGTACGGCGCCGGGCGCGCACTTGTCACGGTCTTTGCGCATCCCCGTCCGGTTCGAGGTCGCCGAATGCGTAGGGCGGCTCGAGTGCCTCCTCGTCACGCGCACCGATCAGGGCAAGGCGCTCGGGATCGAGACCATTCCCGTCGGCTCCTGAACGGTCGTAGAGCATCCGCAGCCCCTTCGCAGGGACGATCAGCGCGATCGCGGCGAAGGGGAAGAACCACGGGATGTACGTGTACAGCCAGTACGTCTGCACCATCTCAAAGCCGGCGAGAAGCGCCGCCGTGAACGCGACGAGCTGTAGCGGGGACTTCCGGCGCGGCCTGACGGAGACGGCGAACGCGCCGACTAGGAGCGCGAGTTGCAGCACGCGCTGCACGACGTGGAAGTCGGGCAACCCGCGGGCGTGGTACTGCCGCCAGTCCCAGAGCGACCACGGCGCGTCGCGGCCGAGCTGGTAGGCGACCGTCCGGTCCCAGAAGACGGATATCTCGTGGAGCGGGTTCGGTTCGAGGAGGAGGATCGAGAAGACGACGAGCGTCCCAGCCGCGAATCCCAGCGCGAACCTCCGGTTAATCCGGCCAGTGGGATACGTGAGCCAGAGCGGGGCGACGATGAGTGACGCGAACTTCGTCCAGCCCGAGACCGCCGCAAGCGCGCCGCGCGCCGCAGGCCTCGAGATGAGCCAGAAGGCCCACACGAGAAAGCACGGCATGATCGCGTCGTTCGTGTTCGAGTTCGAGACGTACTGGGTGAACGGGTACGCCGCCCACGCGAACGCGAGCAGCGCGCCGAGCCGCGGCCCGCCGAAGCGGAAGCCGACGAACCAGAGGCCGAGGATCGTGAGGAGGTCGAAGAGGATCACGGTCAGGTGCGCCGTCGGGAGGTCGTCCCACCGCCCGGTCCAGCCGGTGACGAGGTACCCCGGGACATACGCCTCGTACGCGGTGGGGCCGTATGTGTCGCCGAGAGGATTGACCCGCTCGCAGGCGCCGTCGGTCTGGCGCCGCATCTCCGTGTCGGTCTTCGAGCAGGTCTTCAGGTCGCGGCCGTTGATCGTCTCCTGCGGGAAGTTGCCCCACGGCGCCCGCCCATGGACGATCCGATCCGCCCCGATCACGCCGGAGTAGCCGACGTCGATGACGTTCGAACGCTCGATGTTGAGTCCGACGCGAAAGCCGACGAGGAAGATCGTCCCGGCGATAAGCACCCATACCGGCCAGCGCGGCGCTCCGGACGTGCCGCGGTTCTTCGTCCCGATCCAGACGCCGCGCAGCACGACCCAGATGAGGCACGGATAGAAGAGCGGCACCGCCGCGAAGACGTTCCCGTGGTTGAAGTACCAGAGTGACGCCGTCGGCGAGAGAAGGAAGAGCAGGTCGAGGTTGCGGAGCGAGAACGGCCGCTTCCAGTCGCCGAGCCCGAGCAGGAAGACGAGGCAGAACGCGCCCCACACCCACGGGTCGTTGATCGCCGTGCCGCCGAACGCGCCGGGCGATCCGCGCGCCATTCCCCGGGCGACCTGGGGGCCCGTCCACGCCTCGGTCACCGAGCCGGCCGGGTCGTAGACCTTCCCCTGGGCGATCTCGCCGGCGTCGCCCCACGAGATGTGGATCGTCCACTCCTGCCCCGCGCGGTCGTAGGTCACGTCCGACGTCCGGCCCTTTACGGGATACCGCGCGAGCCAGTCGGCCACCTTCGGATCGGCCTCGAAAATGCGCAGCACCTCGGCCTCCGTGTGCTGTGCCCGCCCGAGCTGCGGCGGCACCAGCGGCGTCTGGATGAGCCGGCCCTTCGCGTCGAAGCGCGGCGCGATCGGCGTCGTCGTCGTTCCGGCCGCCGCGAACGCGGACGGGGCAGCGGCGAGCGCGAGCAGGGCGACGACAAAAAGGCGCCTCACCGAGGGAACGCTACGTCTTAGGACCCCTACGCCTCCGGAACGACCAGAGCTTGTTCCCCACGAAGTTGAGTGGCGTGACAAGAAGGATCGCGACGGCCTGGCCCATCAGCTGGCTCGCCCCGGCCGTCGTCAGGAGCTGGAGCAACAGGAGGTTCGCGCCGAGCGACACGAGCGCGACGACGAAGAACCGCATCCCCTGCACGCCGAGATGCCCGCGCTGGTCGCGGAACGTCCAGAGGCGGTTCCACGTGTAGTTGCTCGAGACCGCGACGAGGAAGGAGCACACCGCCGCGATGCGGTAGTCGAGCCCCGCGTGGAGCAGCACCGCGTAGACGCCGAGGTTGATCCCGTAGCCGAGAGCGCCGACAACCGAGAACTTGCCGACCTGCTTCCAGTTGCTGGGCGAACGAAGCGACGCCTTGGCGCGCGCCCGCTTCACCCCGCGGACGGGCTTATCCATGGATCGACCGGCCTCGCCGCCGGTAGAAGTCGACGTCCTCGAGCAGATGGAGCGCCGAGCTCACGGCGATCTCGCGGTCCCGCACCTCCGCGGCTTCGAGCACGAGGAAGCGCTCGGAACCGTCTCCGCAGTGGACGACGACGCCGACTACCTGCTCGCCGGTCTCGTCGAGCACGACGTCGGTGCAGCGGCCGAGCCTGATCCCGTCCACCATCACGGGCAGCTGCAAGAGCTCCCTGGCCGAGTCAGACCCCATGCGTTCTCATTTTGCCGCGCCTACCGGCGTTACCCCGAAGTGCCGGAGCACAGCTGGCGTGACGTCGGTGATCCGCGCCGGCGCCGCGTCGACGCCGATCGTGAGGAGAGGAACGAAAGAGTCGCCGGCGACGAGCGAGCCGTGGCTGCCGCCGCCTTCGTGATGACGGCCGCCGAGGTCGACGAGCTCCCAGCCTTCCGCCGCGGAGACGAGCAGCTCGCCTGCGTTCGGATTCGCGAGCGCGGCCCGGACGCGCTCGGGGGCGTCGGGATGCTCGAGCTCGCCGGCAGGGAAGTCCTCGCCCGCGCGTCGGGCGATCGCCTCGTCCCCCTCGCGGCGCAGCGTCAGCTCGACCGCCGGCTCTTGGTCGAGGCGGCGTGCGAGCTCGGCCGCGTCGACCCTTGCGCCCGGCAGGAGATAGACCTGCCCCATGCGGTTCGAGGCCGTGACGACGACCTGGCCCTTGAGATCCGCGAAGTGCGGCTCGAGCCGTGCGACACGCTCGACTGCCGTCTGTCCGTGGTCGGAGAGAAGGATCACCGCGTAGCGCTCGAGGAACTCGTCCGGCCCTCCGGCAGCTTCGAGCAGCACCCCGACCGAGGCGTCGACACGCTCGAGCGCGACCTCGAGCGCGCCCACGGGCCCGTGCTCGTGCGAGGCGAGGTCGTAGTCCGAGAGGTAGTAGACGAGGAAGTCGAAGCCGTCGCGGGTCACGAGCCAGCGCCCGACACCGGCGGCGTACGCGTCGACTGATCCTCCCTTGCGGCCACGGCCGGAGAACGGCGCACCCGTCCGGTCGGATTCGTAGAGGTTGTAGAAGAAGAAGCGGCTCGGCCCGTGCACGGCGCGCTTCAGGCCCGGGACGTTCGTCACGTGGCGGTGCCGGCCGCGGTAGCACGTGATGTTGATCGCGCCCGCGACGAAGCCGGCGTCCTCGAGCGCTTCGTACACGGTCGTCGCTCCGCGTGAGAGGTGGCGCTCGTTCATGTTGACGATCGTGTCGACGACCGCCTGCGAGAAGCCGGCCTTCCGCAGCGCCGAGAACGACGAGCCGTATTCGATGATCCGCTTCTCCTGGCGGTTCCACCACGCGAGCCCCGGGATGTGGTGGACGTCGGGGCCGGCGCCGGTGGCGATCGAGCTGAGGCAGACCGGCGTGAGCGACGGGAAGACCGACGTCGCGCGTCGGTACTCACCGTGGCGCGCGAGATACGCCAGAGCCGGTGCGCGACCGCTCTCGACCGCACTCTCGAACGCGTCCGGCGTCATCCCGTCCACGACGATGAGGACGAGTTTCTTCCGGGCCGGCCGGATGGTCGAGGTCATGAGATCGCCTGGGTCGGCGGGCGAGCTGGTGCGTCTGGGGCGCCGCGGGGGGCGCTTCTCGCTGCTGGCAGCAGCGGGAAGCGATCGACGTGGCGAAGCGCAGGCCGGGCGGAGGCCGGCTCCGCCGGGCGTAGCGCGGCCTCCGCGGCCCAGGCGTGCCAGATCGCGCGCCGGACACGCGAGATCAGGGCGTCGAGCATCAGTCCTTGGCGAGGGTGCGCAGGCCCGCGTAGCGCTCGGGCTGCATCCGCCGGAGCCGCCAGGCGAGTGCCGGAACTCCGAGCGCCTCGACGAAGCCCGCCGCCGGGACGAAGGCGAGAGAGGCGAAGACGAAGGCGATTCCGAACATGAGAATCGCGAGTCCCATACGAGTTCCGCCGCGCCGGAATGCGCCGGAGACGATGACGGACGAGGCCAGGTAGGCGGCGAGACCGCCGGCCGCGCCACCCGCGATGTCGCTCCAGTGACCTCGGTGCGGGCCCGCGATCGACAGCCCGACCAACGCGCCGATCGCAAGCGCTGCGAGCGCGTCCATTGCCGGGACCGTCCGCCGGAACGGCAATCCGCTCATGAGAACGCCCGCGGAAGCGCCCAATCCGACGCTCACTCCGATCCAGTACCACCAACCCATCGCGGCAACCGTAACCGTGGAGGGGCCCTCACCGTTTCACCCCCGATGACTCCCGATCATCCTCGTCTCGTCTTCTTCACCTCTCAGCGTTCCGGCCCGGCCCGGCGGATGGAGAGTCTCCTCGCGCACATCGCGCGGCGGGAGCGCGACCGGCTGTCGGTGAGCAAGGTCGACGTCGACGAGCGCCCGGAGATCGCAGCGCGGTTCAGGGTTGACGAGGTTCCCGCGCTCGCGCTCGTTGTGGGGAAGCGGGTCGTGTCGCGGCTCGATGGCCGCGCGACCGCACCGCGCATCGAGGCGATGCTCGCCGAGCACCTCGACGGCGCGCCGGCTTAATCCTGCTGTAGACGGGCGATGACCGCGAGGCCGAAGTCGGCGGCGCGCTTGCCATCGATGACGCGGTGGTCGAACGTCACCGAGACGTTGCCCATCTTGCGCGCGACGACCTGCCCGTCCCGCACGACCGCGCGGTCTTCGATGCGGTGGATCCCGAGGATCGCGACCTCGGGGTGGTTGATGAGCGGCGTGACGAAGAGCCCTGCCGCCTTGCCGGCGCTCGTGATGGTGAACGTGCCGCCGCGGAGCTCCTCGGGCTTGAGCGAGCCGGCGTGCGCGGCCTCGGCGAGGCGTCGCACCTCGGCGTCGAGCTCTTCGAGCGAGAGCTTGTCGGCGCCGTGGACGACCGGGACGACGAGCCCCTGCTCGGTCTGGACGGCGATGCCGAGGTCGTAGCGGTCGAGCAGCACGAGCTCGCCGTCCTCGACGCGCGCGTTGAGCTCGGGGAACCCTTTCAGCGAGTCGATGACGGCGTCGATGACGAGCGGGAGCAGCCGCTTGAGCTCGACGCCGGAGAAGTCGCACTCCTCCACCCACGTCACCGCGGGGATCTCGTGCGCCCGCGTGAGGTGCTCGAACATCAACCGCTTCACGCCGCGGAGCTGAACACGTGTCCCCTCAGGACCAGTCTTGTTGTCAGTCATTTGGACGTGGCCCGAGGAGCCATGTCCGCTCGCCGCCGCGCGGACGTCCTCTTCGGTGATCCGCCCTTGCGGCCCGGTTCCCGTCACGGTTGCGAGGTCCACGCCGAGCTCGGCGGCAACCTTACGAATCAGCGGAGTCGCGCGCACCCTTGTCCCTTCGGGACTCGTCTCGTTGTCAGACAACCGGACGTGGCTCTGTTGGACAGATGCGGCGGCCGGGACCGGAGGAGCATCAGGCGCAGACTCCGAGCCGTCGCCGCCGATGACGACGAGCACCGTCCCGACCGGGACGACAGCGCCCTCCTCGACGAGGATCCGCGTGACGACGCCCGCCGCGGGCGACGGAATCTCGACCGTCGTCTTGTCGGTGGCGATCTCGACGAGCGGCGCGTCCTCGGCGATGTCGTCGCCCTCGGACACGAGCCAGCGCGCGATCTCGCCCTCGGTCAGGCCCTCGCCGAGGTCGGGCAGCTTGAACTCGTAGCTCACGCCTTCAGTATCGCGTGGACGCCCTTGACCTGATTCACAACCTGGGTCACGCGCAGGTCGACCGAGACGCTCGCGAGCGCGCATGCCTCGGGGCGCGAGACGGCGAACTCGCGCTCCATCAGATCGAGCATCGTCTCGATCGCCTGGTCGGCCGCGAGGTCGAGATCCTCGTCGAAGCCGAACGCGAGCCAGGAGTCGGCCGTGCGCGCGATCGGCGAGCGGAGCTCGAGGTCGGCGACCTCGACGGTCAGCGTGGCGCGCTCGAGCGGGCACTCGATCGCAGTTCCCGACACCTCGCCGTCGCCCTGCGCGCCATGCCCGTCGCCCGCCATGAGCCACGCGCCGTCGACGGGGATCGGAAGGTAGAGGGCCGTTCCGGCGACGAGCTCCTTGCAGTCGATGTTCCCGCCCCAGCGGCGCGGCGGCGTGGTCGAGTGCTCGCCCGGCTCCGGCGGCGGCATGCCGATCACGCCGAGGAACGGGCGCGACTCGACCTCGTGGTGGCCCATCCGCCACATCTCACCGTCGAGCTCCCACGTGAACGTCTCCTCGAGCGCCCACGTCCGGCCCCACTCGCGCGGCACGACCTCGTCGATGCGGACGACGAGCGTCTGCCCCGCGCGGGCGCCCCGCACCTCGACCGGGCCGAAGAGCGCGTGGCCGGCGCCTTCCGGCCGGTCGGGATTCGTGTCGGGATCCCAGAACCAGCCCGCGTTCGGGACGCTGAACGTGACCGACTCGCCGGGCGCGATCGACTCGGCCGGCTCGTAGTCCCGAGAGAACCAGCCGCGCGGAGTCACGCGGTGGCCCATCCGGCGCGAGCTCGGTCGCAAAAGGCTTCGACGTCGCTCTCGTCGAGCGGTTCCCTGGCTCCGAACATCGCGACCTGGAGCATAGGCCCGAACGGAGGGCCGGGATGACGATCCATGAGCTCCCGCGAGACCGGCTGGACGACGAAGTGGATATGACCGGGAACACCGCCGGCGTGCGACCACAGGCAGACGTAGACCTGCTCGGGCTGTAGCAACTCGGTGACCACCCCGGTCGCCTTGTGGAGGAGCGGGCCGAGCTCCGCCGCCTCCTCCTCCGTCAGGTTGGCGACGTGGAGCACGTGTCTGACCGGCTTGACGATGAGCGTGCCGACACCGAGTGGGCCGACTGTGTGCTCGACGCGCCAGAGTCCCGATTCCGCAACGGTCCCGCCCGGGAGCGGCTCACGTCCGGCGGTGAGGTCGCAGGCGATGCAGCCCGGGACGTCGGTCAAAACGCTAGCAACTTGCGGGCCGCCGCCGTGACGCGCTCGACCGACGGCATGTACGAGTCCTCGATCTTCCAGTACGGGTACGGCACGTCGAAGCCGGTCACGCGCAGCACCGGGCCGTGGAGGTCGAGGATCGCCTTCTCGGCAAGGATCGCCGCGAGCTCGGCGCCGAAGCCAGCGGTGCGCGGCGCCTCCTGCACGATGACGACGCGACCGGTCTTCGCGGCCGAGGCGAGCAGCGCGTCCTCGTCGAGCGGGCGGAGCGAGCGGATGTCGAGCACTTCGACAGACGCCTCACCGGCGAGCGCATCCGCAGCGCGCTCGCACACGGGCACCATCGCGCCGTACGCCACGAAAGTCACGTCCGTCCCCTCGCGCGCGAGCCTCGCCTTGCCAAGCTCGACGACGTACTCGCCCTCGGGGACGTCCTGCTTCTCGGCGCGGTAGATGAGCTTCGGCTCGAGGATCACGACGGGATCCGGGTCGCGAATCGCCGCGGCGAGCAGCCCCTTCGCGTCGGCCGGCGTCGACGGGATCGCGACCTTCACGCCGGGCGTGTGGACGTAGTACGCCTCGGGCGAGTCGTCGTGCAGCTCGGGCGCGCGCACGCCGCCGCCGTAGGGCATGCGGATGACGAGCGGGAACTCCATCTTCCCGCCGGTCCGCCAGCGGTAGCGGCCGACGTGGGTGATCAGCTGGTCGAGGCACGGATACGAGAACGCGTCGTACTGCATCTCGCAGACCGGACGCCAGCCGGCCATGCAGAGGCCGATCGCGCTGCCGAGGATCCCGGCTTCCGCGAGCGGCGTGTCGACGCAGCGGTTCTCGCCGAACTTGTCCCGCAGCCCGGCCGTCGCGCGGAAGACGCCGCCCGCGCGCCCGACGTCCTCGCCGATGACCATGACCGAGTCGTCGCGCGCGAGCTCGACGTGGAAGCCGTCATTGATTGCCTCCACCATGAAAAGCTCAGCCACTCTCGCCTCCCTGGCCGGCGTCGGCTCCCGCCGGGCGAAGCCCGGCTCCGCCGTCGCCTGACGCCGCTGGCGGCAGGATCCAGCGCGCGCGGCGCTTGTCCGTACCCGTCGTACTGTCCTGCGCGCCGCGCGCTTGGCTCCCTTGCCAGCGGCGCCCCAGGAAGCCGAGAGCCATCTGAGCCCGCTCAGCCATCCCAGCCCTCCCGCATGTTCGGGGGCGGGACGACGTACGCGTTGTCGAACACCAGCTCCGGGTCGGCGTCCGGCTCGGCCTCCGCCTCCGTGATCCCGGCGCGCATCTTCTCGAGCGCGTCGTTCTTGATCTCCTCCGCCGTCGCGTCGTCGAGGACGCCGAGCGCACGGAGGTACCGCTCGTACCGCCCGACGCACTCGTTCTCGCGCTCCTGCGCCACGCGGTCCATGTCGATGTACGCGGCCGGATCGTCGGCGGTCGCGTGCGGAGCGGCGCGATAGGAGACGGCCTCGATGAGCGTCGGCCCGCCGCCGGAGCGCGCGCGCTCGACCGCCTCGCGTGTCGCTTCGTACACCGCGAGCACGTCCCCACCGTCGACGCGCACGCCGGGCATCCCGTACCCCGCCGCCTTGTGCGCGAGCGTCTCGGCGCGCGTCTGCGACGACAACGGCGTCGAGATCGCCCACTGGTTGTTGTTGCAAAACAGAATGGCCGGCGCCTGCATGACGCCGGCGAGATTCGCGCCCTCGTGGAACGCGCCCTCGCTCGTCGCGCCGTCGCCGAAGTACGCGATCGAGACGGTCGAGTTGCCCTTGAGCTTCTCGCCCCACGCAAGGCCGACCGCGTGCGGGACGTGCGTCGCGATCGGCACGCAGATCGACGCGACGCGGTAGTCGGCGGGGTTCCACCAGCCGGCGGGATGACCGCGCCACCAGTGGAGAACCGTGCTCACCGGCATCCCGCGCAGCAGCCCGATCGCCGACTCGCGGTAGCTCGGGAAGATCCAGTCGCCGTCCGCGAGCGCGTGCACCGAGCCGGCCTGCATTGCCTCGTGGTTCCAGAAGATCGCGTACGTCCCGATCCGGCCCTGGCGGTGGAAGATGACCGAGCGCTCGTCGTACGTGCGCAGGAGGATGATCGATCGATAGATCGCGATGAGCTCGTCGGGGCCGAGGCCGTCGACCTCGCGCTCCTCGTCGAGGACGCGACGCAGCTCGAACTCGTCTGGCGCCACCTTCGCCACGGCCGCAGCCTAATCCGCGCGCTCAGTGCACGGCGTGCGCCAGGGAGAACGGCGCCGTCAAAGCGGCGTGCAACGCGATGTCGCGGCCGGCGAACCACGACTTCGCCGACGGCGGCATGACGACGTCCGGATGGAACGTGACGCGCGGATCGTCCGCACCGAGCTTGCTCTTCACCCACCAGATGGTCGCCACCTCGATGCGGAGCCCCGTTGCCGGCAGGTCGAGCGGCTGGACGTCCCCGTACAGGTTCGGCGCACCGCCGCTGTCCTCCCCGACGAGGAGATACCGCGTGGCCGCCTCGAGATCTCCCATGAAGTTCGCCGCAGCGGAGAAGGTCGCGCGCCCCGCGAGCACCGCGATCTGCTTGTGCTGGTACGCGAGCCGTTTGAGAGCCGTGACGAGCGGAGCGTAGGTCCGGTTGTCGCCGCCGCGGTTGTTGCGGAGGTCGATGACGATGCGCCGGACCTTCGGGCTCCGGGCGAGCTTCGTGATCTGCGCGGCGATGCCATTCATGTAGACGGTCGTCGTGTTGTAGGCGAGGTAGACGACGCGGCCCCCCGCGAGGAGCGACACGCGGGTCTCGGCCGCGCGGTCGGCGGCGTGCCGAGGGCCGTTCGGCCACATCGCCGGCCCGATGCCCTGGAACGCAGCGGAGTACGCCCCGGCGCTGACGGGCGCCGGTGACCGCTCGACCTGCTGGCCGTCGCGGAGGGTGAAGTCGAACTGCGGCGCGATGCCCAGCCCGTCCAGCACCTCTTGGCTGAGCAGGTACATGAAGCGGAGGTTCTTCGGCCCGGTCGTTCGGTTGTCGGCAGGGACGAGCGGCTCGACCTCCGCGAGCACGTCCTCGATGGACACGCCGCCGACGGCGGTCAGCCGGGCGCCGACGAGACCGTGGCCGCCGATCTGTCCCGTGACGTACACGCCGTCCATGAACTCGTAGACGAGGTACGGGTACTCGTGAAAGTCGCGGTCGTTGCCGGGATCGAGCGGGAAGATGCCGGTGTGCCCGTTGCGGTCGCCGAGCGAGGCGGCTAGCTTCATGAAGCCCACGTCGGCTTGCGTCTCGGTCATCCCGGGAAGCTCCTGCCCGAGCTGTGCGGCGGCCGCGTCGAACGCCTGGACGTCGACGTGCGGATGGATGCGCGGCAGCTGGTCATGCACGAGGGCCAGGTCGCCGGAGTAGCCGACCGCGAAGAGAGCAGCCACGGCGAGCGCGGCGATGCGAATCATGCGGGGCCTTGGCGGAGCGCGCGCTCGAGACGGCCCGCCCAGGCGAGCTCGTGCTCGGCCCGCTCGATCCCGTACTGCAGGAGATGGCGGTGGTGCCAGTCGTGGCCGGCGTTCGTGTTCGTCGGCTCGATCGCGCGCAACATTCCGAGCCGCTCCTCGGTGTCGGCGGTGAACTGCTCGACGTGCTCGAGCAACACCTCGGGCGTCGTCAGGCCGCCGACGAAGATCTTGAGGAAGAACGTGTCGCGCGCGCCCAGCTCCACCGTCGTCAGCCACGCGTCGAGTGCCTCCTCGCCGCGCGCCGAGATGCGATAGAGGCGGCCGTTCTTCCGCGCGAGCCCGTCCTTCGCCAGGCGGGGGAGCGTCGCGTAGAGGCCGCTCTTCGCCGGCGACCAGATGTGGCCGATCGCCCGGTCGACCGCCTTCGTCAGGTCGTACGCCGACCGCTCTCCTTCGATGGCGAGGAGCGCGAGGACCGCCGCCTCGGTCGTCGTCAGCGTGACCGTCGCCGTTCTCATCACCGCAGACTACTCCAAATTGGAGTATCGGAGTAGAAGAACGGGCTTTTCGTGCGTACTCTCCTCGAATGCCGTTCTGCACCTCTTGCGGAACCGAGAACGTCGCCGAGGCGCGTTTCTGCTTCCACTGCGGCGCCGCCACCGGGCAGGCGCCGCCTTCGACCGGTCCGAGCGAGGAGCGCAAGGTGATCACGGCCGTCTTCGTCGATCTCGTCGGCTCGACCACACGCTCGGAGAACCTCGATCCGGAAGACGTGAAGGCGCTCGTCGCGCCGTACCACACGCGGGTGCGTCGCGAGCTCGTCGCGCACGGCGGCACCTTCGAGAAGTTCAGCGGCGACGCGATCCTCGCGCTGTTCGGGACGCCGAAGGCCCACGAAGACGATCCCGAGCGCGCCGTGCGGGCGGCGCTCGCGGTACGGCGGGGCATCGACGCGCTCAACGAGGAGGACGACTGGCTCGACCTCCACATCCGCATCGGCATCCACACGGGCGAAGCGCTCGTCATGCTCGGCGCGCGGCCGAGCGAGGGCGAGTGGTCGGCAGCGGGGGACGTGCTGAACACGGCTGCGCGGATCCAGTCGGCGGCCCCGGTCGACGGGATCCTCGTCAGCCGGACGACCTACCTCGCAGCGAAGGACTCGTTCGTGTTCGAACCCGGGGAACCGGTTCAGGCGAAGGGCAAGGCCGAGCCCGTCGAGGTGTGGGAGGTCACGGGGGCGCAGGAAGCCGCCGGCCCGCGTCCTCGGGCCGAGACCCCGCTCGTGGGCCGCGAGAAGGAGCTCGGCGAGCTCGTCGCGTTCAGCGACTCGCTCCTGAAGGAGCGCTTCACAGGCCTGGCGACGATCGTCGGCCCGCCCGGCATCGGTAAGAGCCGCCTCCTGTTCGAGCTCGTCCGCCACCTCGAGAAGCCGTTCGACGTCCATTGGGGCCGCTGCCTCTCGTACGGCGAGGGCATCACGTACTGGCCGATCACCGAGATCATCAAGTCGGCCGCGGGGATCCTGCAGAGCGACGACCGCGAGACGAGCAGCGCCCGGCTCGACGCGTTCCTCTCCGCGCTCCCAACCGACGACGTCGACGAGGTGAGGACCATCGCCGCCGCGCTGTCCAACCTCTTGGGCACCGCCACGACACCGCGAGGGACGTACGCGACGAATGAGATTCTGCAGGCCGAGCTGCACTGGGGGATCCGCCGAGCGCTGCAGCTCATGGCGGCCGAGAAGCCGACCGCAGTCGTGATCGAGGACGTGCATTGGGCCGAGCCGACGATGCTCGAGCTGATCTCGTTCATCCTCGCCGACAAGGCCGAGGTGCCCCTGCTCATCGTCGGCACCGCTCGTCCGGAGGTCACAGCCGACTTCCTCCGCGGAGAAGGACGGCGGCGCAACGTCGAGCTACAGACGCTCTCGCCCGAAACGGCAGCCGCTCTCCTCGGCGACCTCACCGGCGACCCGGCTTTCGCCGAGACGCACTTCGCCGAAGCGCTCATCGCGAACGCGGGAGGCAACCCGCTCTTCCTCGAGGAGACCGTGCGCATGTTGCGGGAGGAAGGGCTGCTCGACCTCGAGCGCTGGAGAAGCGGCGAGATGCGCAGCGTGCCGGTGCCCGCGAACGTCCAGGGGCTGATCAGCTCGCGCCTCGACCGGCTCGATGCGAAGGAGAAGCGGCTCGCCCACCGGGCCTCGGTGATCGGGACGGTCTTCTGGGCCGGCGCCGTCGGTCACCTCGGCGGCCAGGAAGGGTCGGCAGCCGAGGATCCGTCGCCGGGCCTCACCGAGCTCGAGCAGCGCGACTTCGTCACGCACCAGGAGATCTCGTCGGTCGCGGGTGACGAGGAGTACGCGTTCATGCACATCCTCATGCGGGACGTCGCGTACAGCCAAGTGCCTAAGGGCCGGCGCGCGCAGCTCCACCTCGCGTTCTCCGAGTGGGTGAACGGGCTCCCGAGCAGCGCCGACGAGTTCGTCGAG
>JAWVDC010000100.1:0-9576 GCA_033857715.1 Gaiellaceae bacterium | reverse complement strand
TCGGCCGCTGCTCCGGTGTCGCCTTCCCGGAGCGGCGCCTCGAAGCGCTCGGCCGAGACGTCGAGCCCGCGGACGAGGCGCTCCGTCAGCGCGATGATGCGCGCCGTGCGGGGACTTGCCTCGACCGCGTACGCGCTGTCGGGGATCTTCGCGTCGCGGCGCGCGGCCACCTCGTCGAGCTCGGCGGCGAGCGCGCGGCGCCTGGCCTGCATCTCGAGGAGCAGTGCCTCGGCGGTCTCGCCGGCGAACCACAGCTCGCCGCTCGCCGGGTCGTAGCCGAAGCCCTCGACCGTTACCGCGGCGACCGTCGAGGCGAGCAGCTCGTCCTTCGGCACGACGGGGAGCTCCGCCTCGCGCTTGCCGATGACGACGGTGAGCGAGCCGAGGCCGGCGTCGCGCGCGCGCTCGAGCAGCGCGAAAGCTGCCTGCGCGTCGTCGGCGACGAGCGCCGAGGCGCACTGGCGAAGCGAAGCCACGACCGCGCGTTCCATCCCCGGCGCGACGTCGAGGAGCGAGAACGCGATGCGCTCGCCCTCCTCCGCGAGCGCCCGCGCTGCCGGCGGCAGCCCTTCGCCCTCGGCCAGGGCGCGGTCGAGCGCCTTTAGCCGCTCCTCGAGAAGCCGAGCCTGCTCGCCGAGCGCCTCGCGTTCGCTGCGGACGCGGTCGTCGAGGACACGACGCGGCTGCTCGGCGGCGGCGCGGAGACGCGTGAGCCGCGCTTCGGCCGACTCACGGCGCAGCGCGAGCCGCTCGGCGGCGCTGCGCAACCGGTACAGCGCCTGCAGCGCCTGCTCGCGCGAGCCGGCCGCGTCGGCGAGCTTCTCCTCGGCGGCGCGACGCTCGGCGAGCACCGCCTCGAGCCGCGTCGCCACGCCGTTCTTCGCGGCGGCCGCCGTTGTGCGGCGCGCGTCGATGTCGTGCAGACGGACGTCGAGCGCCGCGAGGTCGAGCTCGGCGATGCGCGCATGGATCCTCGCGATCTCCCCGCGGAGCTTCTCGGCACGCTCGGCCGCGGTCGCCTGCAGCGCGAGCGGCCGGAGCCGCTTCCGCACCTCGGCCTCGACGTCCCGCGCCCGCTCCACCTCGATCGCGACGCGCGAGAGCTTGAGCTCGGCCCGGTGCCGGCGCGCCTTGAAGCGCCCGAGCCCCGCGGCCTCCTCGACGAGCGCGCGCCGCTCGGCCGGACGCGACGCGAGGATGGCCTCGACCTTGCCCTGGCTGATGATCGAGTGCATCCCCTGCCCGAGCCCGAGGTCTGCCAGCAGCTCGACGAGATCGAGCCGCCGCACCGGCGCCTTGTTCACGAGGTACTGGCCCTCGCCGCCCCGATGAAGGCGCCGCGCGACCGACAACTCCGCGAAGTCGACCGGCAGCGTCCCGTCGGCGTTGTCGAACAACAGCTCGACCTCGCAGAACTCGCTCGGCCCCCGGCTCGCGCCCCCGGCGAAGAGGACGTCGTCGGGCTTCTCGGCGCGCAGCTCGCTCGGGCTCAGCGACCCGGCGGCCCAGCGAATCGCGTCGGAGACGTTCGACTTGCCGGAGCCGTTCGGCCCGACGATGACGCCGACGCCGGGCTCGAGCCGAATCTCGACGGGCTCCGGGAAGGACTTGAAGCCACGCAGCTTGACCGCGCGAAGATGCACGGAAGGAACCTAATAACGCCGACGGACGGCGCTCGGACGTCCCCTAGGCAGCGGCGTCGTCGTCGCCCGCGCGGTGGAGCGGAGCGTCTTCGTCGGGCTGCTTCCCCGGGAAGAGCTCGAGGATCCCGCGCCGCCCCTGCTCCTGCTCAGGCTCGTCGGCGATTACGCGCTTGAGGCGCAGCTCCGACTTCGTTGGCCGCCGCTCGGACATCAAGCAGCAGAGTGCCAGAGTTCAGCCGGACTTGCGGACGCCGGTGACGAGCAGGTACTCGCGGTCGTCTACGACGCGGCCGTCCGGCTGCACGCAGCGGCTGAAGTGCTCCCGCGCGGCCTCGGTGAACTCCGCGGCGCGCTCGGGCGGCATGTTGTCGAGCATCATCCGCAACGGTCCGAAGTTCGTGGAGAAGCGCTCCCAGAACTCGTCGAGCGAGTCGTTCTCGAGACGGGATATCCGACGCTCGATCGTCAGGTCGAAGGCGCCGTCGAGCAGCTCGTGGACGTGGGCCTCGGTTCCCCACTGGAGCGGAGTGCCCGCGCCTTCGGGCGGAGGCGGCTGGTACTGCGCGAAGAACTTGAACATGTCTCCGATCGACCCCTCCGGCGTCCAGGCCGAGAAGCCGAGCCGACCGCCCTCACGCGTGACGCGCGCGAGCTCGCCTGCCGCGGCGGAGTGGTCCGGCGCAAAGATCATCCCGAAGCACGACGAGACCACGTCGAAGCTCGCGTCCTCGACGTCGAGGTTCTCAGCATCGCCGACCGAGTAGTGGATGTGGAACCCGCCGGACTGGGCGCGTGCCTTCGCGACGTCGATGAGACGCGGCGAGAGGTCGATACCCGTGACGTGCGCGCCGGTCTGTGCTGCGAGCTCCGCAACGTGTCCCGCCCCGCATCCGACGTCGAGAAACTCGTCGCCTCCCTGCGGATCGAGCGCCTCGACGAGCGCCGCGTGGACGTCGGCGATCGACTCCGCGACCTCTTCGAACGCGCCGGCCGACCAGACCGCGGCGGCGCGCTGCTTGAACTCGGTGAAGTCCGGCATCCGGGCCGGACCTTACTCGGTGCTCTCCACTCGTGCGAGCGCCGCGCGCGCCGCTTCCTGCTCCGCGTCCTTCTTCGTCCGCCCCTCGCCGCGCCCCCACTCCTCGCCGTCGACGATCACCGCACACGTGAAGCGCCGGTCGTGAGCGGGGCCCTCGGTGGAGATCTCGGCGTACGTGATCTTCCGGCCGGCGCGGTTGAGCAGCTCGTGCAGATCGGACTTCGGGTCGACGCGCTCGGTCACGGCGACTTCGAGGTGCTCGGCGAACTCCGCGACGATCGCGTCCTCGATTGCCGCGAAGCCGTGCTCGAGGAAAAGCGCCCCAAGCGCCGCCTCGAGGACGGCTCCGATCACGTTCGGCGTGACGGCGAGCCGCGCCGCGTCTTCCGCGACGACGTCCGGCGCGCGCGCGGCGAGCCGTTCGCCGAGCCCGAGCTTCTCCGCGACCGCAGAGCACGTGACGCGGGACACGGTGTGCGCCCGCGCCTTCGTCAGCTCGCCCTCCGAGTACTGGGGATGCCGCTCGAAGAGCGCGCGCGCCACCGCGAGCTCGAGGACGCTGTCGCCGAGGAACTCGAGCCGCTCGTACGACGCCGAGCGCTCGTCCGCCCACGAGGCGTGCGTGAACACGACCTCTGCCAGATCCGGCGGGAGGCCGTCGATCAGCTGCGCGAGCGGGGATGCGCTACTGGTGGCTGGAGACGTAGTCGACCGCCTGGCCGACAGTCGTGATCTTCTGCGCATCCTCGTCCGAGATCTTGATCCCGAACTGATCCTCGAGCTCCATGATCAACTCGACGAGGTCGAGCGAGTCGGCGTCGAGGTCCTCCTGGAAGGACGCCTCCTCCGTGATCTCCGCCTCGTCTACGCCGAGCTGCTCGGTGAGTACTTCCTTGACCTTTTCGTAGACTTCCTCGCGCGAAGCTGCCATGTCACCTCATTTGAGTTGGGGAGCCGGAAAGCGTCGCGATCATACAGAGTCCTACTGGACGGACACACGTGCACCGAGCCGTCCGACGACATCGTGCTCGACGCCGCGGGCCGCGAGGCGGATCGCGTTCGCGATCGCGGTGGACGACGAGTTCCCATGCGCGATGACGACGAGGCCCTTGAGACCGAGGAGATAGGCGCCTCCGTACGTGTCCGGGTCGAGGCGCGCGCGCAGGCGGCGCGCGGCCGGCCGGATGAGCAGGCCACCGAGCTTCGTCGTCGTCGAAGCCTCGATCTCGGCTCGGAGGCCGCCGAGCACCGAACGGATCGTCCCCTCCACCGTCTTGAGCGCGACGTTGCCCGTGAAGCCGTCCGTGACGAGGACGTCGGCGGCGCCTTCGAGGATGTCGCGGCCCTCGGCGTTGCCCTGAAAGTTGAGGTCGGAGGCTGCGAGCAGCGCATGCGTCTCGAGAGCAAGCTGGTTGCCCTTCTCCGCCTCCTCGCCGATCGAGAGGAGCCGGACTGTCGGCCGCGCGATGCCGAGGATCTCCTCGGCGAAGACGGCGCCCATCGTCGCGAACTGGACGAGGTGCTCGGGTCGGCAGTCGGCGTTCGCTCCCGCGTCGACGAGAACGCACGGGCCGTTGCGCGCGGGAATCGGGACGGCGATCGCGGGCCGGCGCACTCCCTGCAGCCGGCGGATCTGGACGAGCCCGGCGGCGAGCATCGCGCCGGTGTTCCCCGGCGACACGACCGCGGCCGTCTCGCCGTCGGCGACAGACTTCACGGCGCGCACGAGCGAGCTGTCCTCCTTCGTGCGGAGCACGTCGGCCGGCTTCTCGTCCATCGCGACGACCTGCGTCGTCTCGACGAGCTCGAGGCCGCGCGTGTCAAGGCCCGCGGCGCCGAAGATGACCGGCTCGATTCCGTCGGCGCGCGCGGCGAGCGCGCCTTCGACCACGGCCTCGGGACCGCGGTCTCCTCCCATCGCGTCGACGGCAACGCGGATCACGCCGGAGAGCTTACGGAGCGTGGCTGCGAAGCGGTTCGACCTCGCGGCCCTTGTACGTGCCGCAGGTCGGGCAGACGCGGTGCGGGCGCTTCGGCTGGTGGCACGTCGGGCAGACGTTGACCTTCGCCGCCTCGATCTTGTGTGTCGCGCGCCGCTTGTCGCGACGTGACTTGGATGTTTTCCGCTTCGGAACCGCCATGATGCGAGCGGCATGGTAGCCGAGGGCATCCTGGAGCTGTTCGACGAGCAACTGCGCCCGCACGGCGTCGTCTCCTACGGCGGCGGGTGGACGATGGTCTTTCGCGCCCCGGAGGACGGCGACATCGAGCGGCTCGTCGCCGAGCTGCGCGCGCACGAGGGCTACCGCGAGTGGAAGTACTACGAGCACGACGGGCCGGAGCTCCGCGAGCGGCTGCTCGCTGCGGGCCTCGAGCCGGAGGACGAGGAGACGGTGCTCGTCGCCGAGGCCGCGTCGATCCCGCCGCCTCCTCCCGACGTCGAGCTGCGGGAGGATCTCGACGCGTTCATGGGCCTCGTCCACACGGTCTTCGGCAACCGCGGCCACGGGTTTCCCGACGATGCCGTGCCCGTCGTCGCATTCGTCGACGGACAGGCTGTGTCATGTGGACGCGTCGACCTCGAGCCTGGCGTCGAATTCGCGGGGATGTTCGGCGGCGTCACGCTGCCGGAGTTCCGAGGCCGCGGCCTGTACCGCGCGACGCTCGCGCGGCGCGCCGAGCTCGCGCGCGAGCGCGGTTACCGCTGGCTGTACGTCGACGCGCTCCCGACGAGCAGGCCGATCCTCGAGCGGGTCGGCTTCGTCGCGATCACCACGACGACGCCGTTCGTAGTGCCGCCGACCTAGTCGTCCGGACGCGCCGACGGAGTGGCGAGCATGAAGCCGCCGTCGACGAGGATCGAGGCGCCGGTCGTCCAGCGAGCGTCGGGGGAGCAGAGAAATGAGATGCACGCGGCGATCTCGCGCGCGTCGCCCGGCCGCGGGATCGGGAACTCCGGCTTCGGATGATCGGACGGGTCCTCGTCCTCCATCTCTGTCATCGGCGTCGCGACCATGCCCGGAGCGACCGCGTTCACCGTGATTCCGTCACGCCCGAGCTCGAGCGCGAGCTGCTTCGTGAGGCCACCGAGCCCGTGCTTTGCCGCGGTGTACGCGCCGCCGTCGGTGAGCGGAGTGTGCTCGTGGACGGAGGTGACGTTGACGATGCGGCCGCCGCGCCCCTGCGCCACCATCCGCCGCGCGGCGCGTTGCGCGCAGAGGAAGGCGCCGTCGAGGTCGACGGTGAGCGTGTGGCGCCAGTCGTCGTACGAGAGCTCGAGCATCGTTCCCTGCCTGCTCGTGCCGGAGTTGTTGACGAGGACGTCGACGCCGCCGAGCGCCTCGGCGAGCTCGTCGATCACGTCGGCCGCGGCCGGGAGGTCGGCGAGGTCGAGCCGGCGGACCTCGGCGCGCCGCCCGTGGGAGCGCACCTCCCCCGCCGTCTCATTCGCCCCGCGCTCGTCGTCGTGCCACGTGACGCCGATGTCGAAGCCGTCTACGGCGAGGCGCACCGCGGTTGCGCGGCCGATGCCCGAGTCGGAGCCGGTGACGATTGCGACGGCCACCCTCTCGGGATAGCCCGCCGGGCCGTCCGCTAATCCGCTTCGCGAAGCTCGCTGAGCGCGGCCCAGCGCGGGTCGACGATCTCCTCGACGTGCTCGTGCGGCTCGACATTGAGGTCCTTGCCGCAGACGGGACAAAGCCCGGCACAGTCGGGGTCGTGCAGGATCTGGTCGGGCAGCGCGAGCACGATGGCGTCGCGCGCCCACGCGGTGAGGTCGAGCCGGTCGTCGACGAGGTACTCGGTCGAATCCTCCTCGCTCTCCGGCTTCGTCGCCTGGTACTCGCGCAGGCGGAGCGAGAGCGCGAGCTCAGCGTCCGCGAGGCAGCGGAAGCACGGGCCGTGGAGCGAGACGTCGAACGCGAGCTCGACCACGGTGCCGCTTGACGCGCGGGTGACGAGAACATCGCCCGCGACGGGATTCGGACGCGGGTCGTACTCCTGCCCGGCGAGGTGAAGCGGCTCCAGGTCGATCTCGACGCGCTCCCGCGCCTGGTCCCCGGCGCGGAGCCGGAGCTTGCGAAGGTCGAACGTGGTCACCCGGCCACGGTAGCGGCGGTGGTGCGAGTTATCTCGGCTGCGATCCGTCGACGATGGACCGCGCCACCGCCTGGAGCGTTTTGGCGTCGTAATTGCCGCCGACGATGATCCGGCTCCCGTCGAGGTCGAAGTCGAGCAAGCCCGGGAGCGTCTCGTTCTTCGGGTAGAGCAGCGCCTGCACCGTCTCCTTGAGATCGACGACCCTCCACCAGCTGTAGTGCGCCAACATCCTGTACATCTCGGCCGTGCGCGGAGAGAGCGGAGGCCGCACGTAACCGACGCTCAACGACGTGCCGGGATAGGTGACCCAGAGCCAGCACGCGTCCGACTCGTCTCGCTTCGAGTCACCCGTCGGTCCCGCCGGGGCATCGGCGTGCGGGCACGTCCCTCCCGCCCATGCCTCGGGCGCGTCGGTCGCATTGACCAATGACGCGTCAGGAAGGACAACCGGCGCGCCGAGTGTGTCGGAGAGGCTGGACAGCGCGACCGGCTCCGCGGATGGCACGTCGGGGTAGAGCTGGACGCCGGCAATCTCCCCCAAATGTCCGGGAGGAGGTGAGCCCGAGCGGTCCGCGATCGACTCCGCCACCGACACGAGCGTTGACTGGTCGGCGCTCCCCGCGACGGTGACGGCCGTTCCCCGGTCGCTGAACCTGACGACGGATTTTGCGTCGGTACCGAAGACGAGCGCCGGCAGGCCATTCGCGACCACCACGCGGTTGTAGGGATGGTGATCGTTCCACCAGGCGTAGTAGTTGGGAAGCACGTTGTCGTCGTCGGGGTAGGTGTACGCGGGCCTCTGGTTGCCGGATGAGCGGAAGTAGACGACCCAGAGCTGCTGCTTCGGGAAGGTGACCGCCACCGCGACTGCCGGCCCCTCGTCGCCGCCGCATACGTCGATGTGTCCGTCCAGGAGCCACACGGCGCCGACATCCGACGGCGACGCGAACGACACGTCCGGAAGGACGACGGGGGCGCCAAGAGCGGTTTCCGCCGTCGCCAGCGAGACCTGTTCGCCGCCCCCGAGGGGGTTGTCGATCCCCTGCTGGCCGTATGGGCCGGTCGGGCCGACGGCGTGATCCCCCCGTTTGGCGCATGCGGGGCCCGTTGCTCCCGTTGGGCCCGTTGCGCCCGTTTCGCCTGCCGGACCAGCGGGGCCCGCGGACGCAGCCCGGTGGGAGCCGCTGAAAGCGAAGACGCCCGCCACCGTGGCGGCAGCTACCGCGACGAGCACGAGTGCCAGGCGGTACCGAGGCGTCTGTCCGAGAGTGCGCGGCGCAAGCGGCGCCAGGCCCTCGGGCTGAACTGGATTGGCCTCGGCCAGGGCTGCGAGTACGTCGCTCATTCACTTACCGACTGTCCGACAGTGGGCTCTTCTTTCGCCAGCTCGTCCTCAAGGCGCTTGCGGGCTCGGTGGAGTCGGATCGCTGCGGCGTTCTCCGTGCAGTCGAGGGCGACAGCGAGTTCCGCGCCGGTCAGGCCCTCCCACGCGGCTAGACGGAGGATCTCCTGGTCGTCGGCGCGGAGTTGCTTGAGGGCGGCGACGACTTCCGGGAGGTCTGAGCGTTCCTCGCGGGCCGGCTCCGGGAGCTCACGCAGCCGTGAGCGCAGCGCCATGAGCCGGCGCAGCGACCGCCGCTGGTTCGCGAGCACGCGCGCGGCGATCGCGTAGAGCCACGGAAGCTCGAACTCCGCGGCGGGCTTGTCGCCCCGCCGCCGCCAGGCGACCGTGAACGTCGTGGCGACGACATCCTCCGCATCAGCTCGCTGGTCGCAGCGCCGCAGTGCGTACGCGAGGACGTGGCGGTGATGCTCGGCCCACAGGCGTCGGAAGTCCTCCTCCACGGGCCTCACTCTGAACCTTTGTCCGGATCAGGCGGAAGCTTTCGCCCTCCGAAGCGGACAGGTATGGCCCTTCCCCGTCACCCGTCTCCGCAGTAGAGGTAGCTGTAGTCGCCGGCGGCCGGGTCGTAGCCGGTCGGGCCGTCACAGTCGTAGCCGGTTGGGCCGTCTGAGCCGGTCGCGCCGTACGAGCCAGTCGGTCCGTCGCAGCCGGTAGGGCCGCCCGAGCCGGTCGGACCAGAGGAGCCGCTCGGCCCCCGGCAGCCGTCGGAGCCCGTTGGCCCGTAGGGGCCCCATCGCCCGTCTCCGCAGTAGAGGTAGCTGTAGTCGCCGGCGGCCGGGTCGTAGCCGGTCGGGCCGTCGCAGTCGTAGCCGGTGGGGCCGTCCGAGCCGGTCTCGCCGTACGAGCCAGTCGGTCCGTCGCAGCCGGTGGGGCCGTCCGAGCCGGTCGGACCAGAGGAGCCGCTCGGCCCCCGGCAACCGGTTGAGCCGTCGGAGCCGGTTGGGCCTGAACAGCCGCTCGGGCCGTAGTTGCCGGTCGGGCCGTACGAGTCGGTCGGGGCGTACGAGCCGTAATACGGTGGGTGATAGGAGCCGTGATAGGAGCCGCCATCCCAGTAGTCGCCGCCGGTGTAGTAGCCCGTCGGGCCAGATGGGCTAGTTGGGCCCAACCAGCCGGTCGGGCCGTAACAGCCCGTGGTTGCGTCCTGTGCAGTCGCGTTGCCAGTCCCGAGTGCGAGCGCGCAGAAGATCACGAAGCCCGCGCCCAAGAGAGCGCCTGAAACGTTGACGGTGATGCGCCGACGAGGTGTCATGCTCGGCATGCTCCACGACGGCGCCAACGACGCTCTAACGACCGCCTAACTGCTGCGAACGGCCGGTGCGGCGGCCTGCCGCCGCACCGGGATCGCGCGACGCCGCGCGCGCGGCTGCCGCGCGAGGACGAGCATC
>JAWVDC010000099.1:0-37820 GCA_033857715.1 Gaiellaceae bacterium | reverse complement strand
GGATATGCGCAACTTCGTGGGCGAGAAGGCCCTCGAGCTCCGCCGGCGGGCAGGCGGCGACGCACGAAGCGCTCAACGCGACCGCCGCGCTGTGCCTTCCGCGACCGGCGGCCGCGGTGAGCGGGATGCCGTCGCGGATGACGTACAGCCGCGGCTTGGCGATGCCTGCTCGCGCCGCCAGTCGCTCGAGCGTGGAGTGGAGGAGGGGCGCCTCACCGACAGGGACTTCGCGCGCACGGATCATCCCGAGCGCGACGCGATCGAACATCAACCACGCACCGAGCACGACGAGGAGCGCAGCGAACACGAAGATGGAGAGGAGGCGCAACCCGCCGAGCGCCCAGCCGAGGAGCGCCATGACGCCGGCGAGCGCGAGAACGAGCAGCCAGATCTTGAGAAGGTTCCGGAGGGCGACGAGCACGCGGCCCGCGTTATTCGGGGCGATCCCCGCCGTCGTCCTGCCCGTCGTCGAGCAGACCGCGCGGGGGCCAGTCGTCGTTCTGCGGCGTGTCGCAGCGGCTGGAGCAATGAAGCGACGCGATGTTCTGGAGCGGAACGAGGATGTGCCCGTTCAACTCGATGTGCGCGACCTCGTCGACGTAGCAGTACGCGGTGAGCACTCCCTCCTGGTACTCGCCGCCGAAGAGCGCGACCTCGACCTGCTCGCCCTTGTACTTGCTCGTGTAGTCCTCCACGGGCGGCTCAGTCTACTGGGACGATCCCACCGTCCCTCCACACGCACGCCCACACCTCGCAATTGTCGACGACCGGAAGCGCGAAGCCGAGCGCTTCGGTCTGGACTCGGCGCATCGAGCCGCCGTGCGTGACTACGAGGACGCGGCCGTCTGGGTGCTTTGCGGCGATGCGGCCGAGGGCGGCGAGCATTCGCTGTTGGTGGCGTTCCGTCGACTCGCCGACGAGCTCTACGCCGACGCGTTCGGTCGAGGTGAGGCCTTCCCAATTGCCCCAGTCCTTCTCGCGCAGGTCGGGATCGAGGGCGACCGGGAGATCGAGGCGGGCGCCGACGATCTCGGCGGTCTCGCGTGCGCGAAGGAGGTCGCTCGCGTAGATCGCGTCGAACTGCTCGCCGGCGATCTCCTCGGCTAGCCGCCGCGCCTGTTCCCGGCCGTAGTTGGACAGCGGCCGGTCCGTGTGGCCTTGCAGGCGGCCCGCGGCGTTCCAGTCGGTCTCGCCGTGTCGTACGAGGAAGAGCTCGGTCACTCGACTACGCTAGCCAGCCGTGGATCTCGGCCTCTCAGACGGCGTTTGCCTCGTCACAGGCTCGACCGGCGGGATCGGGCTCGCCACCGCCGAGCTGCTCCGTGCCGAGGGCGCAACCGTCGTCACCACGGGGCGCAGCGGCGGTGACATCCGCGCCGATCTCGCGGTTGCCGGCGAGCCCGAGCGCGTCGTCGCGGAGACCATCGAGCGGCACGGTCGCATCGATGTCCTCGTGAACAATGTCGGCGGCACGGAGATCCGCAAGCTCGAGGACGTCACCGATGAGCAATGGCAGGCGTCGTTCGAGATCAACCTCATGAGCGCGATCCGCGCGACGCGCGCCGCGCTGCCCGGGATGCGCGAGCGCGGATCCGGGACGATCGTCAACGTCTCCTCGACCGCCGCGAAGCGTCCGTCCACCGGAATGCCGGACTACTCGGTGATGAAGGCGGCCCTGCTGTCCTTCTCGCGCCTCGTCGCGGACCTCTACGCGAAGGACGGGATCCGCTGCAACGCCGTCACGCCCGGACCGACCGCGACGCAGGCGTGGCTCGGCGAGGGTGGACTTGCCGACCAGCAGGGCGAGCGGGACGAGGTGCTCGCGAAGGTCGCCGCCGGCCGGCCCCTCGGACGACTCGCTGAGCCGGAGGAGATCGCGGCCGTGATCGCGTTCCTCTGCTCGCGGCGCGCGAGCTACGTGACCGGCGCCGCGTGGAGCGCCGACGGCGGCACCGTGCCGATCATCATCTGACTGTGACGCGGCAGCGGATCGTGCCGCCCGCCGTGTCCGTATGGCCGCGGCCCGCTTGGAATTCGGCAATGACTTCTTGATCGTTGACCGTCGTCACCTTCACCGCGACGGGGTGCCACCTGGAGATCTTCTTCCCTGCCGCCACGACCCCGACCGTCCCGTTGGTGTACGTGCCCGTGGCGCCGTGAAAATGATCGATGCGGACAGTTACGCGTTCCCAGCGGCTCGGCCCGTCGATCCGCAACTTGCGGCTGTCGAACTTGAACTGGCCGTTTTGTAGCTGGCAGACGTCGCCTGCGCTCGGGAGGGCGTGCTCGCTCGACGACCGGTATCCCGAAGGGCTGGTCACCGAGATCGAGCTGTGCGGGTCGAAGCAGTTCGCCGCCGTCGGCACGTGGAGGTGGATCTCACCGGCTCCGAGCGACACGGTGTTCGTCTCCGTCTTCCCGTCCGGCTGGCGGTACGTGATCCGCACGCCGGAGATCGGGACAGCGTCCCCCGAGGCGAGCTCGCTACACGAGCCAAAACGGAGCTTGAGCCCGACGCTCACCTCCTGATGCGGCCCGACCGTGAACGGCGGGGCGGTGAAGGCGCTCCGCGGGATGGCATACATGCCGCACCCCAGCCCGCTGTGGGGCCCCTCGCACGTCGGCGGGTTCCAGCGGTGGAACCGCGCGTACACCTGGTGCATGAGCGGATCTGATGGGCCCACGACCTGGACATCCGTGATGACGAGCCGCTGGCCCGTCTCGTTCGCGATGATCGGGGAGAACGAGCGGACGGAATTCGGGTTGATGCGCACGAGCCCTCCGCGCGGGAGTCCGCTCGAGTTACCGATAAAGACGGAGTCGTCGAGGCGGAAGGTCGTGTTGGCCGCGCCGCAGCCGACGAGCAGCGAGATCAGCGCGATCACTGCGAGGTACCGCATCGCCGAAAGATACGCCACCGCGGCCCGAATCGTCACTGTGCGACGGCAGACCGAGGGGCTAGATTGGCTCAGGATGCCGGAAATCGCCGGAACGGTCGCAGACGGCTTCGCGGAGGCGGTCCGCGAGAACGAGGAGCGCTGGCTCTCGCCACTTGCGGTGCGCTCGTACGAGACCCGCGGGCGCGAGAAGGCCGAGGAGGAATGCCGCATCCGGACGCCGTTTCAGCGCGACCGCGACCGCATCGTCCACTCGAAGGCTTTCCGGCGGCTGCGGTTCAAGACGCAGGTGTTCGTCGATCCCGAAGGCGACCACTTCCGCACCCGCCTCACGCACACGCTGGAGGCGGCGGGCATCGCCCGCGGCGTCGCGCGCGGCCTTCGGCTGAACGAGGACCTCACGGAGGCGATCGCGGTCGGCCACGACCTCGGCCATCCACCGTTCGGTCACGCCGGCGAGCAGGCGCTCGACGAGATCCTGCGCGAGCGCGGCGCCACGGGCTTCCGGCACAACGAGCACTCGCTCCGCGTGGTCGAAGCGCTGGAGCGCGACGGCCGCGGGCTCAACCTCACATGGGAGACGCGGGACGGGATTCTCAAGCACACAGGTCCCGTTGAGCCCGAGACGCTGGAGGGGCGGATCGTCCGGCTCGTCGACCGCTTCGCGTACATCAACCACGACATCGACGACGCGCTCCGGGCCGGGCTCCTCGAGTCCACCGACCTGCCCGCCGGGCCGATCGCGCTCCTCGGCGACAACGGCTCGCGGCGGATTGACGCGCTCGTCCACGATCTCGTCGAGACGTCGGCTGTCGCCGGCGACATCGTCCAGAGCGACGCGATCGGCGAGGCGATGCTCGAGCTGCGGAGCTTCATGTTCGAGCGCGTCTACCTCCAACAGGATCACGCGCCGGCGCGGGCCACCGTGCGCCGGATCTTCGAGGAGCTCGTCGACGAGCGCGGCATGTCGATCGAGGACGCGACCGACTACCTTGCGGGAATGACCGACCGCTTCGCGCTCACCTACGTCGCGGAGCTCGGGTAGCCGTGGCGCGGATCAAGGACGAGTCGGTCGAGCGCGTCAAGAGGACGATGGAGATCGTCCCGCTCGTCGAGGACACGGTGCGGCTCCGCAAGGTGGGCAGCGGATACTCGGGGCTCTGTCCGTTCCATGACGAGCGCACGCCGAGTTTCACCGTGTCGCCTGCTCGCGGCACGTTCAAGTGCTTCGGCTGCGGCGAGGGCGGCGACGCGATCACGTTCGTCATGAAGCGCGACAACATCGACTTCGTCGAAGCGATCGAGCTGCTCGCGCGGCGGTTCGGCGTCGAGCTCGAGTACGAGGAAAGCTCCCCCGAGCACGACCGGAAGCGGGCGCGCGACGAGCGGCTGCGCGCGCTGCTCGAGCGCGCCGCGAATTTCTACGGACTCGTGCTGTGGGACTCCGAGAGCGGCGCGCCGGCGCGCGAGTACCTCGCCTCACGCGGGCTCGGCGAGGAGATCTGCCGCGAGTTCCGGATCGGCTACGCCCCCGGGGGCGGCCAGCTCAACGGACGCGCGCGGCAGGAGGGCTACTCGCAGGAGGAGCTCCTCGCGGTCGGCCTCGCGAACCGCCGCGGCAACGACTACTTCCAGCGCCGCATCGTCTTCCCGCTCGCCGACGCGCGCGGGCGTGTGCGCGGCTTCCAGGCGCGCAAGCTCCACGAGGACGACCCGATGCAGGCGAAGTACATCAACTCGCCGGAGGGCGAGCTCTTCCGCAAGGGCGACATCCTCTACGGCCTCGATCTCGCGCGGCAGGCGATCGCGAAGGATGACCGCGCCGTCATCGTCGAGGGGAACACCGACGTCATCGCGTTGCGGCAGGCCGGGTTTCTCCCGACGGTCGCCGCGATGGGCACGGCACTGACCGAGGGGCACCTCCGGGAGCTCAAGCGGCTGACGAAGAACCTCTACCTCTGTTTCGACGCGGACGCAGCAGGCCAGGAAGCGACGCTGCGCGGGATGGAGCTCGCCGTGCGCGACGAGTTCATCGTCCGCGTCGTGTCGCTGCAGCCCGGGACAGATCCGGCCGACGATCCCGCCGCGTTCGAGGAGCGTGTCCGTTCGCCGGAGAGCTATCCCCGCCACCGCGTTCGGCTCGAGTACGCCCGCGCGAGCGACCCTCAGGCGGCGTTCGGGGCGATCCGCGCGTTCCTCACCTCGTTGCCCGACTCACCTGAGCAGCACGACGCGGTTCGCCTCGCAGCCGACCTCCTCGACCTGCCGCCGGAGACGCAGGCGGGGCTCGCACCGGCGCGCGGCAGCGCACGCACGGCCGGTGTCGTCTCGCCACGCGTGCTCGACGCCGGCCTCCGCCTCGAGCGGAGCGCTCTTGCCGGAGTCGCCGCGCACGAGACGCTCCGCTCGGAGCTCGAGGAGATTCCGCCGGAGCTCTTCGACGACGCGCTGCACCGTCGCGCACGCGCGCACCTCCTGGCGGAGGAGGGCGCCGACGAGGAGCTGACCTCGCTTCTCGAAGAGCTGTACGCGATCGCCGACACCGAGAGCATCACCGAGGAGACCGCCCGGCAGCTCCTCCTGCGGTTGCGCGCGCGCGGGATCCGGCGCGAGCTCGCAAGCTCAGAGGGCGAACGGACGCGCGAGCTCCAAGAGGAGCTCATGAAGCTCCAGGTCGAGATCCCGACTCTCGGATGAGCCGGGCTACAATGGCCGCCGCCAATCCCCGGTAGCTCAATTGGCAGAGCATTCGGCTGTTAACCGAAGGGTTGTTGGTTCGAGTCCAACCCGGGGAGCTTCGTGACGCTCCTGGCCGCGCCTCCGCTCCCGGCCGGCGGAGCCGGCCTCCGCCGAGGCGCTCTCGCCGCTGGCAGCGCGATCCTGCGCTCGCTCACCTCGGCCGTACCAGGCGTACTGTCCTCGGCTCGCTCGCTTGGCTCGCTCCCCAGCGACGAGCCAGGAGCGCCACGATGACTGCGCCGATCGTGATTCCGCGGCGCTTTCGCGGGCCGGAGGCCTCGGCGAACGGCGGGTACACGTGCGGGACGCTTGCCGAGCTGGTCGATGCCGACGTCGTCGAGGTGACGCTGCGGAAGCCGCCACCGCTCGACATCGAGATGACCCTCCAACGGGACGGCGAGTCGGTGCGCGCGCTGCATAACGGCGTGCTCGTTGCCGAGGCACGGCCTGCCGCCCTCGACCTCGAGGCTCCGCAGGCGGCCGACTTTGCCGAGGCGAAGCGGCTCTCGGACGCCCGCGGGGACGACCCGGACCACCCGTTCCCCGGTTGCTTCGTGTGCGGGCCGAAGGCCGACGGGCTGCGGCTCCGCCCGGCTCCGCTCGGGGACGGGCGCCTCGCGGCGCCGTGGGTCGTGGCGACCGAGTTCGCATCCGAGCGGTTCGCGTGGGCCGCACTCGACTGCCCCGGCGGGTGGGCCGTCCAGCCGGACGGAAGCCGCGGTCTCAGCGTCCTCGGGCGCCTGACCGCGCGGGTCGACTCCGCGCCGCGCGCGGGCGACGAGTGCGTCGTCATCGGCTGGCCGCTCGGCGACGTCGATGGGCGGAAGCGTGACGCCGGCACCGCGCTCTTCCGCGACGGCGCACTCTTGGCACTCGGTCGCGCGACCTGGTTCACAGTGGACGATGCGTTCCGGGACGCGACGCGCTAGCCTTCCCGGCTATCAGCTCTGCGGCCAAGCCATTCGACCAGCTTCTCGAGCGCCTCGGCGCGGCGTTTGACATCTATCGCGCCCAGGCTCTGCTCGGCTGGGACGAGGAGACGAAGATGCCCCCCGAAGGTGCGGCGGCGCGCGCCGAAGCTCAGGGCACGCTCGCGGGGATCGCGCACGAGCTCTCGTCCGCACCGGAGCTGGGCGAGCTGCTCGAACAGCTCCGCGGCTTCGAAGCCGAGCATGACCGCGAGTCGTTCGAGGCGAGCGTCATCCGGGTGACGCGCCGCCAGTACGAGAAGAACCGCCGCGTCCCGGCCGAGCTGCGCGCCGAGATGACGCGCGCCGGCTCGATCGGCTATCAGGCGTGGCTCAAGGCGCGCGAGGCGTGCGACTACGAGATCTTCCGGCCGAAGCTCGAGCGGATGATCGAGCTCACGCGCGAGTACGTCTCCTGCCACGAGCCGTACGACGATCCATACGACCCGCTTCTCGACGACCACGAGCCGGGGATGAAGACTGCGGAAGTCGAGGTCGTCTTCGACCGCTTGCGCGACGGCCTCGTCGAGATGATCGAGAGCCTCGGCGAGCCGGTCGACGATTCGTGCCTCTTCGGCGACTACCCCGTCGACCGCCAGCGCGCGTTCTCGCTCGAGATGCTCAAAGCGTGGGGGATGACCGACGACGCGTGGCGACTCGACGACACCGTGCACCCGTTCGCCGTCTCGCTCGCGCACAACGACATTCGCCTGACGACGCGGCTCTTCCCCGACAACATCACTGGCGTTCTCTCCTGCCTCCACGAGTTCGGGCACGGCATCTACGAGCGCCAAATCGACCCGGCGTACTTCCGCACGCCGCTCGCGACCGGCGCATCGTCCGCGTTCCACGAGTCGCAGAGCCGGTTGTACGAGAACGTCGTCGGGCGGAGCCTGTCGACCTGGCGGTACTTCTACCCGCGCTTGCAGGAGCTCTTCCCGGGGCCGCTCGACGGCGTCCCGGTCGAGGAGTTCCACCGCGCGCTGAACAAGGTCACGCCGAGCACGATCCGGGTCGAAGCCGACGAGGTGACGTACTCGCTCCATATCATCCTCCGCTTCGAGCTCGAGCGGAAGCTGCTCGCGGGCACCGTCACGACGGCCGACCTGCCGGAAGCGTTCGCCGGGAAGGTGCGCGACTACCTCGGTGTCGAGCCGAAGAACGTCGTCGAGGGTGTCCTCCAGGACGTGCACTGGACGGGCGCAAGCTTCGGCTACTTCCCGACGTACGCGCTCGGGAACGTCATCTCCATCCAGCTGTGGGAGCGCGCGCTCGCAGAGCTCGGCGATCTCGACGCACAGTTCGAGGCCGGCGAGTTCGACCAGCTGCGCGTGTGGCTTGGCGAGACCGTGCATCACTGGGGCCAGACGTTCGAGCCTCCGGAGCTGCTCGAGCGTTCCATCGGCGGTACGCTCGACGCGGAGCCGTACCTCGCATATCTCCGCGGGAAGCTCGACGCGCTTGACGCCGAGCCGGCAGCCCGCCGCTAGACTCAGCCCCGTGAGCTGGCTGTATCTCGCCTTGCTCGCCGCAGCGGTCGTCCTCGTCGCAGGGGCGGAGTGGCCGCAGCTGGAGGAGCGTTTCGGTGGTGATTCCCGCCGGCGTCGTGAACGTGCCAAGCGGAGGGCGAAGTCCCCGCTCCACCTCGTCGAGAACGAGGCGGACGAGTTTGCCGCGAGCGTCGAGCGCGACCTCGCGAACCTCCCGACGATCGACGACCGCTAGAGAGCTCGACTAGCTGACCGTCACGAGCGCGCTGAAGACACGGGTGTTCGGAAGCGCGGGGCCGACGACGTCTTCCATGTTCTTCAGCTCCTGGTAGTCGGCCGCGCTGACGATGAGCCGGAAGCGCCCGCGGGCGACAGCGACCGTCGAGACGAAGAGTTTCCCGTGCTTGTACAAGGCGGGCACCTCGACGCCGTGGTACTTGACGACGATCGAGCCCGGATCGACACCGGCCCCGGCGTCGTGCAGCGCGAGGCGGATCGGATCGCCCTTCGCGACCTTTCGCGTCAGCAGCGTGACCGTAGGCGGCGTGGTGTCGTCGACCCAGAAGCGGAACCGGAACGCTCCCGGGCGCTTTCCCGTGGGCGTGTCGAAGACGAAGTCGTAGATGCCGAGCCCGGGGAGGACGGCACCGACCACGGGCGCCGGGTTGCCGTAGTTGCCATACGGGTTGAGCGTCGCGGGCAAGCCGGTGTAGCCGTCGAGCTGGTTCTCGTCGTCGTTCCGCACGAGGCGTGGCGAGACCCGGGCTCCTGCGCCGACGTGGCGGATCACGATGCCGAAGTTCGCGACCGCCTTCCGCAGCCGGAAGCGGAAGACCTGCTCGGGACCGGCGAGGCTCGTCGGCACACCCGGCGCTTCGCCGCGCTCGGGGTAGCGGTACGTCGACACGCGCTTCGGACCGCCCGTGGTGTCGCCGTGGTAGATGCCGGGGCGATAGAGCGACTGGTGCGGATCGAGCTGGAGCTTTGGGATCTCGACGTGGAACCAGAACGGGACACGGCGCACGTCGCTGTCACGTGCGAGAACGACGAAGCCGGTGGCGTCGCCTGCGCTCGCGTCCGCGGAGATCGTGAGCCGGAGCAAGAGCGGCTCGCCGGCGATGAGCGTGGGCGAGAGCGACTCGAGGGTCGCGCCGGCGGGCATCGACTGCGGCGCGATCGAGACCGTCCACGGCGCCGCGCCGCCTCCCGCGTCCTTCGTCCGCAGTTCGGTGGTCGTCGTGAAGCCGCGCCGCACGAGGCCCCAGCCGAGCGTGCTCGGGCGCGTGAAGAGAAGTGGGTTGTTTGCGGTCGGGATGTAGATGCGGCCGCCACCCTCGCGGAGGGTGGACGCCTCGTGCCCCCCGATCGTCGCGGGCACTCCGGTCGACATGAGCGCCGACTTCACCTGTCTAACCGTCCACGTCGGATGGCTCTGCATGAGAAGCGCCGCCGCGCCGGCCACCTCCGGCGACGCCATGCTCGTGCCGTCCCAGGGCTGCCAGCCGCCGGGGATCGAAGAGAGGACCGAGACGCCCGGGGCCGCAACATCCGGCTTCGGGCGGAACGAGATCGGAGCAGGCCCGCCGGCGGAGTATCCCGTGATGACGTCGGCAGGCCCGTTGAAGTTGCCCCCGGTCGCGGCCGCGACTGTGATCGCTCGCGGCGCGTTCGCCGGCGACCCGATCGAGCCGAGCCCCGCGGCCTGGTAATCGTTCCCTGCCGCGACGACGGAGACGACGCCCGCGTCTGCGGCATTGTCGAGCGCCTGCACGACGAGGTCGCGCTTCGGCGCCACCTCCGGCTCCCCGATCGAGAGATTGATGACGTTCATCCCGTCGGCGACGGCCTGGTCGATCGCCTTTGCGATCTCCGGCGAGTTCCCGTCGAGCCCGAAGTCGAAGGTCGGAACGGTGAGCGCCTTGTAGTTGCCGAGGTACGCCTTCGGCGCGATGCCCGAGATGTGCCCGTATGCCGGGATGCTCGGCGTGTCGTAGTTGCCCGCGGCGATCCCTGCAACGTGCGTCCCGTGGTCGGAGTACTGCGGATCGAACGGCGTGTCCGCGTACTTCCACGTCGTCGACGGCGGCGCGAACGCCCGCGCGACGATCACCTTCGGCGTCGTGTAGTCCGTGTTTCCGAGCGGGTAGCCGGCCGGATAGGAGAAGCCCGTGGGATCGAAGTACGGGTGGGTCTGCAGGATCCCGTCGTCGATGATCCCGATCTTCACTCCCTGCCCGGCGTTCGCGAGCTCCGGGCCCCAGACATCGATCGCGCCGAGGAGCTGGGGCGGGCGGTTGTCCGCGCCGGTCTGGACGGCGGTGGGCGACGGGCTGCCGAGGGAGTGGTACGTCGCCGTCGGCCAGACGGTCGCGCCGGGGATCGCCTTCAGGCGGGAGAGTTGCGACGCCGGGACAACGACCGACACGCCGTCGAGCGCCACGCCGTAGTGCCAGTTGACGCGCGCTTCTGGCACGTCGGTCGCGAGGCGGGCCGTGAACTGCGCCTGCGAGGCCGAGAGCGTGCGGAGATACGAGACGGCGGCACCGGCGCGAACGTCGACCGAGTGCCCGCGCGTGACGGCGGCCCCGAGGCGCGCGTTCCGGGCGGCCGCGACCGTGAGCGGGGCGCGAGGAAGGGTGACGACGACCTCGACGAGGCGCCCGTCGGGCCGCGACGGGGCCGCCGAGCCGGTGGCCGCCGCGAGCCCGAGGGCAGTGACAAGAGCGAGGATGAGGAGGCCGGGACGCTGCAGACGCGCCATGGTACGCGCGATTTGGAGGGTCGTCCTCCGCGATCCCGGCGGCTAGACTGACCGTCCGCGCGGATGTGGCGGAATTGGTAGACGCGCACGGTTCAGGTCCGTGTGGGCTTCGGCTCGTGGAGGTTCAAGTCCTCTCATCCGCACTTACGTCGTGAGCTTCTTGCGCGCCTCGAGCTTCTGCTCGAACGCACGGCGGAGGACCTCGCCGGTCAGATCGGCCCTCGGGCTCGGTTCGGGCTCCGGCTCGGGAATCGGCTCGACGGTGATGATCTCGCCGGTACGGTCGCCGTAACTGTTCGCGTACGCCGCCTTCTCGTCGATCGGGCCGTCGTCCGTCCGGCGCGAGCGAAGACCGAACAGGGAGAGGAGCCAGGCGAGCATCGCCGTTAGCGTCTCAAAAGTAGGCGCCGGTGGCTAGGCCGGAGTCGCTGAGAGTGCGGCGAGGACGTCGTCGGCATGCGTCGCCGGCTTGACGTCCTCCATCACCTTGACGACGGCACCGTCGGCGCCGATCACGAACGTCGTGCGGCTGACGCCCATGTACGACTTGCCCATGAACTTCTTCTCGCCCCACACGCCGTAACGCTCGGCGAGCTCGTGCTCGGGATCGGCGAGGAGCGTGAACGGAAGGTCGTACTTGTCCTTGAACTTGACGTGCTTCGCGACGTTGTCCGGCGAGACCCCGAGCACGACCGCGCCGGCCTGCTCGAACTCGCCGTACGCGTCGCGGATCCCGCATGCTTGCGCGGTACATCCCGGCGTGTCGTCCTTCGGATAGAAGTAGAGGACGACCGGCTTGCCGCGGAGGCCCGAGAGACTGACCTGCTCACCGGCGTCGCTCTCGAGCGTGAAATCGGGTGCGGGGTCGCCTTCGCGGATCACGAAGCCAGCCTAGTCGTTGCGGCGAAGTACGTACCGCCCTGACGCGCTCGCGCGGAGGCTGGAGTGGCGCCACGGCGGCAGGCTGTGGGCATGAGCCCAACGAAGAGCGCAGCGGTCGCGACGACGTCCGTCCGCGTCCTCATCGTCGACGACCATACGCTCGTGCGCTCGGGGCTGCGCCTCTTGCTCGAGGCGGAGCCCGGCGTCTCCGTGGACGACGAAGCCGGGGACGCCGAGCAGGCGATCCGCCTCACGCGGCTCCACAAGCCCGACGTGGTTCTCCTCGACATCGTCATGCCGGGTAGGAGCGGCCTCGAGGCGGCGCCGGAGATTCTCGAGGCGGCGCCCGACGCGAAAATCCTCGTTCTCTCGATGCAGGACGACCCGAGTTACGTGCGCCAAGCATTCTCGGCGGGCGCGACCGGCTACCTCCTCAAGGAGGCGGCCGACGACGAGCTCGTGCAAGCGGTGCACGAGGTCGCGGGCGGCGGACGCTACGTGCACCCGGCTCTCGGGGCGCGGCTCGCCGCGGCCGAGGCCGAGGCGCGAGCGCGAGCAGAGGCCGACCCGCTGTCGGAGCGGGAACGGGAGGTTCTTCGGATGCTCGCGCTTGGTCACACGAACCAGGAGATCGCGAAGCTCCTCTTCATCTCGGTTCGCACGGCCGAGACGCATCGCGCGCATGTGATGCAGAAGCTCCGTCTGTCGACCCGCGCGGAGCTCGTGCGGTACGCGCTCGAGCATGGCCTGCTCGAGCCAACCGCTTAGAGCGGCTTTCCCGCACGCCAGACCGTGTGTCGCTACCGATGTGGGCGGCGGCGCTCACGGCGATCATTTGGACATGTCGAGTTACGCCGTCCTCTGGAGCGAACCGTTGTGCGACGTCGAGACGGGCAAGCTCGAGCTCGAGCCGGAGAGCATTCGCTTCGAGGGCTCGTACCGCGGGCGCCGAGGCTGCGTTCATCGCGTCTACTACGAGGACATCGAGAGTGTGCGCATCGGTCATCAGGCGGCGGAGCGGTTGTGCGGCCGGCCGTCGGTCGTCGTCGATCTGGAGGAGGGCGGCCCGCTGCGGATCGGCGGCGTCCACGGTTTCGGGACGGTCGCCGAGCTCGCGGACGAGCTCGCGCGGCTCAGCGCGCGCTAGCTATCTCGTAGCTGCGGCGACGTACGCGGCGACTTCGGCCGCTTCCTCACCGCTTACGAGGCCGGCAGGCATGCCGCCGGGGCCGTCCGCGATCGTCTCCTGCACCCGTGAAGTCGACCACGGCGAGTCGAGCGCCGGGCCGACGAAGCCGCTGGTGCCGGCGTCGGCGAGCGTGTGGCACCGGCCGCAGGTGCTTATGAAGAGCGCTTTGCCCTTCTTCTCGAATGCCGTCAGGTGGACGTGGTGCGGGGCCGCTGCCGTGCCGCCTCCGCACCCCGCGAGGACAAGCAGGGCTGCCGCGGCAGCGAGGCTAGCCCCGCGCACGCTCGAAGATCACGAGCACCGCAAGCTGCTCGTACGCGGTGAAGCGATGCTCGATCCCGGCCTCGACGAAGATGGCCTGCCCGACCTCGATCGGCACGCTCTCATCGCCCACCTCGAGCACTCCCGCTCCCTCGAGCCCGATGTAGATCTCGTCGTCGGCGTGCGGCTGCTGACGGTCCGGCTCGGGCGCGGAGAGGACGTAGACCCCGACCTCCATCCCGTCGGACTCGTGAACGATCTCGTAGCCGCCGCCCGCCTCGCGGAGGCGCTCGACGACGTTGCCAACCCCGAAGGCGTGCATGGCCTGGACGGTACCTACCGCGGTCCGATCGGGACGTACGAGGAAACCCCGATGCGGGGCGACCGCCAGTGAGCGAATCTCTGGGCACACATACGGACGCTCCACGTCCGGCGCATCCACTGCAAACGGCGCCCTCACGGGCGCCGTTGACGTTCCTACCAGGACTTTGCGCGGTGCGACTGGACGGGATGTGCCACACGGATTCGTGCGTCGACCGCGACGCAGCGATCCGGCAGCGCGAGCACCGGGTTGAGATCGAGCTCCGCGACCTCCGGCAGCTCCTCCGCGAGAAGAGAGAGGCGGAGGAGAAGATCGACGAGCGCCGCCTCGTCTGCGGGCGGGGCACCGCGGAAGCCGGAGACGAGCCGTCCTGCCTTGCCCGAGCGAACGAGCTCGTGCGCGTCGACGTCGGTGAGCGGAGCGAGCCGGAACTGCGCCTCGCCGATCAGCTCGGCGAACACGCCTCCCGGGCCGAAGGCGACGAGCGGCCCGAACACGGGATCCTGGATGGCCCCGGCGAGAAGCTCGGCGCCTCCGCGGACGAACGGCTGCACGAGCACCGGTCCGGCCAGCTTTTCCGCAGCAGCACGCACAGCGTCCTCGTCGCCGAGGTCGAGGACGACGCCGCCCTGCTCGGTCTTGTGCGCGCCCGCGATCGCCGTCTTGAGGACGACAGGGAAGCCGACCTCGCAGGCCGCCTCGACTGCTGCGTCCGGTGTCGCGGCGAGGCGCTCGGCGACGAGCGGGACGCCGTACGCCTCGAGGAGACGCCGGGTCTGAGCTGCGTCGAGCCAGGCGTCATCGCCGGCGGCGAGTGCCTCGCGAAGCACATCCTCCGCCGCTGCGCGGTCGCGATCGAGCTCCGGCAGCGACCCAGCTGGGCGGCGCAGCCACTCGCCCCGCTCGACCGCGCGGCCGAGCGCCTTTGCCGCCGCCTCGGGATAGGCGAAAGATGGGACTTTCTCGACGCTCTGAAGGCCCGCCGGCGCGCCTTTCCCACTGAGGAAGGCGCATAGCACGGGCTTGCCGTCCGCGCTCGCCGCAGCCCGGCTGATCGCGGCGCCGACCTCCTCCTCGTTCGCTCCTACCGTCGGGACGTAGAGGACGATCACTGCGTCGAAGGCGGGGTCGGCGAGGACGGGCGGGAGGACGTGCTCGAAGCTGTCGGCGTTCGCGCCGCCGAGCATGTCGATCGGGTTGGCGAGGCTTCCCTCGCTCGGCATGAGGTCGGCGAGCGCGGCCTTCGTCTGCTCGCTCGGCGGCGGCAGCTCCAGGCCGGCGGCCTCGCATGCGTCGGCGGCGAGAATCCCGAGACCGCCTGCGTTCGTCACCACCGCGACGCGGCGCCCGCGCGGCACCGGCTGCGCGGAGAGCAAGGAGGCGACGTCGATCAGCTCGTCGAGCGTGCGTGCCCGGATCACGCCGGCGTCGCGGAACAACGCGTCGGCCGCCGCATCCGAGCCTGCGAGGGCAGCGGTGTGGGACCCGGCCGCGCGGCTGCCGGCCCGCGTGGTGCCACTCTTGAGCGCGAGGATCGGCTTACGCCGCGCGAGCCGCTGCGCGATGCGGTTGAACGCGCGCGGGTTCCCGAACGACTCGAGGTAGAGGACGACCATCTCGGTCGCGTCGTCGTCCTCCCACCACTCGAGCAGGTCGTTCGACGAGACGTCGGCCTTGTTCCCGATCGACGCGAACGCGGTGACACCGAGCCCGGCGGCCTCCGACGCTTCGAGCAGCGCGACGCCGAGAGCGCCGCTCTGGGACGAGAACGCGATGTTGCCGCTCGGGAAGTTGCGCGGCGCGAACGTCGCGTTGAGGCGTACGGGGGACGAGGCGATGCCGAGGCAGTTCGGCCCGACGAGACGGGCGCCGTGCTCGCGCACGAGCGCGAGGAGCTTCTCCTGCCGCTCGATCCCTTCCCCGCCGATCTCCGCGAAGCCCGCGGAGATGACGACGAGCGCGCGCACTCCCGCGTCGAGCGCCTCGGCGGCCGCGTCGAGCACCTTGTCGCCCGGGAGGCAGATGACGCACAGATCGACCCCGCCGGGAATCTCCCCGACCGCGGCGTAGCCCTTCACGCCGGCGACGGAGTCGCCCTTGCGGTTCACCGGGTACGCCGCGCCGCTGAAGTCCGCGGCGAGGATGTTGCGGAAGAGCTCGCCGCCGATGTTGCCGCGGCGGCTCGACGCGCCGACGACCGCGACGGAGCTCGGCCGGAAGAACGGCTCGAGCGACGCGCGGACGGCGACGTGGTCTCGCGCGGCCACTCGGTCGCGGTACGTCGCCGTCGCCGCGATCGGGAAGCGGACCTCGACTTCGCCGCCGTCGGCGACGCGCGCGACGTCGAAGCCCGCGCTGCGGAAGACGGACAGCATCGCCGCGTTGTCGTGGAGCACCTCGGCGACGAACTCCTCGATGCCGGCCTCGGCCGCGCGGGCCGCGAGTTGCTCGAGCAGGCGGGTGCCGATGCCGCGCCGCTGGAAGCGGTCGTCGACCGTGAACGCGACCTCCGCGACCCGCGGATCGCGCAGCCGGACCCAGTTCGCGAGCGCGACGAGCCGGCCGTCGAGCGAGCCGATGAGCGTTCCGCGCTCGTCCCAGTCCGGGTCGAGAACCGGCTCGACGAGGTGCGGGCCGAGAGCGGGGAAGCCGTGGAAGCGCAGATAGCGGCTGCGCTCGGAGAGCTCGGAGAAGAACTCGAGCAGCGCCGGACCGTCTGCGGCCGCCGGCGCGCGCAGACGCAGCGTCGAGCCGTCGCGGAGGATGACGTCAGTTGCGCCGCTCGCCGGCGCCTCGACCGCGCTCATGCAGCCGCCCGCTGCTGCGCAACGTCCGCCGGCCGCACGACAAGAACCGGGCACGGCGCCGAGTGGACAAGGCCGGTCGAGACGCTTCCCGACAGGAACCGTCGCGCCGCTCCCCAGCCGTGCGAGCCGACGACGACGAGCTGCGCGCGGTGCTCGGCGGCGATCCGACAGATCTCGTCGACGACCATGCCCTCGGCCTCAACGGTCACGCAGTCGATTCCCTCCTTGGTCGCCGCGGCGGCCGCGGCGGCGAGTAGCGCCTCGACCCGCTCGTGCTCGGCGTGAGCGAGCTCCGAGACGAACTCCGCGGAGCCGAACGCGCCGTACCCGATAGCCGGCAGCGTCGGGTGGGGGACCGAGACGACGACCACCGGCGCGCCGCTCAACTTCGCGAGCTCGAAGGCCTCGCGTTGAGCCTCCGCAGCCGAGGGCGAACCGTCAGTTGCGAGCAGGATTGGTCTGTTCGCGTTCATCACACTCTCCTTCCAGAAGTCTGTGTCGAAAGTGTCCGGAATCGCTTCGCCGGCGGCATCGTGGCGAGCGCCGCCCGAACGTGCGGGAATACCCCGACTCGGCGGCTAACGTGCCGCGGGATGGTGAGCGTCCATCATGCGATCGCGTTCGCGGTGATCGCCACATGCTTCGTCGCAGCTGCTGCGGGAGGCTGGGCGTACTTCCGCAAGACGGCGCCACGCGGGTACCTCACGCACGCCCTCGCACTTGCGCAGACGCTCGTCATCGGGCAGGCAGCGATCGGCCTGCTGCTCCTCTCGAGCCAGCACCAGGCGATGGACAAGCTCCACTACCTGTACGGCGGTATTGCGCTCGTTGCGGTGCTGTCGCCGTGGATGTACGCGCCCGCGGACCGTCGCGGCCGGCTCGCGTGGTTCGCCGGCGCGGCGCTTCTGGCAGGAGCGCTCGCGGTGCGGGCGTACATGACCGGATGAGGCTGAACGGGACCGTCCGCGGGCTCCTGATCATCGCGGCGGTCGCAGCGGTCATCGTCTTCCTTCAGCTCTGGACGACGCGCGCGGTGCTCGTGCTCCACGCCCGGCTCGCGGTCTTCCTCGCGATCGCGTTCTTCGTCTTCCTCATGTGGCGCGAGCAGCGCGGAGGGATCGCGATGTGGCCGCAGCGCGCTCAGGTCGTGTTCTACGGCTCCGCGGTTGTCGCCGTCGCTGACGTCGGCGCGTACTGGTACGGCGGCGCGCGCGGGATGCAGGTGCTCGCGTTCGTTGCGATCCTCGCGCTCTGCGGGATCTCGATGTTCCGCACCTGGCGCGAGCAGCACCGCTACGTGTGAGGGCGCTCCGCCCGGAGCTGACCGTCTTCGTCGGGGCGCTCGCGCTCGCGTTCTCCGGGATCCTCTTTCGCCTCTCACACACGAGCCCGGAGACGGGCGCGTTCTTCCGGTGCCTCTTCGCGCTGCCCCCGTTGTTCGCGCTCATGCGCTGGGAGGAGCGGCGGTGGGGGAGGCGGACGCTCCGCGAGCGCGGCTACGCGTGGGTGGCGGGCGTGTTCTTCGCCGCCGACCTTCTCTTCTGGCATCACGGGATCGAGTTCGTCGGTGCGGGGCTCGCGACCGTGCTCAGCAACACGCAGGTCGTGCTCATCGGTGCGCTCTCGTTCTTCTTCGCGACGCAGCGCCCGCATCGCTGGATCCTTGTCTCCATCCCGGTCGTATCTGTCGGCGTCGTGCTCGTCTCGGGATTGCTGGAGACCGGGGCATACGGCGCGAACCCCGGCCGCGGCACGGTCTACGGCCTGCTCACCGGATTGGCGTACACCGGCTTTCTTCTCGTGCTCCGGCGGGGGCAACGCGGCGTCGTCGGACCGGGCGGGCCGCTGTTCGACTCGACGCTCTCGTGCGCCGCCGTCTGCCTCGTTACGGGCCTCGTGATCGGCGACC
This sequence comes from Gaiellaceae bacterium, assembly GCA_033857715.1. Classification (GTDB taxonomy): domain Bacteria; phylum Actinomycetota; class Thermoleophilia; order Gaiellales; family Gaiellaceae; genus Palsa-739. The sequence continues at coordinate 19,595 of JAWVDC010000099.1, read as the reverse complement.
TCGACTTCGCGCCGTCCGCGGCGGCGCTCGGCTGGCTCGTCCTCCTTGCGCTCCTGACTCAGTTCCTCGCCTGGATCCTCGTCGCGATCTCGCTGCCGCGGCTGCCCGCGGTCGTGACGTCGGTCTCACTGACGTTCCAGCCGGTGTGCACGGTCTTGTTCGCGGCGGCGATCCTCGGCGAGGCGCCGTCGGTGCTGCAGCTCGTCGGCGCAGGGACGATCGTCGTGGGGCTCGTGGTTGCGTCGCTCGCGCGCCGCGAGGCGGTGGCCGAGCCCGAGATCGCCGGTTGACGCTAATGCCGGAGCCCACAGCGGCTACAGCGGTGCCGCTTCCGCGAGAGCCGTGCCCCGCACCGGTCGCAGTGCGCCACCGGCCGCCTCTCGGTCGCGGCAGCGAGGATCGCCTCGCCGGAGATCAAGAGGACGGCCAGGCCCTCGTCGGCGTCGAGGTGCGCGAGATACTCGTCCCGCGCCCGCTCGACGTCGAGATCGTCATCGAGCAGCGCGGACAGGTTGTGGAGATGACGGCTGCTCATCGGGGCGCGAACACCGCCGTCATCGTCCGGCTCTCGAAGACCGGGTTCCCCTCGAGCTTCCCGATCTCGCCGATGTCGGCGGCGAGACGGTCGATCAGCGCCCGGCCGCGTTCCGGATGCTCGCGCTCACGGCCGCGGAAGAGCACGACCGCCTTCACCTTCGACCCGTCCTGGAGGAAGTCGAGCGCCTGGTCGCGCTTCCACTCGTAGTCGTGCGACCCGATCTTCGGACGCATACGCACCTCCTTGAGGGAGACGTGCACCTGGTTGCGGCGGCTCTGCCGCAGCTTGCGCTCCTCCTCGTAACGCCACTTGCCGTAGTCCATGGCGCGACACACCGGCGGGTCCGAGCCCGCCGCGACCTCGACGAGGTCGATGCTCCGCTCGTACGCGTACGCACGCGCGTCGTTCGCGGTCATCACTCCGAGCTGGGTTCCATCCTCGGCGACAAGGCGTACGTCGCCGTCGATCTGTTCGTTGATCCGTGCCGTGACGCGGCGAACCTGCGCCGGACGGCCGGGCTTGCGTGCTCTACGCAAAGGGCGATCCTTTCGCTGGATGACGAGGGCGCAGACAGCCCTCGTCGTCCCGCGCAGGAGCGCTAGCGGACGGCCGGGCCGGTCGGGAGGGCGACTGCGCTGAATTCGCTGAACATGACGCGGCCCTCCTTTCGTCGAAACGGCCGGCGGCGCGAGTGTAGCGCGGCTGGCCGCCGAGGCCTAGGACCCGAGCTCAGCCCGCCGCGACCACCAGGCCTCGGCGGCGGTCATTGCGGTCTCGGCCTCGCGGATCCCGTCCCCCACGAGTCCGGCGGTGGCCGCCCAGTGCAGCGGTATCAGGGCGAGAGCCCCGGGGAGCCACCGGTGCTCGTCGCGAGTCAACGCTTCGGGTGCGGTGCGTTCGTAGGCGGCGAGCAGGCGTTGAGGTTCGACCAAGTTGCCGGCCGGCGCGACGTGGTGCAGGCTCGCCGCGACGTCGTACACTCGCTCCCTGACCCTCGCGAAATCGAAGTCGAAGGTGACCCACGAGCCGTCCGGCAGTTCCCCGACGTTGTCGAGCTTGTAGTCCCCATGGATAGGAGCGCAAGGGAGCTCGACGTCCTTACGGAGGTGGACGAGCTCGCGGGCGAGTGTGCGCAACCGCCGTACGACAGGCTCGCTGCGAGGCCCGAGCCTACGGCGGGTTAAGCCGATCGAGTACCGGAGTTGGCCGAAAGTCTTGTGGTCGTCCAGAGGCTCGGGCGGGTGGGGCTCCCAGGATGCTCGGAGGGCGGTGTGGACCCGGCCCAGCTCCTCGAATAGGCGAACGTAGGAATCCTCGTCCGCGTGCGGCTTCCCGTGACCGACGAGCTCCTCGAGCTCGGCCCAGCGACCGGCGACTCTCACGATGTCCCGGCCATAGATCGGAATCGGCCGGGCGACGCGGACGCCCTTACCTTCGAGCCGCTCCCGGAGGCGCCGTAGTCCCGCGACGCGGCCACGCCGGACCCAGGGCCGATGAACCCGAAGGACTACCGGTGACTCGGCGTCTATCCGGATATTGAGGTTGAACGCCCCTCCCAGGTCCCTCCATCGCGCTCCGGGCGAGATGCAACCGATGAGGGCCGCGACGGCGGGATCAGTAAGGCTGGCTCGAGGTCCGAACCAGCGCGGCAAGGCAGGGGTAGATGGCAATTCGGCGCCCGGCGGGCTAGCGGTCGCGGCGCGTGTTCGCGTTGAGGAAGGTTAGCGGGGTGTTGCTCGGTGGCTTCGGGCCGTCTTCCTCCGGGGCGCTTTCGCGTTCGGCCTTCGAGGGGCCGCGGTCGAGGACGTCGAGGACATAGCGCGTCGTGAGACGCGCGGGCGCCGAGCCCGGCGAGCGGCGGACGATCGCGACCCTGATCTCGTGGCGGCCCGGCAGAAGCGGGCGCAGCACGAGCGAATGGACGGCCATGTTGAGCGAGCTGAGATCGCCGGGGAAGTAGATGCGGCAGATCTGCGGGCCGTTGTTTCGGTAGTAGACCCAGTAGCGGTCGACCCCCGGCACGACTTTCCGATCGATGCTCACGCTCACCGCGTAGGCGCGGGCGTTGAGACGCGCTTCCGTTCCCGTCAACCCGGAGGACACGACGGTGTCGAGGATGAGGCTCGTGCGCGGCGTCGCGAGGCGAATCGTGTGGAGCATGGAGCGCCCCGGCTGGAAGCTTCGGAACATCTCGTACGGAAGCAGGCGGAACTTCGCGTCGTCGATGTAGTCCGGCAACTGGCCGAACGCGTGCGTGACGACCGCGCTCGCGAGGTTCGCGGGGTTCTCGTCCATGTCGTAGTGCGCCGACGGCGAGCGGATCGCGCGCACGCTGACGAAGTCGCGGTGAGGCCCGCCATGGGTCGCGACGGGCGCCACACCTCCGCACCCGGCAAAGACGAGCGCGAGCGGAAAGAGCGCGAGCGCGGGGCGCACGGCTTACGCCTCGACGCGTGCCGATGCGCCGTCGAGTGCAGCGAGTGCCTCCCGCACGGGGACGAATCGCCCGACGAAGATCGGCGTGTCGCGCTCCGTATACGCGGACGCCTCGCTGTCACGCAGCCGGAGCATGAGGTGCATGAAGTCGGCCGGCTCCTCGCACTCGAACGCGGTCATGAACTCCTGGTCGTCGATGCCGAACGAGTACGTCGTGTGGTTCTTGATCCCGGGGAACTCCTCGCGTCCGATCGTGATGTGCTCGTTCATCGCGCGCTGGCGGTCCTCTTCGGGCAGCGCATACCACGGGCGCACCTTGATGAACGGATAGACGACGAGGTAGGGGAGACCGTGCGGCGTGATCTTCCGCGCTCGGCGCGCGCTCGTGTACTGCGACGCCTTGGTCGTGGCGAGGTACGAGTACGGCGTCTCGAGCCAGCCGGCGAGCTCCGTCCCGTTCAGCGCGGCCCCGAGCTCGCCGAGATCGTCGTAGCGCTCGGTGATCTTCCAGAGGAAGAAGTCCGTCTCGGGCCGGACGCCTGCCGTCGAGTACGTGCGCAGGTGCTCGAAGCGCGGCGAGAAGTCGTCGACCACCTGCGCGAACTCGTCCTTGTGCGCCTGGCGCATCTCCTGCGGGAGACGCCGCCACTCGGGGGCGACGCGGTAGAACGTGTACGCGACGTACTGGCCCTCCATGCTGGAAATCCTACTCGCGGCTCAATAGGCTGATTCCATGCGGACAGTCTTCACGGGCGGGAAGGTCTTCGACGGCACGGGCGCGCCGGTCGCCGAGGCCGACGTCGCGATCGAGGACGGGCTCATCGCCGAGGTTGGCGTCGGGCTCGACGGCGACGAGCAGATCGACGTCGCCGGCTCGACGCTCCTGCCGGGCTTCTTCGACACGCACGTCCATGTGATGTTCGGGCACCTCGACATCTGGAAGCACCAGCAGACGCCGTTCTCGTACCGCTTCTACGACGCGATCAAGAACCTCGACGCGACGATCCGAGTGGGAATCACCTCGGTGCGCGACGCGGGTGGCGCCGATCTCGGCGTGAAGCGCGCAGTGGAGGAAGGGATCGTCCGCGGGCCGCGTCTCCAGATCTCGCTCACGATGCTGAGCCAGACCGGGGGCCACGGCGACGGCTGGATGCCGTCGGGCGGCACGGCGGACATCTTTCCCGTCTATCCCGGCATGCCGTCGCAGATCGTCGACGGCGTCGAGGACGCGCGGCGCAAGGTGCGCGAGGTCATCCGCAACGGCGCCGACGTCATGAAGATCGCGACCTCGGGCGGCGTGCTCTCGCCGACCGACTCACCTGACCAGCGTGGCTTCGCGCTCGACGAGATCGAGATGATGTGCGAGGAGGCGCGCGCCGCGGGCTTGTTCGTCATGTCGCACGCGCAGGCGGCGATCGGGATCAAGAACGCCGTGCGAGCGGGCGTGCGCTCGATCGAGCACGGCATCTACATCGACGACGAGGCGCTCGAGATGATGCTCGACCATGGGACGTACCTCGTGCCGACGCTCGTCGCTCCGCTCGGCGTGATTCGCGCGGCGGAGGCGGGAGTGCCGATTCCCGACAACGTCCTCCTCAAGGCGACCGACGTCGTCGAGACGCACCGCGACTCGATCCGCCGCGCTGCCGCCGCGGGCGTGAAGATCGCAATGGGAACCGACGCGGGCGTCGTCCCGCACGGCACGAACCTCGAGGAGCTTCAGCTCATGCAGGACATCGGCATGAGCCCGACCGAAGTGCTCGTCGCGACGACGAAGACCGCCGCCGAGCTCATGGGCGTCGAGCGGGAGCTCGGGACGCTCGAGCCGGGCAAGCGCGCAGACCTCGTCGTCGTCGCGGGCGACGCGCTCGACTTCACGAGCCTCGAGACGCGGATCGAGCGCGTCTACCAGGACGGCCGGCTCGTGGTCGAGGCGACGCCGGAGCCCGTCGCCGCAGCGATCTAGAGCTTCGAGCGGACGCCCGGCTCCGTGTGGGCGTCCTTCACCTGCTCGTACAGCGTGTCGCGAGTGACGGCCTCCTTCGCGTCGCCGCGCCGGCCGAGCGGGAGAACCGACTTGTGCAAGGTGTCCTCGAGCTCCGCGGCGAAGGCGGCGTACAGCGCGAGCAGCGTCAGGGCGAGCCCGACGCCGGCGGTCGCGTGTTCCCACGCGGTGTCACTCGTGAGCTCGAACAGGCCCGTCAGGAGGAAGCGCAGTGCCGCCATCGCGAAGATCAGCGCCGGCACGAGCTTCGCCGTCGACATCGTCGCCGCCGTCATCGCCATCGACGCTGCAGCGAAGAGGAGGAACAAGCCGAGGGCGCGGCTCTGCGACCCTGGCGTCGACGTGTAGAGCGTCAGGCCGACGACGAGCCAGACGAGCCCCAGCTCGGTCATCGCGGTCGCCGTCAAGCCGTCGCGCGCGAGGAAGCTGAGGATCCCGGCGAGGATCTGAGACCCGAAGGCGAACGCGATGAGGACGAGCGCGACCTTCTTCCCTTCCGTCGGTCCGACCCAGCCGAATTGAAGGCCCGCAAGCACGAAGGACGCAGCGCCGAGGCCGAGGAAGCCGACGCTGACAGGTGACCCGATCGGCCGGACGACCACCCGCACGGTTTGGTCGACGCGCCGCTCGAGCTCGTGCCGCGTGCTCTCTTCCGCAGGCGTCTCCGTCATGCGGCGAGCACCTGCGGGGCCACTTCCTTGATCCGGGTCGTCACCCACATCAGCTGCTTCGTCATCTCCTCCTGCGACCGCTCGACCGTGGCGAGCAGCTCGGGATCGCGAACCGCCTTTGCGGCCTGTCCGATCACGATCCAGAGCATCGACGTCTCCTCGATTGCGAGATGCAGCCGCCGCAGGTCGCCGAGGAGCAGCAGTCCGGGCGTCGAGCTCCGCCCGACCGCCGTGGCATTCAACCGACGTAGGCGGGCGAGAAGGCTGTCCCAGAAGCCCTCGTCGTCCGGGTCGTCAAGCTCCGTTCCGTAGCGCTCGGCGTGGGGCTGCAGCGACTCCGCCTGGAGCTTGCATTGCGCGGCGAGCTGGTGGGTCAGGTGGAAGACGTCGTGCTCGGTCGCGTGACGCTCGCCCACCTTGCGGTACTCGTCGGCGAGGTCGACGAGCGCATCGTCGAGCTGGCGGAGGGCGCGGGCGAGCTTCGGCTTCTCCATCAGGCTCCCTCGGCCGGCGCTGAGGCCGTGGTCAAGGGCGCCGGCGCGGCGCCGCGTGCCTCGGCGAGCTTCTCCACGCGGACTTTCCCGGACTTGAAGAGCGGCTGCTTCGACACCGGGTCCCAGGCGGTGATCGTCAACTCGTTCGCGGCACGCGCGTGGCCGTTCGGCTCGTGCCCGGCGTCCTCGTCCCAGTAGCCGTAGTGGAACGGCATGAAGACCACGCCCTCGGCGACGTTGCTGATGCGGGCGGGGACACGCACCTCGCCGCGCGGGGAGGCGACGCAAACGAGGTCGCCTTCGCCGATTCCGAGCTCCTCAGCGTCGTGTTGGCTGAGCTCGACCCACGGCTCGGGCGCAGCCGCCTGCAGCTCGGGTGCCCGCGCGGTCTTCGTGCGGGTGTGGAAGTGGTAGACGGTGCGGCCGGTCGAGAGCCGCAGCGGATAGTCGTCGTCGGGCATCTCCGCCCCAGGCCGGAAGTGCGCTGCCTTGAGGATCGCCTTCCCTTCGGCGTGGAGCTCGGCGTGATGGAGCTTCTGGAACGCGGCGCCCGTCTCGAGGTCATGGCCGTAGTCCTGGGTCTCCTCGCTCTCGGTGTGGAAGTTCCCGTCGGTGTAGAGCCGCGGCGCCTTCCACTGGATTCCACTGCCGCCGCGTAGCCCGTCGTACGTGATGTTGGTGTAGTCGACGGGACGTCCCTTGGTCAGCGCGCGGAAGTGCTCGAAGCACTCCTCGGGCGTCGACCACTTCACGAGGGGCTCACCGTCCGTGTCGCGCAGGTCGAGTCGCCGCGCGAAGTCGATGAACATGTCCATGTCCGGGCGGGCGTCGCCGGGTGGGTCGACCGCCTGTTCGGAGAGGTGAACGGTGCGGTCGTGGTTCGTGAACGTGCCCGTCTTTTCTCCCCAAATCGCGGCGGGGAGAACGACGTCCGCCAGCTGCGCCGTCTCCGTCAGGAATGCATCCGAGACGACGACGAACAGCCGCTCCTGCTCGAGGATGGAGCGGATGCGGTGAAGCTCCGGCAGTGAGACCGCGGGATTCGTCCCGGTGATCCAGAGGAACTCGATCGCGCCCTCCTCGGCGTACCGAAAGATCTGCATCACGTGGGTCGGCGGGCCCCAGGCGGGGATCTGGAGGGGGTCGAGGTTCCAGTGCTCCGCGAGCCTCGCGACGTGCGAGGGGTTCTGCCAGTTGAGCGCGGCCGGGAGATCGCCGTTCGCGCCCGTCTCGCGAGTGTTCTGCGCGGTGGGCTGCCCGTTCAGCTGAAACGGCGCGCAGCCGGGCTTGCCGATCATCCCGCGCAGGAGGTGGATGTTGTTCACCTGCACGGCCGAGGCGGTCGCCTGGTTCGACTGGTACACGCCCTGGAGGCAGGTCGAGACGAGGCGCTTCGACTGGCCGATCAGCTGCGCGGCGGCGCGGATGTCGTCGGCCGGGACGCCGCAGACCTCGGCGGCGCGCTCGACCGGGTGCTCGGCGAGGACCTCCTTGAGCTTGTCGAACCCCACGGTGTGCTCGCCGATCCACTGCTCGTCGATCCAGCCGTGCTCGATCAGCTCGTGCTCGATGGCGTTTAGGAGGGCGAGGTTCGTCCCGTTACGAATCGGAAGGTGTATGTCCGCCTCGCGCGCCGCCACGGTCTGCCGCGGGTCGACGACGATGAGCTTCGGCCGGTCCGGGCCGTGGAGGCGATCGAGGATGCGCGCCCAGAGCACCGTGTGCGTCTCGCCCGCGTTGTGCCCGACCATGAACAACGTGTCGCAAAGGTCGAAGTCCTCGATGCTCCCCGGCTGCCCGTCGGCGCCGAACGACTCCTTGAGCGCGAAGGCCGCCGTCGCCGTGCAGAGCCGCGTGTTGCCGTCGAGGTGCGGCGTGCCGATGCCCCCGCGAACCACGAGAGCCTGCGTGTAGTAGTCCTCGAGGAAGAGTTGGCCGGTCGTGTAGAAGCCGAGTCCCAGCGGCCCGGTCGTCGTCAGGACGTGGCGCGAACGTTCGACGATCGCAGTCATCGCGTCGTCCCAGCTCGCGGCTTGAAGCTGGCCGTCGCGCCGGACGAGCGGCTGGGTCAGGCGATCGCCCGAGTTGTTCGCCTGCCACCCGAACAAGCCTTTCGGCCCGAGCCGGCCGTGATTGACCCGATCCGAGCCACGGCCGCGCACGCCGACGATGCGACCGTCCGCCACCGCGATGTCGAGCGCGCAGCCGTTCGAGCACAGCACGCAGGCCGACTGCACCCAGCGCTCGACCTCGGCATCCGGCACGACGAGGTACTCGTCCACCCGCTCCGGCCAGGGCGCTTCCGGAGAGAACGGGGCTCTCTCGCCCCAGATCTGCTCGATGCGCCCGCGGTGACCCATGAGCGCTCGTCTCCGCTTCCGGGTCCGAACAAACCAGCCGGTACGGTGGCCGAAATGGCCACGCGCGTCGAGGAACAGCTGAAGCAGCTCCCGTCGAAGCCGGGCGTCTACCTCTTCCGCGACGAGGGCGGCGGCGTCCTCTACGTCGGCAAGGCGAAGTCCCTGCGGCCGCGCGTGCGCCAGTACTTCCAGAAGACGGGGGACGGCCGCGCGCAGATTCGCGCGCTACCCGGCCGGGTCGCCGACATCGAGGTCATCGTCACGGGCAGCGAAGTGGAGGCGCTCCATCTCGAGCAGAACCTCGTCAAGCGCCACCGGCCGCCGTTCAACGTCCGGCTTCGCGACGACAAGTCGTTCCCGTACATCGCGATCACGGTGGAGGACGAGTACCCGCGCGTCATGTTCACGCGCGAGCGGCACCGGCGGGGCGTCTGGTACTTCGGGCCATACGCAAACGCGAAGAAAGTCCGCGAGACGCTCGACGTCCTCAACCGCGTGTTCCGCTACCGGCCGTGCGAGGGGCCGAAGCCGGGCCGGCACAGCGGCATCCCGTGCCTCGACTTCCATATCGACCGTTGTCTCGCCCCGTGCGTCGCGTACGTCTCGGTGGAGGATTACCGCGGTCTCATCGACGCGGTCATCGAGTTCCTCGCCGGTGACGTGAAGCCGATCCAGCGCGAGCTCGAGCGGCAGATGCAGGCGGCGGCGGGGGAAGAGCGGTTCGAGGACGCGGCGCGGTATCGCAACCGCCTCCACGCGGTGCAGCACCTCGTCGAGCGGCAGTCGGTCGAGCGGCAGGCGGTCGGGACGGTGGACGTGATCGGTTTTGCCGCGGAGGGCGACCGCGCCGTCGTCCAGATCTTTCCTCTGCGCGGCGGCAAGATGGTCGACCGGCACTCGTTCCACCTCGAGAACGTCGGCGGGCAGGACGTGACGACCGTGCTCGAGTCGTTCGGCCTCGAGTACTACGGCAGCGCGCCGAGCGTGCCGCCGCAGATCGTCGTGCCGCGCGCCGCCGGCGACTTGTCGGCGCTCGCGGAGCTGCTCGGCGAGCGGCGCGGTGCGCGGGTGGAGATCCGCGCGGCGGAACGCGGCGAGAAGGCGCGGCTGCAGCGACTCGCCGACGAGAACGCGCTGCACGTCCTCTCGAGCGACGTCGCGCAGAACGAGGCGCGGCGGCTGCGGCGCGTCGAGGCGCTCGAGCAGCTGCGCGAGACGCTCAATCTCGAGGCGCTGCCGCTCCGCATCGAGTGCTTCGACATCTCGACCGCGATGGGGCAGGACAACGTCGGCTCGATGGTCGTGTTCGAGGACGGCCTCCCGAAGAAGGCGCACTACCGCAAGTTCGGGATCAAGCAGCAGGTCGGCATGGACGACTTCGCGGCGATGGCGGAGATGATCTCGCGGCGCTTCGCGCGGCTTGCGGCGGGACGAATGGCAGAGGAGTACGACGAGTCGTTCGCGGCCGCGCCGAACCTCGTCGTCGTCGACGGTGGCAAAGGTCAGCTCGCGGCTGCGATCGCGGCGATGCAGGCGTTCGACCTGCCGCGCGTCGCGGTGATCGCTCTCGCGAAGCGCGACGAGGAGGTGTTCCTACCGGGCCACGCTCGTCCGGTCATCCTCTCGCGCCACGATCCAGGATTGCAGCTCTTGCAACGTGTTAGGGACGAAGCCCACCGCTTCGCCGTCGGCTTCCACCGGCAGCGGCGCGAGTCGCGCGGCTTCTCGTCGCTGTTCGACGAGCTCGAAGGCGTCGGCCCGGCGCGGCGGCGTGCCCTCCTCAACCACTTCGGCTCAGTCGACGCGATGCTCGCCGCGTCACCCGAGGAGCTCGAAGGCGTGCCGGGCGTTCCCGCGAAGGTCGCGCGGCAGGTCTACGCCCAGCTCCACAAAGCAGGACGCGGCTGACTCGCGGTATGGTCAGACCATGTCGAGGCAAGCCCTGGGCAACGCTCTCGCAGGCGTTGTGTTTCTCATAGTCGCGATCGTCGATTTCACGAGGGACTCCTCGGGAATCGGAGTGGTCTTCCTCGTGTTCGCCGCGGTCTTCTTGGGCCTGGGCCTGTCGGCTCGTAACAGCCGCGCAGCCGCATAAAGCCGGCCGTTTAGGGCACCACCTCCGAAACGAAGGAAGTACGACATGCCCCGTAAGCAGCATGGCCCGTCGATCAAGGATCCCGAGCTCTACGAGAAGCTGCGGGAGGAAGGCGACAGCAAGGAGAAGGCGGCTCGCATCGCGAACGCCGCGGCGAGCGAGGGACGCTCGGCCGTCGGAGAGCGCGGCGGCCACGCGGAAAACTACGAGGACCGCACGGTGGAGGAGCTACGCGCGCGGGCGCGGGAGCTCGGCCTCGACGGGACGTCCCATATGACGAAGGAGGAGCTGATCGAGACGCTCCGGAACCACTGAGCTAGCGCCCGGCGTCGTCGTCCGGGCCGAGGAACGGGTAGCGGTAGTCGCGCGGCGGGACGAACGTCTCCTTGGTCGCGCGCGGGCTGACCCAGCGGATGAGGTTCCACATCGAGCCGGCCTTGTCGTTCGTGCCCGAGGCGCGCGCGCCGCCGAACGGTTGCTGGCCGACGACGGCTCCTGTCGGCTTGTCGTTGACGTAGAAGTTTCCGGCCGCGTAGCGGAGCCGGTCGCGCGTGTGCTCGACCGCGGCGATGTCGCGCGCGAAGACGGCGCCGGTGAGCCCATACGCGGTGCCGGAGTCGACGAGGTCGAGGGCCTCGTCGTAACGGGAGTCGTCGTAGACGAACGCGGTGACGACGGGACCGAAGAGCTCCTCCTGCATCGTGCGGAACTTCGGGTCGGTCGTCTCGATCACCGTCGGCTGCACGAACCAGCCGTCGCTGTCGTCGTACGCGCCGCCGGCGACGATCGACGCGGATCCGGACGCCTTCGCCTCCTCGATCGCCTCCTTCTGCGTCGCGAACGAGCCGGCGTCGATGACGGCGCCGACGAAATTCCCGAAGTCGGCGACGTCTCCCATCTTCATCGACTCGACCTCGTCGGCGACCTGGTCGCGAATCTGCGGCCAGAGGCTCGCGGGAGCGTAGACGCGTGAGGCGGCGGAGCATTTCTGTCCCTGGTACTCGAAGGCGCCGCGGAGGATCGCGGTCGCGACGGCCTCGGGGTCGGCGCTCGGATGCGCGACGATGAAGTCCTTGCCGCCGGTCTCGCCGACGATGCGCGGGTAGTTGCGGTAGCGGGCGATGTTCTCGCCGACCGTCTTCCACATCCCCTGGAACACAGGAGTCGAGCCGGTGAAGTGGATGCCTGCGAGGTTGTCATTCGCGAGCGCGGGATCGCCGACCGCGCCGCCGGAGCCGTAGACGAGGTTGATCACGCCCGGCGGCAGGCCGGCCTCCTCAAACAGCTTCATGAGGTAGTGCGCGCTCAGGGCGGCTGTCGACGCGGGCTTCCACACGACGGTGTTCCCCATGAGGGCGGCCGAGGTGGGGAGGTTGCCGGCGATCGACGTGAAGTTGAACGGCGTGACTGCGAAGACGTAGCCCTCGAGCGGGCGGTACTCGAGCCGGTTCCACACGCCCGGCGACGAGATCGGCTGCTCCTCGTAGATGCGGGTCATGTACTGGACGTTGAAGCGGAAGAAGTCGATGAGCTCGCACGCAGCGTCGATCTCGGCCTGGTGGGCGGTCTTCGACTGGCCGAGCATCGTCGAGGCGTTGAGCGTCTGCCGCCACGGCCCGGCGAGGAGCTCCGCCGCGCGGAGAAAGACGGCGGCGCGGTCCGGCCACGGGGTGCGTGACCAGTCCTCCCACGCGTCCGCAGCGGCCTTGATCGCGCGCTCGACCTCGGGGCCCGCGCCTTTGTGGACGTCGGCGAGGACGTGCGCGCGCCGGTGGGGCATGACCGCTTCGAACGTGTCGCCGGTGCGGACATCCTCGCCCCCTATGACGAGCGGGATGTCGAGGCGCTCGGCGGTCATCTCCTCGAGGCGGCCGCTGAGCTCGTCGCGTTCGGGGCTGCCGGCCTCGTAACCCTTGACCGGCTCGTTCACCGGATCGGGCACGCGGAAGATTCCGTGGGCGCTCAGTTTCCGCTCCGCCGCCGACGAAGTCGGCGTCTCCGCTCGTTGATGAACTCCGTCGAGCCTACGTTCATGTTTCCGCTCCGCCGAAGACGAAGTCGGCGTCTCCGCTCGTTGATGAACTCCGTCGAGCCTACGTTCATTCGACGATTCTAGGATTCGCAGTCGTGGGGGTGACGCAGGTGGCGTACGAGGTCGACGGCTGGGGGACCGGCGAGCTGGTCGTCGCGGATGGGCTCGTCGTGTGGCACGACTCGCCTTGGCCGCGCGCGGGCACCTCTTTGGTCCCATCCCAAACCCCCTCCCTCCCGGGGCTAGGGCGAGGCGTATCACGGAAATCGTCAGGGGAACGTGACAGCTTTGTCGCGGAAGTGATCGCCCTCATCCGGCGCTACTTCGACGGCGATCGCAACGCGCTCGAGGGCGTGCCGGTCGACCTCGACTACGAGACGCCGTTTCTCGAGCGTTGCGCGCGAGCGCTCCGAGACGTCCCGGCGGGCGACGTCGTCACGTACGGAGAGCTTGCCGCGCTCGCCGGCGCGCCGAACGCCGCGCGCGCCGCCGGCAGCTTCTGTGCGCGTAATCGCCTCGGCCTCTTCGTGCCGTGCCACCGGGTCGTCGGTGCGAGCGGCCTCGGCTCGTACGGCAGCACCGGCGTCGAGCACAAGCGCCGCCTGCTCGCGCTCGAGGGATACCCCGGTGCTCTCTGACGACCTCCGCGAGGAGCTCGCAGCGATCGCCCCCGAGCGCGAGTGCGATCGGCTCGCCGAGCTCTCCGGCCTCTTCCACGTCGCCGGCCGTGCCCACCTCCGCGGTCGCGGCAGCGTCGACGTCCACCTCGACGTCGCGAGCTCGACCGTCGCGCGCCGGGCGTTCGCGCTTCTGCGCGCGCTGGACGTCACGTCCGAGATCCGCACGTACAGCCGCTCCGCCTTCGATCACGCGACGCGGTACCAGCTCCACGTAGAGCGCTCGGACGCGGCGTACGACGCGCTCCATCGCGCCGGGATCCTTGGTCGCTCGCATCGCCCCCTCGACCACCCGCCGGCCCGCGTCGTCGGACGGCGCTGCTGCGCGGCCGCCTACCTGCGCGGCGCGCTGCTCGGCGCCGGCAGTCTCAGCGGGCCGCGCGACCCGCACCTCGAGATCCGCACCGGGGAAGCCGACGGCGCGCGCTTCCTCGCGACGCTCGCGGCTCGACTCGGTGCCGAGCTCCACGTGCAGGAACGGGACACGCACGCGACGGTGTACGCGAAGGGGGCGGAGGCGATCGCTGACACGCTCGTCGCGGCCGGAGCCGTCGACGTCGTGCTCGCGCTCGAGGAGCAGTCCGTCGTAGCCGCGACGCGCGGCGACGCGAACCGGCTCGCGAATGCCGACCACGCCAACCTCGTCCGCACGAGTCGCGCCGCCTACGCCCAGCTCGAGGCGCTCCGTCGCCTCGACGTCGACGCGCTCCCCGACGGCCTGCGCGAGATCGCCCTGCTCCGGCTGCGCCATCCCACCGCCTCGACCGCCGAGCTCGCGCGCCGGTGCAAGCCCGGCCTCTCGAAAGCGGCCGCGTATCGCAGGCTCCGCCGCCTGCAAGACCTCTCCGGCGCCTGACCCCATCGCGGTCCGCTGCACGTCTTCTACGGCGACAACGAGCGTGACATACTCGCCGCGGCGGGTCTTGCTCGTCCGGCGGCAGATTCAGACCCCGTCTGTCGTCGGCTCTCGAGCGGGTGAAGGGCCGGGAAGGTCGTCCTCGGAGCTTCCCGGTCCGCCCGCCATTGCGCGTTATTAGACTCGCCTTGGAGTCAACGCGAGACAAAGGGGACCGAACGATGGCGAAGATCAGGGTCGGGATCAACGGTTTCGGCCGCATCGGCCGCAACTTCACACGCGCGCACCTCGACCGTGGCGGCGACTTCGAGATCGTCGCTGCGAACGATCTCGGCGACGCGAAGACGATGGCCCACCTCCTCAAGCACGACTCCGTGCTCGGACAGCTTTCCGTCCCCGTCGAGATCGGTGACGGCTCGATCTTCGTCGGCGGAAACGAGATCAAGCTTCTCTCCGAGCGTGACCCGGCCGACCTCCCGTGGGGCGACCTCGGCGTCGACGTCGTCATCGAGTCGACCGGCTTCTTCACGAAGCGCGAGGGCGCCGAGAAGCATCTGCAGGCCGGCGCGCGCAAGGTCGTCATCTCGGCACCCGCGACCGACCCCGATCTCACCGTCGTCCTCGGCGTCAACGACCGCGAGTACGACCCGGAGAAGCACAACATCGTCTCGAACGCGTCGTGCACGACGAACTGCGTCGCGCCGGTCGCGAAGCTCCTCCACGAGGCCTTCGGCATCGAGCGCGGCTTCATGACGACGATCCACGCGTACACGCAGGATCAGATGCTCCAGGACGGCCCGCACTCCGACCTCCGCCGCGCCCGCGCGGCCGCACTCAACCTCGTCCCGACCTCCACCGGCGCGGCCCGCGCGATCGGCGTCGTCATGCCCGAGCTGCAGGGCAAGGTCGACGGGATGTCGATGCGCGCGCCCGTCCCGACCGGCTCGATCGTCGACCTCGCCGTCCAAATCGGGAGGGAGACGACCACCGAGGAAGTCAACGAGCTCTTCCGCTCGAAGGCCGACACCGGCGACCTCGAGGGCATCCTCCAATACACCGACGAGCCGATCGTGTCGAGCGACATCGTCCACTCCTCGTACTCGTCGATCTTCGACAGCGACCTCACGATGGTGAACGGCAATCTCGTGAAGGTCTTCTCGTGGTACGACAACGAGTGGGGCTACAGCTGCCGCCTCGTCGACCTCGTGGCGAGGATCGGCCAGACGCTGCCCGCGGCCGTCACGGCGTAATGCGCCAAACCTGCAAATGAGACAACCGCGGTCGGTGCGCGACGCCGACGTCGCGGGGAAGGTCGTGCTCGTCCGCTCGGACTTGAATGTGCCGCTCGAGGACGGCCGCGTCGCCGACGACACTCGTATTCGCGCCTCGCTGCCGACGCTCGAGCTGCTGCTCGAGGCCGGCGCTGCGGAGGTGCGCGTCTGCTCGCATCTCGGCCGTCCGAAGGGTCACGACGCCGCGTTCCGCATGGCTCCCGTCGAGGCGCGGCTGCGCGAGCTGCTTCCCGACGACCGCGTGACCGTGCTCGAGAACACGCGCTTCGACGCGGGGGAGACGGCCAACGACGAGGACTACGCGCGCCGGCTCGCCGACGGCTCCGACCTGTACGTCAACGACGCTTTCGGCTCCGCCCACCGCGCGCACGCGTCCACCGAAGGGGTCGCCCGTCTGCTGCCGGCCTACGCGGGGCTCCTCCTGCTCGACGAGCTCAAGCACCTCGGCCGACTGCTCGGCGAGATCGAGCGGCCGTTCGTGCTCATCTCCGGCGGGGCGAAGGTCGAGGACAAGCTCGGCGTTCTCCGCAACCTCGGCGGCCGCGCCGACACGGTGCTCATCGGCGGGAAGATGGCCGAGGAGCTGCGGGGCGGGAGCCCGCTCGATTTTCCGGTCGAGCTGCCGACCGACGTCGTCGGCGCCTCCGAGTTCGCGGCGGACGCAGAGTCTCGCGTCTGCGGCTACGACGATCTCCCCGACGGCTGGCTCGGCCTCGACATCGGGCCCGAGACACGCGCGACCTTTGCCGAGGCTCTTGCGTCGGCGCGAACGATCTTCTGGAATGGGCCGATGGGAGTGTTCGAGTGGCCGCGCTTCGCCGAGGGGACGAAGGCCGTCGCCGAGGCGGTCGCTTCGAATGCCGACGCGTTCTCGGTCGTCGGCGGCGCCGACTCCGTCCGCGCGCTCAATGAACTCGGCCTCGCAGACCGCGTCTCGTGGGTCTCGACCGGCGGCGGCGCGAGCCTCGAGCTGCTCGAGGGAAAGGAGCTGCCCGGCGTGGCAGCGATTCCGTCGTGATCGTCGCGGGCAACTGGAAGATGTTCGGCGGGCCTGATCCCGAGGCGCTCGCGGGTCTCGACGCGATCGTCTGCCCGCCGTACACGCGCCTCGCCGACTGCGTCGCGGCCGGCCTGACGACGTACGCGCAGAACGTCCACTGGGAGCCGGAGGGCGCGTTCACCGGCGAGATCTCCGCGCCGATGCTCGTCGAGCTCGGGGTCGCGGGCTCGCTCGTCGGCCACTCCGAGCGTCGGCAGCTCTTCGGCGAGACCGACGACGGCGTTGCGCGCCGCGCGGAGGCCGCGCTCTCCGCCGGGCTCGACGTCATCGCGTGCGTCGGCGAGACCCTCGAGCAGCGCGAGGCGGACGAGACGGAAGACGTTCTCCGCCGCCAGGTGAACGCGCTGCCGCAGGACGACCGCCTCGTGATCGCGTACGAGCCGGTCTGGGCGATCGGCACCGGCCTGAGCGCGACGCCGGAGATGGCGCAGGACGCGCACGCGTTCATCAAGTCGCTCCTCGACGTCCCGGTGCTCTACGGCGGCTCGGTCAAGCCCGACAATGCCGCGGGGCTGTTCGCGCAGCCGGACGTCGACGGCGCCCTCGTCGGCGGCGCCTCGCTCGACGTCGACTCCTTCCGGGCAATATGCCAGGCCGCGTCTTCCCTCTCGTAGCGCTCGTCATCCTCGACGGCTGGGGGATTGCGCCGCCGGGCCCGGGGAACGCCGTCGAGCTCGCCGACACGCCCGTCTTCGACCGCCTGTGGCGCGAGTTTCCGCACGCGCAGCTCGAGGCGTCGGGGGCCGCGGTCGGGCTGCCGGACGGGCAGATGGGCAACTCCGAGGTTGGTCACCTGACGATCGGCTCCGGCCGCATCCTCTTCCAGGATCTCGTGCGCGTGAACAAGGCGATCGAGGACGGCTCCTTCTTCGAGAACCCTGCGCTGCGCGGCGCGTTCGAGCGCGGCGAGAACGTCCACCTGCTCGGCCTTGTCTCGCACGGCGGCGTCCACTCGCACATCGACCACGTGAAGGCGCTCATGACGTTCGCGCCCGAAAAGACGTGGATTCACGCGTTCACCGACGGCCGCGACGTGTCCCCCCACTCGGCGCTCCATGATCTCAGCGAGCTCCCGCTCGACCGCATCGCGACGGTCGCGGGCCGGTACTACGCGATGGACCGCGACAACCGTTGGGATCGGACACAGAAAGCGCTCGAAGCCGTCACGACTCCCGTGCTATCTACCCCCAAGGGGGGCGACGTGCTCGCGGAAGTGCAACGGAACTACGACGCGGGTGTCACGGACGAGTTCATCGAGCCGACCGTCATCGAGGGGCGGCCGCGCCTCGACCCTGCGACCGACACCGCGATCTTCTTCAACTTCCGCCCCGACCGCGGCCGCCAGCTCTCGGAGAAGCTCGGTGAGCTCCGCGTCGACCTCACGACCATGACGCGCTACCGAGACGACTTCCCGTTCCCCGTCGCTTTCCCCGAGCACGTGATCGAAGGGACGCTCGCCGAGGTCCTGAGCGAGCACGGCATCAACCAGCTCCACGCCGCCGAGACGGAGAAGTACGCCCACGTCACGTACTTCCTCGACGGCGGCCGCGAGCAGCCGTTCACGGGCGAGGAGCGGATCCTCGTCGACTCGCCGCGGGATGTCCCGAGCTACGACTTCAAGCCGGAGATGTCGGCGATTGCGGTGGCGGACAAGGTCGTCGCCGCGATCGAAGCCGGGGGTCTCGGCTTCGTCGTCGTCAATTTCGCGAACCCCGACATGGTCGGCCACACCGGCGTGATTCCGGCCGTCGTGCAGGCGGTGGAGACGACCGACGCCTGCCTCGGCCGCGTGGTCGACGCCGTCGAGCGCGCCGGCGGCGTCTGCCTCATCATCGCCGACCACGGGAACGCCGAGAAGCTTCTCGAGGACGACGGGGTCAGCCCGCACACCGCTCACACGACGAACCCGGTGCCGGCCATCCTCACGGCGCCCGGCCTCGAGATCAGAGACGGCGAGCTCTCGGAGGTCGCGCCGACGATTCTCCGCCTGCTCGGCCTGGGAAAATCTTCACAAATGCCTCAAAATTCCTTACTGGATTTGCCCTGAAGTAGGTCTATACTCGCGCCACCTTGTCGCTCCCCCAGCCCGACGACGCGGTTCTCAGGAAGGCACAAAGGGGCGACGAACGGGCTTTCGCGATCATCGTTCGCTCGTACCAGACGCCCGTCTACAACTACGTGCTGCGGATGGTGAGCGACCGCTCTCTCGCGGAGGATCTGACGCAGGAGGTCTTCTTCCGCGTCTACCAGGGACTGCCGCGCTTCTCGTCGCGCTCGAAGTTCACGACATGGCTCTTTCAGGTGACGAAGAACCGCGTGCTCGACGAGTTCCGCGCGACGGAGCGGCGCCCGCGGCTCGTCGTCGAGACTGAGGAGATGGCCGCGCTCGAAGTCGTAGACACGCCGTTCGAGCGGCTGGAGGCGATCGACGCGGTATGGCGCGCGATCGAGCATCTCAATCTCGACCTCAAAATGGCGCTCCTCCTCCGCGACATCGTCGGCCTCTCGTACGGCGAGATCGCCGACTCGCTCGAGGTGACGCTCGCAACGGTCAAGTGGCGGATCTGGAAGGCTCGGGAGGAAGTCCAGCTCGCGCTCGCCCGCGACGGCATCGAGCTCTTCGAGCCCGCCGCGTCCGCGGTCATGGTCGAGGCGACTGCGGCCGCCCCGGACGTCGCCGCGGCGATCTCGGTTCTTCCGCCGCCGCTTCTGCCGATCAGCGTCTAGTCACTGGCCGACCGCGAGCCGCGCGGCCAGGGAGCGGGGGAGACCGGCGTCCTCCATCTCGCGCTGGGTACGGGCGAAGTCGTACTCGACGCGGCGGAACTCCGCTCCGCCCGCGGCGAGGTCGACGAGGAGATACGCGGCCCGGGGATCGCCGTCGCGCGGCTGGCCGACGGAGCCCGGATTGAGCAGCGTCGACGCGTCTCCGAAGTGGACGACGGTGCCGGCCGGCGCGAGGCCGCCGTCGACGTCGTGGTCGGTGGCTGCGATCTGGAGCGCGACGTGGCTGTGGCCGACGAGAACGAGCGGCGAGCGGGCGATCGCGATCGTCGCGAGTGCCGCCTCGTCGGAGAGG
>JAWVDC010000098.1:0-7269 GCA_033857715.1 Gaiellaceae bacterium | reverse complement strand
TATCGCCGACTGGTACGGCGCCTCGACGAACAGCATGACGTACGACGGCACGCACCCCTTGCCGCAGTACTGCCCGGTCTACGCCCACGTCATCGCAACCACGCTGCGCAGAACGAATCCCCATGCTTGAGGCCTTCACCCTCTCGACGTTCGCGGACCGTCTCGGGGACACCTTTGTCGTCGGAGAGGGATCGGATGCACTCGAGACGCGGCTGGTCGAGGCGGCCTCGCTCGGACCGGCGTCGGGTGAGGACGGCCGGCCGTTCTCGCTCGTGTTCGTCGGCCCGCTCGATCCGATCCTGCCGCAGCAGATCTACCGCTTCGAGCACGAGGCACTCGACAGCTTCGAGCTTTTCATCGTCCCGATCGGCCCCGACGAGTCCGACGGCATGCAGTACGAGGCCGTGTTCTCCTAGGCCAAACGCGCCGGAGTAGCCTCCAGCAGCAGGTAGACGCCCCGCTCCTCGATCGGCGCAAATCCGAGCCGCTCGTACAGACGGACGGCGGGGTTGTTCATCTCGACGTGGATGCTGACGCGTTTCCCGCTGCGCGCTCCCTCGTCGAGCAAGTCGCGGAGGAGCGCCGACCCGATCCCGCGGCCGCGATGCGCGGGGACGAGCGCGATGTCCATGATCCGGATCTCGTCCTCCCAGCGCGCGACGTAGAGCCTGCCGACCGGCTCGCCGTCGACCTCGATCACGTCGAAGGTCGCCGGGTCGTAGTGCTCGCGGTAGTGCGCGTCCTGCGCGTCGAACTGCTGCTGCACGAACGCGGCTTTCTGATCGTCGCTCCAGTCGACGAGCCGCAGCTCCTCCTCGCGGGTGGACGCGTAGACGCGCAGGAGGAAGTGGCGATCGTCCGGCGTGACCGGTCTTAGTTGAACTCCTCTCAACATGAAGCACGGGCCGTCTGGCCGCGCTGTCCGGTGCGATGCGTCGTCCTCAGTCGCGCCAATAGCGCTGCTATTGGCGCTCCCTGCGTCCTATCCTCGCACTCGGCCATCACACCCAGCCGACGCGTGGTCATTCCGAGACGAGTTCTCAGACGGTGCGCCACGAACGCTTGTCCCGCGCGAGGACGAGCGGGAACGAGTACCCGGAGTAACTGACCGTCGCGTGGAGACGGTAGTTGCGCACGGTGAGCTTCGTGATCGAGTTCGTGCTGCCGAGGTCGCTGTGCAGCTTCCAGGTCCGGCCGGCGTCGGCGCTCGTCTGGATCTTGCCGGCCCCGGCGGCGCGCCAGAGCAGTCCGCCGAACGAGACGGGAGTCGTCGAGGCCGCGGCCGCCCACGGAAACGCGAGTCGCGCGCCGGTCGCGAAGGCCGTCGTGGCCGCGAGCTTGAGAAAGGTTCCGCGTTGCATTGCTATGTCCTCGGTGGGTAGACGCCCTGAAGGGCGATGTTGAAGTTGAAGGTCAGGTACGGCTGCATGTTGTTGTGCGGCTGACTGCCTCCGGTCGGCGCGACGACGGCGGCGTTCAGATCCGTCTGCGCTCCAGGCGTCTGGTACTG
This sequence comes from Gaiellaceae bacterium, assembly GCA_033857715.1. GTDB lineage: Bacteria > Actinomycetota > Thermoleophilia > Gaiellales > Gaiellaceae > Palsa-739. Next base: position 5,759 of record JAWVDC010000098.1, on the reverse strand, counting down.
GGAGATCCCGATGCCGGTCGCAAGAAGCTGACCCGTCCCGCCCGCGCTCGGCGTCCTCTCGAGGCCGTCGCCCTGCGACGCCGTCAGCGCATGGGAGTGAGCCGGAATCTCACTCTGAAGCAGCGATACCGTCTCGGTGCCTCCGGTCTCCCCGAGGTCGTGCAGGGAGAGCCCGGGCCCTTGCCTCGGGTGCATCGGCGCCCTCCCTTGCAGGTCGGGCAGGGCGAAGGTCGACTTTCCGTCTCCCCCGTAGGTCGTTCCGAGCAGGGAGAACAGCGCTGTGTTTTGCGAGAGCGGCAGGAGCTGGCCGTCGCAGAACGCCCACCCTTTGGGAGCGAAGTTGAACGGAAAGATCCTGATCTCGGCGACGAATGGGTCGGCCACTGTTGTTCTCCTAGGTCGGGCTCGGGAAGATTCCGAACAGCGAGATGATGAAATCGACGCAGAGGTACGGCTGGAAGTTCGTGTGCGGCTGGCTGCCTCCCACGCTTCCGATCGTCTGCGGGTGCAGGGTTGTAGTCGGCTGATCGGTGCCGTACGGGAAGATGGTCGCGCCCGTGGTCGCGGCGAACGCATTGTTCGCGGGCGCGTTGCCGGTGGCGACGTTGCCGGTTCCGAGGAATGGATGTGTGTGCGCCGGGATCTGCTGCGACGTGAGCGTGATCGCCTCCGCGCCACCGGTCTCCGCAAGGATGAACCCGTTGCCCTGATGGATCGGAAGGCGCCCGCGAAGGTCGGGCAGCGCGAAGGTGCTCTGCCCGTCGCCGCCGTACGTCGTTCCGATCAACTGGAACAGCGTCTCGTTCTCTGAGATCGGGAGGAGCTGACCCTCGCAGAACATCCAGCCCGCAGGGGCGAAGTTCCCTGCGAACATCCGGATCTCACCGACGTATGGCTGTGCCACGAGAATCTCCTAGTTCGGCGAGGGGAAGATGCCCTGCAATGCGATGCAGAACGACAGGGTGAGGAAGGGCTGCATGTTCAGGTGGGCTTGAGAGCCACCGACGTTCGCGAGCGAGTTCGGGGCCATGGCCTGGAGATTGGTCGCCGGCCCGTAGAGGAACGAGAAATTCGACTGCGCCGGCATGCGCGTCGGTGCAGCGCTGTTCGAGTTCTGATCCGCCTGCACGGTCGTCGCGTGAGCGGCATGTGTGTGCGTCGGGACTTCAGCGATCGAGAGCGTGTGAGCCTGCTCGCCGGCGCGCTCCCCGAGAGTGTGGCCGCTGCCGGCGTGGATCGGTGCCCGTCCGCGGACGTCGGGAAGCGCGAAGTTCACGCGGCCGTCGCCTCCGAACGTCGTCCCGAGCAGCGAGAAGAGGGCCTGGTTCTGGTTGATCGGCAGCAACTGCCCGTCGCAGAGCGCCCACCCCTTCGGGGGGAAGCTGAAGCTCATGATCCGGATTTCTGAGAGGAAGGGTTCAGCCATCGGTTTCTCCTACGGCAGCGAGCAGTTCGAGAATCCGCTGGTCGCCGACAGGAGCGCTGTCCCGCCGACTCCGAACGTCCCCGAAGTACTCGTGTTGAGGCTGTTGACGTAGTTCTCGACGCTCGGGGTCGCAGTCGCCGCCATGCCGTTGATCGCGAACGAGTTCGTCGTGGTCACGGTCCCCTGCTTCCGCAGGTTGATGCCGGGGGACGTGGTCGCGGTCCCCGTGTTCGTGCTGCCGGCGGTCGTATTGCCGGAGATGTTGAGGCAGAGCGTCGTGTCTCCGGCTGCCGAGCCGGAGTCGACCCGGATGCCGGCGCGTGCCGCATTCGTCGTCGCCGGTGCCGCGACCGTGTTGTTCTGGATCTTCTGGTTGAGCGTGCAGCTCGAGTTCCGAGCGATCGCGTAGATCCCCGGGCCGTCGGTCTGGCTCACGTTGTTGTTGTTGATGGTCGAGGTCAACGTCCCGGTGTCGGCCGTCGTCGTCAGAGAGTCGGCGTCACACCCGATCCCGATCCCGGCCGACCCGACGGCGTTGTTCGCGACGATCCGGTTGTTGTTCGCGGTGGAGGTAACGGTGGCATCGCCGAACTCGGACAGCTCGATGACGACGCCGTCGATGTGGGCGATCGGGTTCGCGAGCGTGCCGTTGTTCGAGATGTCGAAGTTGCCCTGGCCGCGGCCGTTCACGGCCGCGGTTACGAAGCGGTCGGGCTGGTTGCCGACGCCGCCGAGGCCGCCGTCCATCCGGTTGCCGTCGATCGAGATGACGTTCGTGGCGCTGCCGGGAGTGCCCATCGTGCCGGCCGGCGCGCCGCCTACGTCCGCCGCGTTCCCGCCCTGCACGACGAAGCCGGCGCCCGACGGGAAGTTGCTGATGATGTTGTTGTCGAGGCTCGCCTTCGTCACGTTCGCGACGCTGCTCGCAGAGCCGAGGGCGATGAGCCGTACGGCCGAGCCGAGTGAGGAGGCGACCGACGTCGAGCTCGTGAACGTGTTAGAGGCGATATCGGCCACGTCGATAGTGCCGGTGGAGTTCTGGATATCGACGCCGTGGTAGCGGGCGTTCGTGAGGACATTGCCCGTGATGTGCACGTCCCCAGTGACGTTCGCGTTGGCCGTGCTGTCGTTGAACGAGATGTTCGAGTCGTCCGCGGCTCCGCCTGTACCCGAGTTGTTGATCGTTCCGAACTGGAAGTTGAAGTGCGTCACCTGCGTGCCGTTGATGCCGCTGCCGGCCGTGTTCTGAATGTTCATGTTCAGGAAGTACGGGAATCTCGTGCTGGTCAGGGAGATCCCGTGGCCGGTCGTGTTCTGAATCGTGCCGCCCGAGCCGTCGCCACCAAGGGAAGTCGGGCCATTCCCGCTAACGGTCAGGCCCGCAGCCGACCCCGTCCCGTTCAGCACGATCCCGCTCACCGCTCCGTTCGCAGAGATGCTCTTGAAGTTGAGCCCACTCGCGCCGATGTTCGTGCTCACCACGTTCAGCGCGGTGCCGGTCGTCGTGTCGATCGTATTCACGGAGCCCGTGACGTTCACCGTTCCGCCGCCGGTCGCGGTGAAGCCGGCGCCGGAGGTCGTGTCGATGTTGAGGCCGCCGCCGCTGAACGTGATCGTGTGACCGGAGCCCGTCGAGGAGAACGCCGCCGACGCACCGGTGTTGAGCGTCTTCGTCGTCCCGCTGAATGTCGTCGAGCCGCCGGCGTTGCCGGACATGGTGATCCCGCCGCCCGCGTCGTTCGTGTCGTTGATGTCGCCCGATAGCGAGATCGCGCCGCCGGTGCGGCCGGTGATGTCGGCCGTGTTGCCGGCGCCGTTCCCGAGCGTGCCCGGGTAGGTGACGTTCCCCGACCCGCCGTTGATGTCGATCGCGTTACCGGCCGCGCCCGAGATGCTGCCGCTCGAGGCGCTGAACGGCGTGGCGCCGTTCGAGTCGAGGTTGATCCCGGCGCCCGAGCTGTTCGTCGAGGACACGGCGTCGAACGTCAGGCTCGATGCCGTGTTCCCGTTGCGCACGTCGACGGCGGGGCCGCCAGTCGCGCTGACGTTCTCGGTCGAGCCCGAGCCGACGTTGATCGTCGGTGCGCCCGAGCTGTTGACGAGGAAGCCCGTGCCTCCGGTCGTGTTGATCGCGAAGTTCGTGAAGTTGAACGTGCCGGCGGCCGCCCCGACGAGGGAGACTCCTCCACCTGCACCGCTCAAGTTGACGTTGGTGACGTCGGAACCACCGGTGTTGCTCCCGGCGATCGCCGCGCCGGCGCTGCCCGTGATGTCCAGCGCTTCGACCCGGCTGCCAGACGCGAGGAACACCGTGCCGAGAAGCGACGGACGGTTCGCGGGAGTGCCGGTGGCGAGCGTGTCCGCGCCGACGACGAGGTTGACCGGCTCGCCGAGGAGTTTCTGGTTCGCGAGGAGCGAGAACCCGCCGGTGAGCCCTGTCGTCGTGCCGTCGCCCTTGTAGACGTACGTGATGTCGCCCGTCGCGTTGGCGGCCGTGTCGGCCTCCGCCAGCGTGTCGAACGGATCCGTCGAGCGACCGGTGCCGCCTGCGGCCGCGTTGTTCTTCACGTACCAGACGCGAGCGGTAACCGTGACCGTCACCGTGGACGTGTCGGTGCCGCCGTTGCCGTCGGAGACGGTGTAGTTGAACGTGTCCGTCCCGGTGAATCCGGCCGCGGGCACGTACGAAAACGCTCCGCTCGAAGAGACCGAGACGCTGCCGCCGTTCGCACTGCTCGTGTCGGAGGCGCTGACGCTCAGCGTCTGCGCCGGCTGATCCTCGTCGGTCGCGTACGCGAGCAGGTTCCCCGCAAGCACCTTCTTCGCCGCCGAGGAGGGCGACGCGACGGAGCCGTACTCGAGCAAGGTGTTCCCAACGCCGTTAGCGGACTCGTTGCCGTCGACCGGCGCGTCGTTGACGTCGTTGATCGAGATCGTCAACGGCTTTTCGAAGCTGAGATTCGGGCTGCCCGGATCATTGACCCGGACACAGATCGTGTACGAGCTCTTGACCTCGTAGTTGAAGCTGACCGCGCTCTGCAGCTGCGCGCTCGAGATCTGGAAGCTGCTCGAGTCGGGGAAGCTGCCCGAGCAGCCGGACGTCAGCAGCGTGAACGTGTACGTCTCGCCGCTGTCGGGATCGCCGACCTGCGAGAGGTTGCCCACGAGGCTCGCGCTCGGCTTGTTCTCGTCGATGTTGTTGTTCGAGAGCGAGATGTCGGTCGGCGCCTCGTTGACGTTCGTGACCGAGATGACGAACTGCTTGTCGAACGAGAGCCCGCCGTTGTCGGTCGAACGGACGCAGATCGTGTAGGAGCTCTTGGTCTCGAAGTTGAAGCTCTGCGCCGACTGCACCTTGTCGTTGCCGGCGCCGCCGATCTGGAACGAGCTGTTGTCGGCGAACGGCCCGCCACCGCAGCCGGTGTTCGCGAGGACGTAGGTGTGCGTGTCCCCGGCGTCCAGATCGCTGCTCGTGAGCGTGCCGATGTCCGTGCCCGTCGGCTGGTTCTCGGCGATGGAGCTAGGCGTGAGCTGGATGTCGGTCGGCGGGTCGTTGACGTTGTTGATCGTGATCGTGAACTGCTTCTGGAACGTCCCGCCGCTGCCGTCATTCGTCTGTACGCGGATCGAGTACGAGCTCTTCGTCTCGAAGTCGAAGACCTCGTTCGTCTTCAGCGTGCTCCCGGTGATCTGGAACGAGCCGTTGTCGGCCGAGCCCGTGCCGGAGACGAACGAATACGTGAAGGACGCGCTGTCGATGTCCGTCGAGCTGAAGGTGCCGACGGTCGAGGCGCTCGGCTGGTTCTCGTCGACGCTCGAGCTCGAGAGCCCGATATCCGTCGGCGAGTCGTTGACCGCGTTGATGAGGAGGCTCGCGGTGTCGGTGGCCGTGGAGAAGGCCGTCGTGTCACCGTTGCTCGACGTGTCGGCGAGCGCGCCGTTCGCGCCCGCGCTCTGATCCCACGCGCGGAACGTGATGGCGGTCGCAATGGTCCCGTTGAAGTTGGCGCTCGGCTGGAAGTACAGCCGCGTGTTCGCGTCAGCGGCCAGAAGGCGGGCGTTCGCGTTTGTCACCGCGCCGAGGGCAGTCCAACTGGCGCCGTTGTCGGTCGAGTAGAACCATGCGCCGCTGGGCGTGTTGGCCGCCGTGACGGCGATGCCGAGCAGTGCCCCCGAGTCCACGTCGGTGACGTTGTCGACCCCGCCGGCCGGTGAGGCGAAGTCGACCAATGCAGACACCGGAGTCCCCACGGCGCCGGAGGGGAAGACAGCGTCCTCGTTCTCAGCGGCCAGCGCAGGTGACTTCGACGGGTCGAGCACCGGCGCGTCGTTG
>JAWVDC010000097.1:0-24959 GCA_033857715.1 Gaiellaceae bacterium | reverse complement strand
CCAAGGCGAGAAGGCCGGGCGGCACGGCCAGCCACCATGAAACGAAGAAGCCGACACCGATCGCGGCCAAGAGGAATGCCCCGGCGACGTAACCCATCGCGTAGACCTTGGCGGTGTAGTTCACGTCCGCCGATCCTTCCCTAAGCGGAAGCTCGCGAAGCGCTGATCCCCTTACGAGATCGCGAACCGGAAACGCTTGACGCTCGTCCGGCCCCACGGGTCGACGGCAGTGATACGGAGCGTGTACTTCCCGGCGACGAGATAGCGGGCGTTGAGGCGGAGGCGGACGCGAATCGTCTCTGGCTGGTCGCGCTCTGCCTTTACGGTCCGAAGCGCGGGGCCTGCGGGCAGCGGGCTCCCGAAGACGCTTCCCAACGGGAGGATCGAGACGGGCTTCCCCATCGGCGACGTGATGGTCGCGGTCAGCCGCGTCTGCGACGCCGCGGTGAGTCGCGTCAGCACGAGGAGGCTGCGATCGGCGAGACGCGCGACCGTCCTCACCGGCGTCTCCTGCGTCAGGTCCGGCCCGGTCGGTGACGTGTACGTCGGGTCACCCCAGCCACCCCCAGTGAAAAGCGCGAGCTCGAGCGGCGCCCGCGTCAGGACATGCGTCGTGCCGTCGTCGGCCACGTACGAGCCGAGGCTCTGCCCGATCGGCAACGACGGGAGGCCTAGAACCGGGACAGTCCTGAAGACCTTCTCGTCGGTGGAGTAGCCGAGCACCGTCCCTGCCGGAGCCGGCGTGGGGTAGGCGAGCTCGACGGGCCAGCGAAAGCCGGTGATAGGGAGATCGGGGACGTGCAGCGCGACACCGCTCCCGCCGATCGCGGGATCCTGGTCGACGCTGTCGAGGTTGACGGTGAGACCGACGGGCACGGCGCCCGGCTGCCATGTCGCAGTGGCGCGGCCGTCGATTGCTCCGACGTTCCCGGCGACGCCGCGGACGACCGTTTGCAAGGCGACGGAGAGCGGGGGCAGCGGAGCGGCGGCTACGGCAGCGGTCTTGACGGGCTGCGCGGTCGCCGAGCCGCCGGTGCCCGTGGCCGTGACGACCACGGCGATCGTCGAGTCGAGATCGTCGGGCGTCGTCAGGTACGCGGGGTGCGTCGCGTTCGCGATCGGGGCGCAGTGCGAGCCGTTCGCGTCACAGCGCTTCCAGCGGTACGAGAACTTCGTCGGCGATCCCGTCCAGGTCCCGACCGTGGTCGTGAGCTTCTGACCGACCTGGAGAAGGCCGAGGATGGCGGGCGCCCGCAGGTTCGTGGGACGCGCGGTCGGCGCGGTGCCGGCTGGAGAGATGGCGACCGTCGCGGGCGTGGACGCCTTCCGCGTGGCCGTGCCGTTCGCCGCTGCGACGACAACCCTGATCGAATGGCCGACGTCGTCGGTGGTTGGCCGATAGGCGATTCTCGTCGCGCCAGGGATGTCGACACAGTTGTCGCCCGCCGCGTCGCAGCGGCGCCACTGACGCGTGAACGCGAGCGGCTTGCCGCCGTCCCAGACGCCGGACACGGCGGAGAGAACCATGCCCTCTTCGGGAATCCCGACGATGCTCGGCGGGGTCCCGACAGTCGGCGTGCCCTCCGGGTACGGCGCGATGGCGATCGACGCGGGGCTCGTTCCGTTCATGCGGTCGCCGTCGACGCACCCGCCGATGCCCGGCACGGAAACGCAGTTGGTCCACTGCCAGAACGTCCAGCCCAGGCCGTTCCAGTTCTGGGCGGGCACCCACGGCGCGCTCGCGCTCGTCCAGTGCGCGATCCAGAGCGGGGTCCCCGCTGCGGCGACCGCGGGCGAGTCGGCGAGGTACTGCTGCCAGAAGGCGGGGGAGGAGTAGATGAGCGGGTGGACGCCGAGGCGGGCGTAGACCTCCTGCGCCCACGCCAGTGTCCAGGCATTGAGGAGTCGCGCGGAGAGCGCGCCGGTCGCCTCGAGGTCGAGCACGGGCGGCAGCTCGCCGGGCTGCGGCGTTGCGAAGCCGAGGAAGTAGTCGGCCTGTGAGACGGCGCTCGCCGTGACCGCGGCGAGGCTCGACCCGTATGGGCGAGCGAAGTGGTAGGCCCCGAAGGACAGCCCCGCGGCCTCGCTGCCGCTCCGATTCGCGAGGTACGTGGAGTCCTCGTAGGTCGTCGACTCGGTCGCCTTGGCAATCGCGAACCGGTAGCCGGCGCCTGCGACCTTCGTCCAGTTGATCGCTCCCTGCCAGTTCGAGACGTCAACGCCCTTCGCACGGGTCGTCGAGACCGCGCCAGAAGAGGCGGAAAAGAGGGCGGCCGCGAGGACGACAACGGCCGAGACGCACGCGAAACGTGCGCGACGGGCAACTCCTGAGGACCCCACGATCGCCATGACGGTATCTCATCGGCAGCCACATGGCATGCCAAAAGCCCTGCTATTCGTAGAGTCGCGGCAGGGCGCTCGCCCCCTCCCGCGGACGTGTCCGGTGCCAGGCACCGGACAGGTCTCAAAGGCCGCGGCGGACGGGGCGAAGCCGTTTGCGCAGTGGCGTCGGCGACAGCCACCGCCACTTCGGACACGTCCGGTGCCTGGCACCGGACGTGGCTCGTTCGGACACGCCGCGGCGATAGGCTCGCGCGATGGATTTCGGCGTCACCGTTCTGCGCGATCCGCCGTTCTCGCGCCGGCTCGAGCTGATCCAGCTCGCCGAGCAGCACGGCTTCGGCGCGCACGGACAGGCGGAGACGTTGCAAGCTTTCGCCGACGCGATCATCCCCGAGCTCCAGGAGGTACCGGCGTGACGGACGGTGGCTACGAACGCAAGCGCAGCGCGCGCCGGATCTTTGACCGCGTGGAGAAGTCGCGCGGGTTCGGCGAGCAGCTCCAATCGGCCGTCTGGGGACACCGGTACGTCCCGGGCTTGCAACTGCTGCTGCTCTTCGGTGCGCTGGGCGACACGCTCTACCTCCTCATCGCGCGGCCCTACTTCCTCGCGCTCACCGACCGGAACTTCATGCTCCTGAACGGCAGCCGCTTCGGCCTCGTCTCCAAGCCGCGCGACGCGGTCTTCACTGTCCCCGCGAGCCAGGTTCGCATCGAGCTGGGCCGAAAGTTCGTGCTGCGGAAGGTCGCGACGGTCAGCGTGATGGGCGGCGAGGAGACCAAGATCGCCGTGCACCGGCAGTTCTGGGGTGAGCTCGACCACATGGCGTCGCTGCTCTCCGGTCGCTGAGCGTGGCGGCGTCGCTTCGCGATCTCCTCGAGCTCCGTCAGGCGTACCCGCTCTCGTGGTCGCCCGACGGCGCGACGCTGCTCGTCGCCTCGGACCTGCCAGGCACGACGCAGCTGTTCGCGCTGCGGGTCGAAGGCGGGGAGATGGAGCAGCTCACCGACTACGCGGAGCCCGTCTCCGGCTTCCACCTCCCGGACGGGCGGATCCTCGTCGAGATCGACGAGGCCGGGAACGAGCGGACGCAGCTCCACATCCTCGGCGAAGGGCCGCTCGTGAGCGACCCGCGCTTCAACCACTGGACGGCGCACGCGTCGAAGGACGGCCGGCGCCTCGCGTATACGACGAACCGCCGCAATGGCCGCGACTTCGACATCGTCGTCCGCGAGCTCGCGAGCGGGGAGGAGTGCGTATTCGAGATCGGAGGCTATGTCGGGGTCGACTCCATCTCGCCGGACGGACGCTGGGTCGTCGCACAACGCGGCAACGAGCTCGCCGGCGACTATGACCTTCTCCTGCTCGACGTCGACGGCGGCGGGATCGAGCACATCACGCCGCACGAGAACGCGGCCGAGTACGGCTCGACAGTGTGGGGTGCCGCACGCTTGTACGCGGCGACGAACGAGGGCCGCGACACGATGGCGATCGCGCGCTTCGATCTCGGTGCGCGCGATTGGGAGCACGTCCGCGAGTCGCGCTGGGATCTCGCGTGCTTCGGCGCAGGTGGCCGACTCCTCGTCGTCGCGAACGAGGACGGCTACTCCCGCTCCGACGACCTGCCGTTCCCCGGCGATGGCGTCGCCGACCACTTCGTCTTCTCGCCGGACGGGACGAAGGTCGCGTTCGGCTTCTCGACGACGACCGAGCCGCAGCAGGTCTGGCTCCACGACTTCGACACGAAGGAGTCGCGCAAGCTCACCGACCTCGGCCGCGTCGAGGGCGGCGTGGAGCCGACGCTCCACCGTTTCGAGAGCTTCGACGGCGAGTCGATTCCCGTCTTCCTCTTCTCGCCCCCGGGCGACGGGCCGTTCCCGGTCGTCGCCACGATCCACGGCGGGCCGGAGGCGCAGTGGCAGCCGTGGTACTCGAGCGGCTTCGGCGCATTCACGCAGCACCTCGTCTCGCGGGGATACGCCGTCGCGGCGCCGAACGTCCGCGGCTCGAGCGGCTACGGCAAGCGATTCCAAGCCCTCGACGACGTGGAGAAGCGGCTCGACTCCGTCGCCGACCTCGCCTCCCTCCACGCGTGGCTCGCAGCGCGTCCCGAGATCGACGGAGAGCGCCAGGTCGTTTACGGCCGCTCGTACGGCGGCTACATGGTGCTCGCCGCGCTCGCGTTCCAGCCTGAGCTCTGGGCGGCCGGCCTCGAGTGCGTCGGGATCTCGAGCCTCCGCACGTTCCTCGAGAACACGTCGGAATACCGGCGCGGCGTCCGCGAGCGGGAATACGGCTCACTCTCCGACCCCGAGCTGCTCGACAGCCTCTCGGCGTGGGACCGCCGCGACCAGATTCGCGCGCCGCTCTTCATCGAGCACGGGCGCAACGACCCGCGCGTGCCGGTGAGCGAGTCGGAGGCGATCCACCGCGAGCTCGTCGACCGCGGCGTCCGCTGCGAGCTCGTCATCTACGAGGACGAGGGCCACACGATCGACAAGCTCCCGAACCGCATCGACTGTTTCGAGCGGATGGTGGCGTTCCTCGACGAAGTCCTCGTCTAGCCGAGCCGCGGTTACGATGACCGCCGCACGGCGCCTTGGCCGAGTGGTTAGGCAGCGGCCTGCAAAGCCGCGTACAGCGGTTCGACTCCGCTAGGCGCCTTCGGTACCTCCGACGCTCTTCTCGCATCGCCGGCCCCAGCTGCGTCCGCACCGCCCGCTAATCTCGGGGCGTGCGCCGGCTCAGCCTTCTCGCCGTCCTCGTCCTTGGCCTCGCTGCGTGCGGCGGTGGATCCGGGGCGCCGAAGGACACGGCGGTCAAGATCAGCTTCGGCCGGACGGGTGGGATGATCATGCCGTACACGGTCACCATCGCGCCGGACGGGACGGTCACCGCCACCGGCAATCCGCCCGTAGCCGCGCCGGCGTCGATCACGAGCGCGCAGGCCGAGGATCTCTCCCAGCAAGTCCGTGACCAGCTGGGCAAGCTGACGGGCATCCAGTGCGGCGGGACGCTCCCCGACGCGGCTGCGAACTTCATCACGGCGTTGGGCAAGACGGTCACGGTCCGCGGAGATTGCGAGCCGCGCTTCAACAAGCTCTTCGCAGCGCTCACTAACGCGCTCAACCCGCACCTGTAGCCGACTAGGTCGACTCGAACGTGCCGAAGCGCAGCTCGCTGTCGTAGAGAAAGCGCGTCTCGTCGACGCGGCGCATGTACTCCTCGCGGTTGGCGGCGACGAAGTCGTTATACGCCTCCGCCGACTGCCAGCGGTCGATGACGAGATAGCGGCCCGGTGCCTCCACGTCGCGGAGCAGCTCGGTGCCGATGTAGCCGCGGCCGGGCGCGAAGAACTCCGCCCACTCGCCGTCCGTCCCGTACGCGCGCTCGAAGTCCCCGGCGTCGTGAACTTCGTAGCTGAAGACGAGGGCGATCACGTTGCGAGGATAAGGTCCAGGCCGTGAGCGCCGAACCAGTTCCTACCGAGCCCGAAGCGCGCCCCGAGTACGCCGGCGTCCTTCGCTTCTACCACCTCGCCAAGCACCAGGAATGGCAGGTGGACGACGTGCCGTGGGGCGAGATCCCGTACGTGCCGGAAGGGAAGGGCGCGCCGGAGCGGCAGGCGCGGCGGCGCGACATCTGGCGCTCCGTGATCATGCAACAGCTCCAGGCCGACGTCTTCGCATGTGCGATGGCCTCGCAGCTCCTCAATGCGGCCCCCGACCCGGAGGCGCGTCTCTACTACTCGACGATGGTGCAGGACGAGTCGCGCCACACAGAGGCGTGGCTGCGGCTGATCGGCCAGGTCGGTGGGGAGGGGGAGCGGGACCCGTACCTCGACAAGCTCGCGCACATGTTCCTCGAGGCGGACCTGCTCGAGGAGAAGGTCTTCCTCATGCAGGTCTTCTTCGAGCGGCTGATCATCCCGCGCTTCCGGCTCATCGCGAAGGCGTCACGCGGCACGGTGCTCGAAGATCTCTGCAACCGCCTCGCGATCGACGACGGCATCCACCACGGCGCGGGGATGGCCTACGAGCGCGTCCTGCTCCAGTCGGCCGGCAAGAAGGTGCGCACACGGCTCGTCGACGCGGCGAACACGATGCTCCCGGTCTTCGCGCAGCATGTCCTCTGGCGGCCGAAGGCGCGCGAGGTGATCGGGACGTTGATGGAGGCGCGGGACCGCGAGCGTCTGCGCGAGGAGCTCAACCACGGCGTCCGTCTTGCGAACTCGCTCGGCCTCGACGTTTCCGACGTGCGCTTGCCCGCCGGCTAGCGGCTCGAAATTTAAAACGTCCACATATCGCCGAAGTAGGATCGCGGCGTGTTCGGGTCTCCCGTGATTCGCGCCGCTCTGGTGTCTATCGCCCTCATGGGCGGGGCATTCCTCCTCATGTGGCAGTTCGGCCAAGGCAGCGCGATCGGGTTCATGCGCCTCAAGGTGGTCAACGACACCAAGCACGTGGTGAAGATTCAGCCGTGCTGGGATCTCCGTTGCTGGGATATCCACGGCCTGGACCCGACCGTAGTGCCCGCGGGTAAGGCCCGGCGCGTCGAGAGCAAATGGGAGGACGACATATCCCATCCGATCTCCGTAGCCGTCCTCCGGCCTCACGCCGAATTTCCAAAGTGGGAAGGATGTCTCGTCAACGTCTTCCCGCCGCACAAACGCGTCGGAGTGTTCTGGGTCTCGAGCGTGACCACCTGCCCGACCTCATCGGGCGGAGGAGGCGGCGGGGGCTGAGCTTCGGCCGCCGGGTGATACGCGCCGTTCGGATTGCTGCGAAGGACTCGCGCATCCCGCGGCCGCTCCGCTGGCTCGCGGGGCTCGGCCTCATGCCGATCCCCGGCCCGTTCGACGAGATCCTGCTGCTGCTCGTCGCCGTGCCGCTCTTCCTCTTCTATCGCCGGCCGCTCGCGGATGCGTGGCGCCAGGCAGCGGAGTCGGCCTAGCGCATCCCGCCGCGCTCGAAATGGGCGCGGAAGAAGTTCTCGCTGCCGGCGGTCGCCATCGCCGCGGACGCGCTGATCTCGAGCGCGAGCGCCGTCGCGGCGACGAGCTGGGCGAGGCGGTAGACGCGGCCTGGCCCCGCGCAGCCCATGAGCTCGAGCCAGCGCGCCGGATCCGGGAGCGTTGTGCCGCCACCGACCGTGCCGACCTCGATTCCCGGAAAGCGGAGGGCGACGTGGAGTCCGCCTTCGACGCGGTGACCGGTGCCGTGGCACATCGAGCTCGTGCCGACGAGGCCGAGATCCTGGCCCGTCGCTGCGAAGACCGCCGCGATTGCCGAGGCAGGCGTGAACGCGACGGACTGCATGCCCGACGCGACGGCGCCGTGTGTGCCGGCCCACGCGAGGTCCTCGAGGTCGCCGACGGTCGTGCGGAGAACGCGCTCGACGGCCGCTTCGGTCAACGTCACCTCCGCGATGACCGTCTTGCCGTGACCCTCCTGGAAGTACTCGAACGACGGCTTCTTGTCGCCGCCCATGTTCGCCTCGAGGATCACGCGCTCGATCGGCACCGGCGCGTTCGGCTTCACGTACGCCATGTTCAGCGCGTACGCGTTGCGGGTCATCATGTTCGCCCCGAAGGCGTCACCCGTCGTGAACCGCCAGAGGACGTGGCACATCGGCCCGACGACATGCGTCTTGACCTCGCGAAGGACGGCGAAGCGCGAGAGCTCCGGGATGTCCGAGGTGCGGAGGAAGTCGCGCATCGCCGGGAGCTGCTCCTCGACCCAGCGCGCGAGGGTGAGCGCTTCTCCACTCGACTTGCAGACGAAGCAGGATGCTCTGGTGATTCGGTCGGAAACGACGTATGTTCGGGCGCCGCCGGACTCCGCGATCGCCTTCGCGCCGCGCTGCACGGAGGCCGTCAGGCCGCCTTCGGTGTGCGCGAGCGGCACCGTGACCTCCTCGTCGGTACGGCCCGTCTCGCGGACGTCGCCGTCCTTCGACAGCTCGTACTCGCCGAGTGAGACCTGGAGTTGCGCGACCGAAACGGGGATCTGCACCAAGCCGGTGACCGTCTCTGCCGCCTTCACCCACGGCGCGAGGTCCGCGTCCGGAAGGCCGAGCGTCTCCTGGCGAGCGCGGATCGAGTCCGGGTCGTTCTTGCGCGGAAGCCGTGCCATCTCCGCATTGTCGCCCACTAACCTGATGGCGTGACCGCAACCCTCCTCGACGGCAAGGCTCTCGGCGCGAAAGTGCGCGAGGAAGTCGCCGCCTCTCTGGCGGACTTCGGGCACGTCGGGCTCGCGACGGTTCTCGTCGGTGACGACCCGGCGTCGCACGTCTACATCAACCTCAAGCAGAAGGCCGCCACCGAGGCGGGGATGGAAGCGCGCGACATCAAGCTTCCGGCGGTCACGTCGGAGGAGGACGTTCTCGCGACGATCGCCGCCCTCAATGCCGACGATGCGATCCACGGTCTCCTCGTCCAGCTCCCGCTGCCGGACCACCTCGACGAGAACCGGATCATTGAGGCGATCGCGCCGGAGAAGGACATCGACGGCATCCACCCGTTCAACGCCGGGTGCCTCTACCTCGGCCGGCCCATGCTCGTGCCCGGCACCCCGCTCGGCGTCATGCGGATGCTCGACGAGTACGAGATCGAGCTCTCCGGGAAGCGCGCGGTCGTGATCGGCCGGTCGGCGATCGTCGGCAAGCCCATGGCGCATCTCCTCCTCCAGCGGAACGCGACCGTGACCGTCTGCCACTCGCGCACGCAGGATCTCGGGCGGCACACGCTCGAGGCCGACATCCTCGTCGCCGCGGTCGGCAGCACCCACCTCGTCTCGCCCGACATGGTCAAGGCGGGGGCGACGGTCGTCGACGTCGGGATGAACCGGGTCCCCGACAGCAAGAAGCTCCTCGGAGACGTCGATCCCGCCGCGGCCGAGCGGGCCGCGTACATCACGCCGGTGCCCGGCGGGGTCGGTCCGATGACGATCGCGATGGTGCTTCAGAACACCGTTACGGCAGCAAAGCTCCAGCGCGCCGGGACTGTTGTTTCCGCCCAAAACTGAGTAGACTCCCGCGCGTTAATCCGGTCGGCGGCTCGGTGCATAGAGCCGTTCGTTTTGTCTGCAAGGAGGAAGGGTTTTGGCTGAAGGCACCGTCAAATGGTTCTCGAACGAGAAGGGGTTCGGCTTCATCGAGCGCGAAGGCGGCGATGACGTCTTCGTCCACTTCTCGGCTATCACGATGGACGGCTACAAGTCGCTGACCGAAGGGCAGCGCGTGTCGTTCGATGTC
This sequence comes from Gaiellaceae bacterium, assembly GCA_033857715.1. Lineage (GTDB taxonomy): Bacteria > Actinomycetota > Thermoleophilia > Gaiellales > Gaiellaceae > Palsa-739. Next base: position 15,361 of record JAWVDC010000097.1, on the reverse strand, counting down.
GTCCAGGGCGACAAGGGCGCGCAAGCCGCGAACGTTCAGGCCGTCTAGAGAACCAGTCGGAACCAATTGTCTGAAAAGGGCCCCTGACGGGGCCCTTTTCTGTCTCGCGTCGCCCGCTTCGCTCGGGGCAGGCGCCCTTCGGGCGCGTGCCCTGTCGCTGTGCTTTCCGCTCGCGAGACCTCCTGCCGGCGGACGCTCCTGTCCGCGCCCGCACAGGTCGGGCGCGGAGGCGAGGCCCCTTTTGCGAGTATCGGAGCTTCATGCCTATCGACAAGCAGCAGCTGTTGAAGGTCGCGCACCTTGCGCGCCTCGAGTTGCGCGAGGACGAGGTCGAACGGCTCGGGCAGCAGCTGAACGACATCCTTGCCGCGGTCTCGAAGGTCTCGCAGCTCGACCTCGCCGACGTTCCGGCGACGTCACATCCGCTCGAGGTCGTCAATGTCTGGGACGAGGACGAGCCGCGCCCGTCGTTGCCCGTCGAGGAGGGCCTCGCGAACGCGCCCGAGCGCGAGGGTGGCTTCTTCAGGGTCCCGCCGGGAGCGCACTCGTGATCGACACGCTTCGCCTGACCGCCGAGGGCGCGAAGGGCATGCTCGAGCGCGGCGAGATCTCCGGCGCCGAGCTCTTCGCCGCGTACGTCGACGCGATCGGCGAGCGCGACGAGGAGCTCCACTGCTACCTCCACACGTGCGACGACCCCGGCGGGGACGGAATCCCGATCGCGATCAAGGACGTGATCGGGACGAAGGGGATCCCGACGACGGCCGGCTCGAAGATCCTCGAGGGCTACGTCCCCGTGTACGACGCGACGGTCGTCGAGCGCCTGAAGTCGCACGGCCTCCGCATCCTCGGCAAGACGAACACCGACGAGTTCGCGATGGGCTCCTCGACGGAGAACTCCGCGTACGGCCCGTCGCACAACCCGTGGGATCCGTCGCGCGTGCCGGGCGGCTCCGGCGGCGGCTCGGCGGCCGCGGTGAGCGCCGGCCTTGCGCCGTGGGCGCTCGGTTCCGACACGGGCGGCTCGATCAAGCAGCCGTCGGCACTTTGCGGGAACGTCGGCTTGCGCCCGACGTACGGAACGGTCTCGCGCTACGGCGCGATCGCCTTTGCGTCGAGTCTCGACCAGATCGGCCCCGTCGCGAAGAACGTCCGCGACTGCGCGTTCCTCTATTCGATCCTCGCGGGCCGCGACCCGCGCGACTCGACCACGGTCGAGCTGCCGCAGGCGGTGGAGCTACCCAGTGCCGAAGACGTGAAGGGCCTGCGCATCGGCGTCCCGAAGGAGCTCAACGAGGCAGAGGGCATCGAGCCCGGCGTCGCGGAGGCAGTGCAGGCGGCGATCGCGAAGCTCGAGGAGCTCGGAGCCGAGGTCGCGGAGTGCTCGCTTCCGCTCTCGGTCGAGTACGGGATGCCCTGCTACTACCTCATCGCCCCGGCCGAGGCATCGTCCAATCTCGCGCGCTACGACGGCGTCCGCTACGGCTTCCGCGCCGACGCCGAGGAGCGCCTCGAGATGTACGAGCGCACGCGCAACGAGGGCTTCGGCGACGAGCCGAAGCGGCGGATCATGATCGGGACGTACGCACTCTCGGCGGGCTACTACGACGCGTTCTACGGCCAGGCGCAGAAGGTGCGGACGGTGATCAAGCGCGAGCACGACGCGCTCTTCGAGTCGTTCGACGCACTCGTCTCGCCGACGTCGCCGACGATCGCGTTCCCGCTCGGCGCCCGCGCCGCCGACCCGATCGCGATGTACCTCTCTGACCTGCTCACGATCCCGTCGTGTATGGCCGGCCTGCCGGGTTTGAACATCCCGTGCGGCTTGTCGGAGGGCATGCCGGTGGGCCTGCAGCTCATCGGGCCGCAGTTCGGCGAGAACACCCTCTTCCGCATCGGCCACGCGCTCGAGCAGGCGATCGCGTTCGACGTCGTCCCGGAGCGGCTGCGATGAGCGACTGGGAATTGGTCTGCGGCCTCGAGGTGCATTGCCACCTCAAGACGCGCACGAAGATGTTCTGTCGCTGCGCGCTCGAGTACGGCGCGGCGGAGAACACGCACGTGTGCCCGGTCTGCCTCGCGCATCCGGGCGCGCTGCCCGTCCCGAACGGCCGCGCCATCGAGATGACGATCCTCCTCGGCTTGACGCTCGATTGCGAGATCGCCGAGCGAGCTGTTTTTGCGCGAAAGAACTACTTCTATCCCGACCTCCCAAAGGGCTACCAGATCAGCCAGTACGAGAACCCGCTTTGCGGGCCTGGCCGCTTCATCGTCCCTACCGCCGACGGTGACCGCGAGATCGGGATCGTCCGCGCGCACCTCGAGGAGGACGCCGCGAAGACCGTGCACGCCGGCGGCGCGACCGGCCGTTCGGTGGGCGCCGACTACTCGCTCGTCGACTTCAACCGCGGTGGCACGCCGCTCCTCGAGATCGTCTCCGCGCCCGACCTCCGCTCGGCCGAGGAGGCGATGTGGTTCCTACGCCTCCTGCGCCAGACGATCGCCGAGCTCGGCGTGTCCGACGCGGAGATGGAGAAGGGCACGCTCCGCGCTGACGTCAACGTCTCGGTGCGGCAGCGCGGGGAGGACGGCTACCGGCCGCGCTGGGAGATCAAGAACATGAACTCCTTCACGTTCATCGGCCGCGCGATCGAGGCAGCGTTCCGCCAGCAGGTCGCCGCGCACGAGGCGGGGGAAGAGCTCGTCCAGTCGACGTACGACTACGACCCCGACACCGACCGCCTCACCGTGCACCGCTCGAAGGAGGAGGCCGACGACTACCGCTACTTCCCCGAGCCCGACCTCGTCCCGGTCGAGCCGCCGGCGGAGCTCGTCGAGCGCCTGCGCGGGCAGCTCTTCGAGCGTCCCACCGACCGGATCCGCCGCCTCGCCGAGGAGCTCGGCTTCGCCGCAGCGGCCGAGCTCGTGACCACCGGAAACGAGGCGAAGGCCGAGGCGCTCGCGGCGGAAGGCGTCGAGTGGAAGACTGCCGCGGCCGTGGCGATGAACCGTGGCGACTTCCTCCTCGAGAACGCCCCGGCGCTCGCGAAGATCGTCCAGGCGAACGTCACGCGCGAGGCGCTCGACGAGGCATTCGTGGCCGCCGCAGCAGCGCCGATCGAGGCCGACACCTACCTTTCGCAGACGGCGCTCGGCGACGAGTCCGAGCTCGTCCCAATCATCGAAGGAGTCCTCGCGGCCAACCCCGGACAGGTCGAGACGTACCGCAGCGGCAAGGAGGGAGTGCTCGGCTTCTTCGTCGGCGCCGTCATGCGCGAGACGCAGGGAAAGGCCGATCCGAAGGTCGTCAACCGGCTTCTACTGGATCGCCTGAGAATCTCTGACTGAGTGACCACGCGCCGATGGGGCGTGCTGGGTGCGTGCGATGCAAGGACGCAGGGAGCCTCGATAGCAGCGCTATCGGGGCGACTGAGGACGCGGCAGCGTGCGTGCACAGCGCGTTCCAGCGGCCCGTGCTCAGTCAGTTAGAGGTTCATTAAGGCTAGGCAAGTCGCGCAGCGCGGGGCTCAGCGTCCCGAGGAACGCCGCGATGACGACCGGTGTCGCAAGCGCGACCACGCAGATCCGCGGCGACGAGTGAGCGAGCAGGAGGCCGGCGAGCAACGGCCCGACCGGAGCCGACGCCGCGCGCAGCGTGTTCGAGGCAGCCATCGCTCGTCCCAGCAGCCGGTCCGGGATGAGGGCGTACGAGTACGCCTGCATTGCCGAGTCGGTGTTCGGGAACCAGAACGCGTGGAGCCCCGCCGCGGCCGCGAGCACGTAGACGTTCGGAAAGGCGATGAACGCCGCGTACACGACCGCCATCCAGAACTCCGAAAGGAGGATCACGCGCATCGGCAGGATCCGCCGCAGAAGCGGGGAGAAGAGCGCGCCCGCCAGCAGGGCGACGCCTTGCAGCGCGATGAGAGTCCCGATCGCGAGCGGCGACAAGCCGTGCCGCTGGGCAAGGACGATCACGGCGATCGGCGCGCCGACCGCGACGATGTTGCTCGCAGCGATCATGCCCATCGTCGCGCGCAGGAACGGGATGCTCCAGAAGTACACAGCGCCTTCGCGGAACGGAGTCCGCGCGCCCGGCTCGCGTTTCTCCTGGAACGGCGTCCGCATCAGCAGCAGCGACGCCGTCGAGAACGCGTACGAGAGCGCGTCGGCGAGGAACGGGAGCCCCCGCGCGACGCCGAACAGCGCCCCTCCCGCCTGCGGCGCCAGGAGCCGGACGACCGAGGCGCGCGCCATCGACACGCTTGCCGCGTCCGCGAGCTGCGCCTGCGGCACGACGGCCTTGATCGCTCCGCTCCCGGCTGCTCCAAAGAGAACGGCGGAGCTCATGTCGACGAACGCAACCGCGACGATGAGCCAGAACGTCGCGTGGCCGGTGAGGACGAGCGCCGCGAGTGTCCCGAGCGCCACGGCGCCGACGACGTCCGCGAGGATCATCAGCCGACGCCGATCCCAGCGGTCCGCCGCGATGCCCGCCGGCGCGCTGAGCAAGACGAGCGGCGCAAGCTCCGCCGCTCCGACGTAGCCGGTCTTCGCGGCCGAGCCCGTCAGCGTGAGCGTCAGCAGCGGATACGCGATGCGCGAGATGTTCGATCCGAACGCCGAGAAGAGCTGCCCGGACTGGTACAGGACAAAGTCGCGGTTGCGCCGCAGGGGGACGAGCTCGGTCACGCTTCCACGATCCCGGATGGCTCGGGGCGCGGCAGCTCGTCGAGCTCCGCGAGGCTCGGCGACTGGCGCATGGACGGGCTCACGGTGCTCACGACGGCGAGGGCCGTGCCGACCGCTCCGAAGACAAGGAGCGTCGCGCGCTCCGAGAACGAGCCGAGTAGCAAGCCGGCCGTGAGCGGCCCCACCGGCTGTGCGAGCAGGGCGATGTTCCGCGCGACGCTCGAGACGCGGCCAATCAGGTGATCCGGCGTCACCGCCGTGCGGTAGCCGATCACGACCGCCGTCACGACGGGTCCGGCGAGGGCGAAGGGGAGGATGCACGCGAAGAGCACGTACGGGCTCTGATCGAGCAGACAGAAGAGCAGGGCTGCATTCGCCCACTGGCTCACGAGCATGATCTGCCGAATCGTCAGAAGCTTGGAGACGCGCGGCGAGATGAGCGACCCGAGCAGCGCAAAGCCGCCGAACACCGCGGTGAGGGCGCCGATCATCCCGCCCGACAGGCCGTGCCGCTTCGAGATGACGACGACGGCGAGAAAAACGCCCGAGAAGACGAAGTTGTCGCCGGCGAAGATGAGCGCCGTCGTGCGGAGGTAGGCGTGGCCCCAGAGAAACGCGATCCCTTCACGGATTTGTGCGCGCAGCGGCGTCGTGTCGCGCTCGCGCGTCTCCTGGAACGGTGTCTTCATCCAGAGCAGCGTCGCGATCGAGGCCGCGTACGAGAGCCCGTCGGCGAGGAACGGGAGCGACCGGCCGACCTGGAAAAGCGCGCCTCCGAGCGGTGGACCGGCGATCGTCACGACTGCATACCGCGACTGCTCGGCCGCGGCGGCATCGGCCATCTGCCGCGCGGGCACGAGCGAACGCAGGGCGCCGACCTCCGCGATGTTGAAGAAGACGAACGCCGTGCCCTCCACGAACGCCGCAATGACGATCTGCGCGAAGCTGAGGTGCCCGACCGCGAGCGCGAGCACGATGCTCCCCATTGCGAGCGCGCGGACGAGATCCATCGAGACCATCACGGCCTTGCGGTTGGATCGGTCGGCCACGACGCCCGCGAACAAGGCGAACACGGCGTACGGGAGAAGGCTTGCGAAACCGACGACGCCCGCGCGCCCTGCCGAGCCCGTCAGCGCGAGGGTGAGGAGCGGATACGCGAGCTGAGACGCTGAATTCCCGAGCGTCGACAGCGCCTGGCCGGCCTGGAGCAGGACGAAGTCGCGGTTGCGCCGCAGGGGTACGAGCTCGCTCACGCCTCCATCGTCGCAGCAACTTCTACCGGCGTCCCGTCATGACGTGTGAGCATCCACACTGCGCTCGCGAAGACGACGGCGGCCATTACGGCGAAGAGAATTCGCCAGTCGACGAGGGTGGACAACGCGGCGCCTGTCGCAATCGACACCGTCTGCGCGGTCGAGATCACGAGATCCGCAGCGGACGCGACGCGACCCTGAACCGCGAATGGTGTTCGCGTCTGCAGGACCGTGCTGTACCCGACGATCGCCCACGCGACGCCGATGCCGGCGAGTGGGCCGGCGACGACCACGATCGCGAGGGACGGTACGACGAGCGCGAGATCCGCCAGCGCGAAGGCGACCATCCCGAGCGCGACGACCGGGATCTCGCCGAACCGGCGGATCGCGACCGCCGCGGTCAGGCCGCCGATGATCGAGCCTACGCCCTGAATCGTCGAGAACACGCCGAAGAACGACGGCGGCTCGCCAATCGCGCGCAGCACGTACCAGAGCAGCGTCTCGCTGAAGCCGATCACGAGGAGGGAAGCCGTGAGACCGACGAGCACATGCTGCAACGCGGGGGTCGCGGCGATGTGCCGAAAACCCGCCGTGACGTCGCGCCTGAAGTGATGCTCGCTGATCTCCGGCTTCTCCTCGCGGAGGGTCATGCGCCAGACGAAGAACGCGGAGGCGAGGAAGGTCGCGGCGTCGAGGAGCGCGACCGCGCTACCGCCGATCCATACGTAGAGCCCGACGCCTGCAAGCGGCGCGATGATCCGCAGCCCCTCCCGCGTGGCGGTGAGCATCCCGTTGGCGTCGGCGAGGAGCTCCTCCGGGAGCATCAGCCTGAGCAGCGCCGTGCGCGCGGGGAAGTAGACCGTTCCGCCCACGCCGTACAGGAGCGCGACGAGGTAGATCACCCACGCGTCGCCCTTGTCGTGCACGAAGAGGAGCAGAGTGACGGCGCCCGCAAGAAGGAAGTTGACCGCGATCATCAGCGGCCGCTTGCGCACGCGATCGGCGAGCAGCCCCGCGAGCGGTGCGCAAAACGCGCCGAGGCCGAGCACGAAGAAGACGAGGCCGGCCTCGGCGCTCGAGCCGGTGAGCGTCTTCATCCATACGGCGAGAACGATGAACATCGCCCAGTCGCCGAAGGCGGAGAGCGTCTGCCCCGCGAGGAGCAGACGCGCGTCGCGGTGAGCAAGTAGCTGCTTCATCAGGCGGCGCGAAACACGCGCACGTCGCCGCTGATGGTCCTGCCGCGCACGACGACCGTGGGGCCGTCGCTCGCGTCGCCGCCGACGGGCTCGCTGCCGAGCGGCACTTCGGAGGAGAGGTCGCCCGAGGTCGATCCGGCGTCCACGTCCACGAGCGAGCCGGGGGCGATGCCGATCTCGACGTCACCCGAGACGCTCGAGAAGCGGACGTCTCCCTCGCTCACGGCGTCGAAGCGGATGTCGCCGGAGACCGACTTTGCGTTGACCTCGCCGCCGACGGCGCCGATGCGTGCATCGCCGGAGACCGTCTGCACCGTGATCGAGCCGCCGACGGCGTCGATCTCCGCGTCTCCGCTCACCGTCTTGACGGCGGCGTCGCCGTCGACCGAGCCGCGCAGGCGCACGTCGCCGGAAACCGCGTTGATCTCGAGAGGGCCGGAGCGGCCGGTGATCCGCGTGTCCGCCGAGGCCGTCTTGACCTTGAGGCCGGCGCCGTGCGGGACAGTGGCGCGCACCTTCAAACCGTTCGCTCCGAACACGAGCGTGAAGGGGGAGACGGAGAAGCCGAACTTCCCCTTGCCGCGGTACTCGATGGAGATGCGGTTGCCGTCCTGGCGGATCTCGACCTCTTCGAGGAGACGCTGGTCGCCATCGACGACGACGCGCGTCTCCTCGCCGTCTGCCGTCTCGAGCTCGATGTCGCCGGAGGGAATCGCGACCTCGAGCTCGAGCGGCAGCGGGGTGTGGAACGTCTGATCGAGCATCGTCAGGCCGCCCGGAAGACGCGCTTGATCCGCAGGCGGATCTCGCTCTCGGTGGGGACGAAGCGCCGGTCGGGGCGAATCCGGGCGACGTTCGCGGGAGTGTCGGGGTAGGTGAGCAACATGTCGGGGTCCTTTCAGCTGCGGCCGTAGCCGCTCAGCCGGTTCCGGCTGGAGGTGGGTGAGGACGGGCGGCGTGCCTCGACCGCGCGCTGGAGCGCCTGGACGAGCCACGTGTTGACGGAAGCGCCCTCGCGGGCGGCGGAGGACTCGACCCGCTGCTTCAGGCTCTCCGGGAGGCGGAGAGTGATGCGGGCGGAGAAAGCCTCGTCGACCGCGTCCGGGGTGGTGCCGTCCTCGTGGACGAGCACGAGCTCCGGGTCGCGGCCGGCGATGCGGATCTCGACGTGGCCCGACTCGAGCTGTGCGTTCAGCTCGAGAGCGGCCTCGGCGAGGATGTCCTGCACGTGCCGGGCGAGGGATGACTCGAGCGCGACCGAAAGGAGCTCTGCTGCGCGGGCGGCTGCCTCGTCACCGAGGGAAGCCACGCGGGTGAGCTCGTCGCGGAGCGCATGGATGTGACCGTCGATCTGCATGGCTGCACTATGACATCAAATTGATGTCAATGTCAAGTCGAACTGACAGCAGAAGACAGCGGCCCCCGTAAGGGGGCCGCCAATACCGCGATTTGCAGGAAGTTCTAGTAGACGCCGCAGGCGTGAGCAGTGGTCGACCACGGCTCGAAACCGCGTACGCGCCACGCCCGGACCCCGGCCCAGATCTGCTGGAGCGGGGACCAGTGGTCCGCCGTCCCCTTGTGCCGCAGGAGCCACGGGCCATAGGCGGCCTGGAAGTTCAGGTCCATCTGCAGCCCACCCCAGTAGGGAGCGTTCGGATCGGCCCAGCTGCCCTCGTAGTGGTGGATGCAGTACCACGCGTCGAGCTTCGGAGGGTTCGTCGCGAGCCGCCACGCGGCGACGGCGCGCGCATGCCACACGCGGGCGCGGTCTCGCGCGGCCAGCGGCGACGCCGCCGTGGGCGTCCGGCTGATCGTGGGCGGGATGCCACGGACGACACCGAGCCAGCGGGCGCGGGTGACCTTGGCGCGACGCGTCTTCCCGTCCCAGTAGGCGATGCTGACTGCCTCGGCATTCGTGGTCGAGCTCGTCGTCCCGCTGGCCCCGGTTGGTCCGACCTCCGTCATTGGCGCCGCAGGTCCAGCGCCGCTGACAGTGGCGGCCCAAGCAGATGGAATTCCCGCGAGCGCCAAAAGGAGCCCGCAGGCAATGATCGAGCGCCGCATTCGCACACCCCCTGTGTGTGTCGTTTGCAAGTCGGTGACCGAGCGGGCGGGACGTGCCCCTCACTGGGGCAAGCAACGCTCGGTGCGGCTTATCGCGTTCGGCGAGGCACCATAGACCGGCGAACTGTTCCTGTGCGCCGGTTTCCGAAACTTTTCACGGACTCTTTACGGCGAGTTGACAGTGGTCCGCGGCCGAAAAATCGCTGCAAACCGTGTGGGAAACACGAATCCGGCGTACAGGAGGACCGCGCCCGCCGCGATCCCGGCCGCCGTGCCCGCGGCGCCCAAACCGGGGAGCCCGCTCCCAATCGCGGCCGCCACGATGCCCGCGACGATGAGCGCATTGCCGACCGGGCGCTTCCTGATGGAGCGCAGGGCGACCCCGACGACGGCAAGCGTTCCGACCGAGTTCGCGAGGATCGCGAGCAGCCGCGCGGGGAGGAAGGCGAGGTGGTCCTGCGCGTGCGGGATCCCCTCTGCCGCGAAGCCGCCGTGCAGCGGCAGAGCGAGGGAGATCCCGATCGCGAGCCCCGCGTACACGAGCGCCACCGGGCCGGCCCTGCGGCGTCCCGCGAGGAGAAGCGAGCCGGCGCCGAGCAGCGGCGCCGTGAGTAGCGCGCCGGCCGCGTAGTAGACACGGAAGGAACGTCCGTCCCAGCCGTGCGCCTCTCCCCAGGCGATCGCGCCGGCCGCGACTGCGTAAGCGGCGAGGCCCGCCGACCACGCCAGAAGCTCCGGCCGCCGCGACGCGCGCCAGCGGGCAGCGAGGAGGCCGGCGAGGCGGAACGAGAGAAGCGCAGCGGCAAAGGCGACGAGGGCGTCCACTGAGGGAGAGGTTAGGAGGTCTTGCAGCGCTACGCTCGGAGCGTGGCCAAGTCGTACTTGTTCACGCCCGGGCCGACGCCGGTGCCGCCCGAGGTGCTCGCGGCGGTCGGCGCGCCGGTCGTCCATCACCGCAGCCCCGACTTCCTGCCGGTGTACGAGCGTGTGCTCACGCGGCTCCGTGACGTCTGCCGTACGGAGCGCGACGTCCTGCTCTTCGGCTCCTCTGGCACGGGCGCGTTCGAGTCGGCCGTAGCGAACCTCATCTCGCCGGGCGAGCCGCACCTCGTGGTCTCGGCCGGCGCGTTCGGCGAGCGCTGGGAGGCGATGACGCGCGCGTTCGGCGCGGAGGTCGACGTCCTTCGCTACGCGTGGGGCGAGACACCCGACGCCGACGACCTGCGCTCACGGCTGGGCGAGCGCGAGGCGAAAGCGGTCTGGCTCGTGCAGTCGGAGACGTCGACGGGCGTCGTCGCCGACGTGCGCGCGCTCGCCGCCGCCGCGAAGGACGCCGGCGCGCTCGTCGTCGTCGACGCCGTCTCGAGCCTCGGCGCGATCCCGTGCGAGACGGACGCGTGGGACCTCGACGTCGTCGTGGCCGGCTCCCAGAAAGCGCTCATGTGCCCGCCGGGCCTCGGCCTCGCCGCTGTCTCGCAGGCGGCGCTCGGGGCGACCGGTTCCGCGCCGCGCTTCTATTTCGACTGGGAGCGGACGCGGGTCGCGCAACAGACTCTCGACGCCCCCGTCACGCTCCCCGTCTCGCTCGTCTGCGGGCTCGACGTCGCCCTCGGTCTCATCGCTGAGGAAGGGCTCGACGCGGTCTTCGACCGCCACGTCCGGCTTGGGCGGGCCGCGCGAGCGGGCGCAAAGGCGATGGGACTCGAGCTCTTCTCCCCGGACGAGGACCGCAGCGCCGTCGTCACCGCCGTCCGCACGCCGGAGGGATGTGACGCGACAGAGCTCGTCCTCGGGCTGCGCGACCGCTTCGGGATCACGATCGCCAACGGCCACGGCGCACTGAAGGGGAAGGTCTTCCGCCTCGGCCACATCGGCTGGTTCGACGTCTTCGACGTCACGACCCAGCTCGCGGCCGTCGAGCTCGTCCTTTCCGAGCTCGGTGCCGGAATCGAGCGCGGCGTCGCCATCACCGCCGCGCTTGACGCGTACGAGCACTCGACGACGCCCGCGTGAGAGTCCTCGTCCGCGAGGAGATCGCTGCGGCCGGCGTCGAGCTCCTGCGGGAGCGCTTCGACGTCGACGTCGACTCCGAGAGCGCTCTCGAGGACATCATCGGCGCGTACGACGCGATCGTCGTTCGCTCGGCCACGAAGCTCACCGCGGACCTCATCGCCAAGGCCGACCGCCTCAAGGTGATCGGCCGCGCCGGCGTCGGAGTGGACAACGTCGACATCGAGGCGGCGACGCGGCGCGGGATCATCGTCGCGAACGCGCCGGAGTCGACGGTCATCTCTGCCGCCGAGCACACGATCGGCCTCCTGGTGGCGCTCGCGCGCAACATCCCGCAGGCGCATGCGGCGCTGAAGCAAGGACGCTGGGAGCGGAGCGCATACGCCGGCGTCGAGCTCGGCGGCAAGACGCTCGGAGTCCTCGGCTTCGGGCGGATCGGCCAGCAGGTCGCCCGCCGCGCGCTCGGTCTCGGCATGCGCGTCGTCGCCTTCGACCCGTACGTCGCCGCCGACCGCTTCCGCGAGCTCGGCGCCGAGCGCGTCGAGACGATCGAAGAGGTCTACGCGATCGCCGACTTCCTCACGCTCCACCTTCCACTTGACGCCGACACACGCGGCTCACTCAACGCCGACGCTTTCGCGGCGATGCGCGACGGCGTCCGCATCGTCAACGCCGCCCGCGGCGAGCTCGTCGACGAGAACGCACTCCTCGATGCGCTCCGCTCGGGCAAGGTCGCCGGCGCCGCGCTCGACGTCTTCTCGAGCGAGCCGTACTCGGGCCCGCTGCTCGAGCTCGACAACGTCGTCGTCACGCCGCACCTCGCCGCGTCGACGGGAGAAGCGCAGGACCGCGCCGGTCTCATCGTCGCCGAGCAGGTCGCCGCCGCTCTCGAGGGCGCTCTCGTCACGAACGCCGTCAACCTTCCCGTCGTCGGCGCAGAGGACGCGGAGGCGCTCGGCCCATACGTCGCTCTCGCCTCGCAGCTCGGCCGCATCGCAATGGAGCTCGCCGGCGGCATCGCCGAGGAGATCGTCATCACCGCATACGGCGCTATCGCCGACCGCGACACGCGCCTGCTCGGCGTCGCCGCGCTCGACGGCGCTTTCCGAGGACGCGCGGACCGTCCCGTGAACTACGTCAACGCTCCCTCGATCGCTGCAGAGCGCGGGGTGGAGGTGCGGGAGGAGCGCTCGCGCACGGCGCGCGACTACACGAGCCTCCTCAGCGTCGAGGTGCGCGCGGGTGACTCGAGCTGCCGTGTCGCGGGGACGACGATCGGAAGCCACGATCGCTCGTGGCTCGTCAACATCCTCGGCTTCGAGATAGAGCTCGAGCTCGCTCCGCTCTTCGTGCTCTGCCGCTACGACGACGTGCCGGGCGTGATCGGTCGCGTCGGGACGAAATTCGGCGAGGCGGGAGTCAACATCGCCGCCATGACCGTCTCTCGTGGGACGCGCGGCGGCAAGGCGCTCATGGCGCTGACGGTCGACTCGCCGCCGCCGGCGGAGCTCGTCGAGTGGCTGCGTGGCGAAGGCTTCGACGACGCCCGCGTGATCGAGCTGTGACGGCCGAGCGCTGGCCGGAGCCGGTCGAGCGTGTCGCCGCCGTGCTCCGCGACGCGGGGATCGATGCGCGCGTCGAGGAGTTCCGCGAGGGCACGCCGACCGCGCGTGCGGCAGCGAAGGCCGTCGGCGCCGAGCTCGGCCAGATCGTCAAGTCACTCCTCTTCATCTGCGATGGCAGGCCCACGCTCGCGCTCGTTCCCGGCGACCGGCGGGCCGACGAGACGAAGGTTGCGACCGTCGCCGGCGCGAAGGCCGCACGCGTCGCGAAACCGGAGGAAGTCCTCGCCGCGACGGGCTTCGAGCCCGGCGGCGTCGCGCCGTTCCCGGCCTCTGCAGTCGCGCAGGTTCTCATCTCGCCCGAGCTCCTCCGGCACGAGCAGGTATGGATCGGAGCCGGCTCCGAGCGGCACATGGCGGGGATCTCGCCCGTCGATCTCGTGGGGCTGACGAACGCGCGCGCCGGGGACCTGACCGAAGCCTGACGGTACGATTCGAGGCTCGGCGCCTCTTAAAAGAAGGGAACGAGCGCGATGCAGGAGACGAAGAAGATTTGGATGAACGGCGAGCTCGTCGACTGGGCGGATGCGACCGTTCACGTTGGGACGCACGGCCTGCATTACGGCTCGGGTGTGTTCGAGGGAATCCGCGCGTATGAGACGGATCGTGGCACGTCCGTCTTCCGGCTGACCGAGCATCTCGACCGCTTGCAGCGCTCCGCGCAACTTCTCTACATGGAGCTGCCGTACACCGTCGACGAGCTGCGCCAGGCCGCCTGGGACGTCATCGGCGCGAACGAGCTGCCGTCGTGTTACCTCCGGCCGATCGCGTTCTACGGTTACGGCGAGCTTGGCGTCTCGTCGCAGGGCAACCCCGTCGAGGTCGCGATCATGTCGTGGCCGTGGGGTGCGTACCTCGGCGAGGACGGGTTGCGGAACGGGATTCGCGCCAAGGTCTCGAGCTGGCAGCGCGTCGGCCCGAACGTCATCCCGCACGCCGCGAAGGCGACGGGCGTCTACGTCAACTCGATGCTCGCCGTCGGCGAGGCGAACCGCGCCGGCTACGACGAGGCGATCATGCTGACCGCCGAGGGCTACATCGCCGACGGCTCGGGCGAGAGCCTCTTCATCGTGCGAGACGGCGTCATCTACACGCCGGATCTCTCCGCATCGATCCTCGCCGGCATCACGCGCGATACGGTCATCCAGATCGCGCAGGATCTCGGCCACCGCGTCGTCGAGAAGCCGCTCATCCGCACCGACCTCTACCTCGCGGACGAGGTCTTCATGGTCGGTACCGCCGCCGAGGTGACGCCGATCCGCGAGGTGGACGACCAGGTCGTCGGGCCTCCTGGGCCGGTGACGCTCGAGATCCAGGGGGCGTACCTCGACACGGTGCACGGGCGGAGCGACCGCTGGAGCCAGTGGCTCGAGTTCGCGCCGGCCGCTCGAGAAGCGTGAAACAGGAGCTCGAACCGGTCCCGCTCTCGGGGCCGGATCTCGGTGAACGCGAGGAGGAGCTCGTCCTCGAGGTGATGCGCTCGGGCCGGCTCTCGCTCGGCCCGACGATCGACCGCTTCGAGGAGCTGCTCGCGGAGCGCGTCGGCGCGCCGTATGCCGCAGCCGTCTCGTCCGGAACCGCCGGCCTGCATCTCCTGGCCATCACGGCCGGCATCGGGCCCGGCGACGAGGTGATCACGTCGCCGTACTCGTTCGCCGCGTCCGCGAACTGCTTCCTCTACGAAGGCGGCGTGCCGGTATTCGCCGACATCGACCCGCTCACGCTCAACCTCGATCCTGCGGCCGTCGAGGCGGCGGTGACAGAGAAGACGAAGGCCATCGTCGGCGTCGACATCTACGGTCGGCCGTGCGAGCTCGACGAGCTGCGCGCCATCGCCGACCGGCACGGCCTCGCCTTCATCGGCGATTCGTGCGAGGCGCTCGGCGCCGAGTACAAGGGCGCGCCGCTCGGCTCGCACGGCGTCCCATGCGTCTTCGCCTTCTATCCGAACAAGCAGATGACGACCGCCGAGGGCGGGATCGTCACAACGCACTCGGAGGAGGAGTGGCGCGTCATACGCTCGCTCCGCAACCAAGGGCGCGGCGACTCCGGTGGGTGGCTCGAGCACGTCCGCCTCGGCTTCAACTACCGGCTGAGCGACGTCGCCGCCGCGATGGGAATCGGCCAGCTCGAGCGGCTCGACGAGATTCTCGCCGCGCGCTCCCGCGTCGCGGAGAGCTACAACGACCTCCTCCGCGACATCGAGGGCGTCGAGCTGCCGTGCGCGGACGACGCCGACCACGTCCGCTCGTGGTTCGTGTACGTAGTCCTGCTCCCCGACAACGAGACGCGCGAGCGCGTCATCGCGACCTTCGAGCGGGAGGAGATCGGCTTCAACCGCTACCTGCCGTCGATCCACCTGCAGCCGTACATGCGCGAGCGGTACGGGTTCACGGAGGGGCTGTGCCCGGTGTCGGAGGACGTGAGCTCGCGTTCGCTCGCCCTGCCGTTCTTCAACGACCTCCAGCCGGACACGCAACAGCGCGTCGCCGACGTGCTCGCGAGCGCATTGCACTGACAT
>JAWVDC010000096.1:0-4042 GCA_033857715.1 Gaiellaceae bacterium | reverse complement strand
GGACCTCGGCGACGTCTTCCTCGTCGTCGGTCACCATCAGGTTCCGGGCGTACGGCCGGAGCGCGGAGACCGCGGCCGCGACATCGTCTCGCGCCCCGACGATCAGCCCCGCCGTCATGATCCCCCGCGTCGCGCACGCGCGGGCGATCGCCTCGGCCAGGTGTGCGTCGGCGTCGGCCGTCGCGATCATGATCGCCACGTCGGCGTCGGCGAGCTCGTCTGCGAGGCGCGCCTCGGAGCCGTCGGCCGCGTGCAGGAAGCGGGCGCCGCCCCACGGCCGCTCCGCGACGCGATCGACCACCGAGGCGGCTTCGTCGTCGAGCGCGATGATCAGCGCGGCGCGGCTGCCGATCGGCCGGTCGATCCGGAACCGCGCCTCTTTCGCCGTCGTCGCGAGGGCGCAGCTGTTCAGGAGGATCGGGAGAGCGGTGGTCCTCACACCGATGTGTGCGCGATGCCCGGCCTGGCCGTCAGCTCGTCGCCGCAGGACTCGATGAAGGACTCCTCTTGCGGCAGCACGATCGCGGCCGACCGCACTCGATGGTGCGCCGTGTCGACGCCGGGCGGCGTCACGTTTCCGTCGCGCAACGCCTCGACCGCCTTCCGAAGCTTCTGCCGCGCCTTGATGATCCCCGTGTCCGAGGAGACGAGCCGCTCCTTCGTCCGGTCGACGATCGGCCCCATGCTCTCCTGAAGGGACGCGTCCTGCTGCGCGATGCCCCTGACGCCGGAGAACGTCTCGCCGCGACGCTGGGCGTCGCGGTCCATGAGGTAGTCGTTGTCCTTGTTGTCCTCCGGGCGATAGGTGCCCGGGATGTTGCGGCTGTGCACGCCGTGCCCGTCTTTCATCGCCTGCCGCTCCTCCGGGGTGAGCGCGCGCGTGGGGTGGTAGTCGAACGTGTAGACCCAGCAGTTCTCGTCGTCGATCGGCACCCAGAAGTGCCCGTGCACCGGATGGTCGCCGCGCGGGGGGACGAGGGTGAAGCTCGGCATCACCCAGGGTGTGATGCGCCAGTAGTACTTGCCGTCCTCGGCGTTTCGGCGCGCGCCGACGAACAGCCCGCCCTCGGCTTCGGCCACCTCGAAGAAGGGCCGCAGGTCGTTCAGGTTGTATTCGTTGCCCTTCGTCCCCTTGAACAGCGGATCGTTCTTCAGGCCGCCCGAGTGCAGCCACGAAACGTGGCTCGAGTCGATCCCGCCTTCGAGTGCCTGCAACCAGTTGCTCTCCTGCCAGCGCTTGGACGTGAACGTCTGCTCGGGCGGGACGTGCGCGAACTCGAACTCGGGAAGGTCGGGCCGGTGCTCCGGATCGCCCAGATACGTCCACAGGATGTCGCCGACCTTGACCAGTGGGTACGCCGTCAGCTTGACCTTGGAGCAGAAGTTGCTGTTCTCAGGCTCGGAAGGGACCTCGAGGCACTGCCCCGACGTCGCGTACTTCCAGCCGTGGTACGCGCAGCGGATACCGCCCTGCTCGACGCGGCCGAACCAGAGCGAGGCGCCGCGGTGGGCGCAGAACTCGTCGATCAGCCCGTACTCGCCGTTGCTCGAGCGGAACGCAATCAGGCGTTCGGACAGGATCTTGACGCGGACCGGCGGGCAGTCGTTCTCCGGGAGCTCCTCGGCGAGGAGCGCCGGAACCCAATACCGCCGGAACAGCTCACCCGTCGGCGTCTCCGGCCCGGTCTGCGTCAGAAGCTCGTTGACCTCGGTTTTGAGCATCGCCTGGGTCCTTTCTCGTCAGCCTCGTCGCGTCGAAATGGTTATACCATTAGGCGCTGCAGCCCTAACGGCCGGCCGCGACGAGCTGGGCGTCGAGTCGCGGGTACACGCGCCGCGCGTTCAGCTCGAAGACCTTCCGCCGATCCTCCGCAGGGAGGTCGAGCGCGTCGACGTAGCGCTTTGTGTCGTCCCAGGCAAAGCCGGTCTCGGGATCGATGCCGCGGACGGCGCCGAGCATCTCCGACGCGAAGAGGACGTTGTCGGTGTCGATCACGCGGTGGAGGAGATCGATGCCTGCGTGGTGGTAGACGCACGTGTCGAAGAAGACGTTCTTCATCACGTGCCCGTCGAGCGGCGGCCGGCCGAGCCGGTCGGCGAGCCCCCGGTAGCGGCCCCAGTGGTACGGGACGGCGCCCCCGCCGTGCGGGATCACGAACCGCAGGGTCGGGAACTCGCCGAAGAGATCGCCCTCGAGGAACTGCATGAACGCGCTCGTGTCCGCGTTCAAGTAGTGCGCGCCGAGCGCGTGGAAGTTCGGGTTGCACGAGGCGGAGACGTGCACCATCGCGGGCACGTCGAGCTCGACGAGCGCTTCGTAGATCGGGAACCAGTACCGGTCGGTCAACGGCGGCGAGTCCCAGTGGCCGCCGGACGGGTCCGGGTTCAGGTTGCAGCCGACGAACCCGAGGTCCTCGATGCACCGTCGGAGCTCCGCGACGGAGTCGTCGAGGGAGCCGTTCGGCGTCTGTGGCAACTGGCACGCCCCCGCGAAGTGGTCGGGGAAGAGCCCAACGACGCGGTGGATCAGATCGTTGCACGCGCGCGCCCAGGCGCGTGCCGTGGCCGGGTCCGGAACGTGGTGCTCCATGCTCGACGCCTGCGGCGAGAAGATCATCAGGTCTCCACCGCGCTCGCGCAGCAGCCTCAGCTGGTTGTCCTCGATCGTCTTGCGAATTTCGTCGTCGTCGATCTGCGCGGCCTCCGGCTCGGGCAGGCTCGGGTCGGCGAGCCGCGCGAGCTGGGCCTCGCGAAACGCCTTGTGCGCCGGCGGCGTGGTCGTGTAGTGGCCGTGGCAGTCGATGACCATCGGCGCTGTCACGTCTCCGGCGGCTGGTCGACGTACGTCAGGCCGTGCTGCGCGAGCTGCTCGCGCATGCCGTGCACGTCGAGACTGAGCTCCCCCGCCTGGTAGCGCCGCCGTGACACGGCTTCCTTCTCCTCGCGCACGCCGCAGGCCGCCAGAACCTCGGCGGCCGTTCGACGCGGCACGACGACGACGCCGTCGTCGTCGGCGACGATGACGTCGCCGGCCTCGATCCACTGCCCGGCGCAGGCGATGCCGATGTTGACGCTGCCGAGCGTCTCCTTGACCGTCCCGAACGCGGAGACGCATTTCGACCAGACGGGGAAGCCCAGCTGCTGGAGCTCAGCAACATCCCGGCAGCCGGCGTCGATCACGAGCCCTCTGACACCGCGCGACTTCAGCGCCGTGGCGAGCAGCTCGCCGAAGTAGCCCGCGTCGGAGGGGGAGGTCGGCGCGACGACGAGGACGTCGCCCTCACGGCATTGCTCCACGGCAACGTGGATCATCCAGTTGTCGGCCGGTGGCACGCTCACCGTCACGGCGCTGCCCGCGATGTGCGCTCCCGCGTAGATGGGCGTGATCGACGCGGCCAGCACGCCGGTGCGCGATTGAGCCTCGTGCACGGTCGCGACGCCGTAGCGTGCAAACGCGTCGACCACCGATCGGTCTGCGCGCGCGATGTTCCGGACGACGACGCTCACGTCCCTAGGTCCAGGGCATCAGGGAGACGTGAATGACGTCCTCTTCGACCTCTCCGCCGACGGCGCGAATCGCACGGTCGACGTCGCTCAGCCCGAACACGTGCGTCGTCAGCAACTCGAGCGGGAACCGCTTCGACGCGAGCTGCGCGATCGCGAGCTCGACGGCGCGGTAGCCGTGGCCCCGCGCGCTCTTGATCGTGATCGCCTTCTCGGTCAGCTTCTTGATCGGAAAGTCAGGGAATGCCGCGAGCTCTCCTTGGACGAGCAGCGTGCCGGCGCGGCGCTTGAGCGCGTCGATGCCGAGCAGCACCGGCGTCGTGCCGGCGCCAGAGGTGCAGTCGAGCACGACGTCGACGCCCTTGCCCCGCGTGATCTCGAGCACGGCGGCGAGCGCGTCGTCCTGCAGCACGTCGATCACGTGGTCTGCACCAAGGGTCTTCGCGAGCTCGAGCCGCGCAGCGTCGCGCGTGGTGCCGGTGACGATGACGAGCGACGCGCCGGCCTGCCGGCACGCGACGACCTGCGAGAGCCCCTG
>JAWVDC010000095.1:0-2892 GCA_033857715.1 Gaiellaceae bacterium | reverse complement strand
GTCGCGGTAGAGCGAGACGCGGGCGGGGTGGCCTTCGGGGAGGAGGATGTTCTTGCCGATCTGGTAGTCGCCGCTTCGGAGCACGCCCGTGAGGACTGCCGAGGATGCGGTGGAGCGTAACCCCTCCGCGAAAGGCGTCTTCCGCGTGAAGGCCGCGACGCGTACGCGCGTGTGCGGAGGTCGCGATGGAGAAAAGGTCACGGACGTCGGACGGTCGTCGACGTTGGCAGCGGTGGAGCGAGGCTGAAGCCCGCGCGGCGCTGGACGAGCTGGCGGGTTGCGGTGAGACGGCGGTGCAGTTCGCGCGGCGCAAGGGCGTGTCGACGCAACGCCTCCTCTACTGGAGGAAGCGGCTGGGAAAGTCGACCGCAGCGTTTGTGGCAGTTCGACTGCCAGGCGGGGTAGGCGCGCGGGAGCAGATCGAGATCGTTCTGGAAGGCGTCGCGGTTCGCGTTCGCGAGGATCTCGACGTCGACCACGTGGCACTTCTTGTCCAGGCATTGGCTCGGCGGCCTCGGGGATGCTGACGCTGCCGCCGGGGGCGCGGGTGTTCGTCGCCACCGCACGGGTCGATGGCCGCAAGGGGATCGACGGCCTCTCGACATTGGTCCGCTCGCAGTTCGCGGAGGACCCGCTTTGCGGCACGATGTACGTGTTCTTCTCCCGCCGCGGCGATCGCGTGCGTGTTCTCTTTTGGGATCGCGACGGCTACGTCCTCATCATGAAACGCCTTGAAAAAGGCACCTTCAAGACGCCCTGGCGGCCGGAGGAGAGACGGGTGGTGATCGAGGCGGCCGAGCTTCTCCTGGTCCTCGAAGGCATCGAGCTGTCTGGCGCGGTGCGTCGGTCGCGATGGTCACCGCGTACGCGGACGACGGCGACGGCGAGCATGGATTCACTTTGAGATCCGAAGGAGACGTCCGTCCGATCGCGTGCAGTGTACAAACGGGTTCGTGGGTGCGGTTGACGCAGAGAAGGCGAAGCCGATCACCAGCGCGATGGCGCCCGACCTCGACGCCGTGGGCCGCTTCATCGGCGACATGCTCGCCCGCGGCGCGATCGCCGAGTTGATCGCCGGCGTCCTCGCGCTTCTCGGTCGAATGCGCGAGCTCAACACGGAGCTGATGGCCAAGCTGGCGAGCAAATCGCGCAAGCGTCCGCCGAGCGAGACGATGCGGCGACTCCAGCTCGAGTTGCCGCTGCTGCTCGGCGCGCTCGCGGCCAACGACAGCGACGAGAACAATTCGACGCCCACGCCCGCGCCGCCGCTCTCGCCAGGCGAGAAGAAGAAGCGCGGCCCGAAGAAGCGTCACCGCCACGGGCGGCCGAAGCTGCCGGCTCACTTGCGGCGCATTCCGGAGGAGCTCCCCGTGCCAGCCGAGATGCGCGTCTGTCCGCAGTGCGGCGCAGAGGTCAAGACGATCGGCTTCAAGACGACGGAGAAGCTCGACGTGCGCCCCGCCGAGTACGTCGTCAACCAGATCCGGCGCGAGACCTGTGGGTGTCCGACGTGCCACGAGTACGTCTGCACGGCTCCGAAGCAGGACGAAGTCCTCGACCGCGGCATCCTCGGCAACGAGCTCCTCGTACAGGCGCTCGTCGACCACTACGACGACGCGGTCCCGTGGGAGCGGATGGAGCGCAGCGCACAGCAGCAAGACGTGCCGCTCAAGGCCAATACCCTCGCCGCGAGCGTCGGGCGGGTGATCGACCTGTTCGAGCCCGTCGTCGAGCACATCAAGGAAGCCTGCCTCTCGTCGCAGTTCACGGCGCTCGACGCAACCAGCATGCATGTCCTCGATCCCGACCACCCCCTCGGGATCCGCACCGGAGCCCTCTGGCTCATCGAGGGCGACCATCGGTACTCGTGCTTCGTCTACGCCCCCACCGGCCACGCCGAGCATATCGACAAGCTACTGCGTGGCCGCACCCTCGCGAGCGTGATGTGCGATGGGTCGCCGACCAACAACTGCGTGGAACGCGCGGGCGGCAAGCGCGGGGGCTGCAATGCGCACGCGCGACGAGGTCTCGTCGAGGCGCTCCGCGGAGGCGATGCCCGCGCGGTCCGGGGGATCGAGCTCTACGCCCAGATCTTCCACGCCGACGCGGAGTCCAAGCGGCAAAAGGAGAGCCTCGAAGCGAGGTTCGCGCGCCGCCGGCGCGAGACGGCGCCTCTCGTCGAGCAGCTGCGGGCGTGGGTCGAGACAGCGCGCGCCGAGATCGAGCCCAAGAGCACCCTCGGCAAGGCGCTCGGCTACATGCGCCGGCAGTGGAAGCGGCTCACCGCATTCCTCCACGACCCACTCATGGAGCTGACCAACAACGAGGTCGAGCGTGGCCTACGGAGATGGGTGCTCGATCGCAAGACATGGATGTTCGTCGGTCATGAGCAGAGTGCGCGGCGCGCCGCCGACGCCCTCACGCTCCTCACGACCTGCAGAAAGATGGGCCTCGAGCCACGCCGTTACCTTCGCGAGACCCTCGCGAAGATCCTCGCTGGCGAGAAGAAACTCGCCGCCCTCTTGCCGGAGACGTACGCGCAGGCGCTCGCCGCGGCGAGACTCGCTGCCGTGGCCACGGCGGCGTAGCGCTCTCAGGAACTCTGTGGCTCGGGGAGTGCCTTGGGCCCGTCGCTCTCGTCGGCCTCGCTCACGTCCCCGTGGATCGCCTCTCGGACCACGCGTTCGGTTAGCTCATCGAAATGCTTCTCGAGCTCCTTCGCCAGCGCGAGGTACTCGGGCCAGAGCGTTTTCTGCTGGAACGTCTCCGGCGCGACGACCTGCACCGTGCTGTAGCGCTGGCGGTACCGTCGGAACGGCCTCAACCCGTACCGACGGCAGAGCGCCAAGAACAGCTTGCGCGTCCACGGGTCCGGCAGCGTGTAGACGAGTT
>JAWVDC010000094.1:0-9467 GCA_033857715.1 Gaiellaceae bacterium | reverse complement strand
TCGCGGTCGACGGCGTCGATGTCGAGGTCGCGGAGCTGACGCGATGAACGCGATCAGCCGCCGTGAAGCGCGCCGCGCCGCCGTATTCATCCTTTTCCAGTCGGACGTGACCGGGCAGCCCCTCGGCTCGCTGTACGAGGGCGAGGTCGACCCGTACACGGAGCGCCTCGCACAGGCCGTCACCGCCCACGCCGAGGAGCTCGACGCGCGCATCACCGACGCGGCGACCGACTGGACCGCCGACCGCTTCGGCGCCGTCGAGCGGAACGTCCTGCGCGTCGCGCTCGAGGAGCTCGACGGGGGTGAGGTGCCGGTCGAAGTGGTGCTCGACGAGGCGGTGACCCTCGCGAAGCGGTATGCATCCGAGGACGCGGCCAAGCTGGTGAATGGAATTCTCGGGAGGATCGTTCGTGAGCGCTGACGAGTCATTGACGAAAGCGGAGGAGCTGCTGGCACGGCTCGAGGCGGCGCGGGCCGAGCTCGAGCAACTGTCCGCGGGCGGCGACGGCTCGCCGGAGCGGGCGGTCGAGCTGCTCGGGGAGCTCGCCGAGCTCGCGAAGGCCGTCGAGGAGGAGCTCGAGAAGGCGCAGCGCGCGGCGGGGACCGATGCATAGCCCCGACGAGCTGAAGGCGCTCGTCGAGGACGCGCTCGAGCGGCTCGAGCTCTGGCCGGAGCTGCACGGCCAGGCCGAGTCCGTGCGCTACTCGCTCGAGGTCGGCGGCAAGCGCGTCCGTCCCGTGATCGCACTCGCGGTCGGGGAGGCGCTCGGCGCGCCGGTCCAGCAGGTGATGCCGGCGGCGCTTGCGATCGAGCTCGTCCACACGTTTTCGCTCGTCCACGACGACCTGCCGGGAATGGACAACGACGAGGAGCGGCGCGGTCAGCCGTCGACGTGGAAGAAGTTCGGCGAGGGGACGGCCGTGCTCGCCGGCGATGCGCTGCTCGCCGAGGCGGTGCGGCTCGCGGCGCGGTACGAGTCGTCGGCGGTCGCGCGCGAGCTCGCAGAGGCGACGCTCGGGATGATCGGCGGCCAGTACCTCGACACGATGGTCGACGGCCACGACCTCGCGGCCGTGCACCGCTTGAAGACCGGCCGGCTCTTCTACGCATCGGTGACGATGGCGCTCTGGGCGGCGGAGCTGCCCGAGGCCGAGCAAGCGCCGTGGCGCGCGTTCGCCGAGGAGCTCGGGCTCTTGTTCCAGATCGTCGACGACATCCTCGACGAGGACGGCTACGTGCGCGAGCACGGGGCGGAGGCGGCGCGGCGGTACGCCGACGAGGCGGCGGAGCTAGCCCGGACGCGGCTCGATGGAATCGAGGCGGACACGTCGGTGCTCCGCGAGATCGTCGACTCGCTGGCCGTCCGCACGGCATGAAGATCGTCGCCGTCGCGAGTGGCAAGGGCGGCGTCGGCAAGTCGACGGTGAGCCTCGGCCTCGCACGCGCGCTCTCCGCGCGCGGGATGCAGGT
Organism: Gaiellaceae bacterium; assembly: GCA_033857715.1. GTDB lineage: Bacteria > Actinomycetota > Thermoleophilia > Gaiellales > Gaiellaceae > Palsa-739. The sequence goes on along the minus strand of JAWVDC010000094.1, from coordinate 7,996 downwards.
CGGCCTGCTCGACGCCGACGTATACGGCCCGGACATCCCCGTCATGCTCGGCCTGAAGCAGACGCGCGACCTCAAGCGGTGGACGCTCGGTCGCAATTCGCAATTCGGGCGCCTGCAACTCGAGCCCGTCGAGGCGCTCGGATTGAAGGTGATGTCCGTCGGCTTCCTCGTCTCGGAGCGGCAGTCGTTCGCCATGCCGTCGACGCTGACAGCGCACGTCTGGAAGCAGTTCGTCGACGACGTCGACTGGGGCGAGCTCGACTATCTCGTAGTCGACCTGCCGCCGGGGACGGCCGATCTCCAGCAGCACGTCTTCGCATCCGGCAAGCTCGCGGGGACCGTCATCGTTATCGGGCCGCAGGACGCGGCGCACCTCGATGCGCGGAAACTTCTCGACGCCCTACGGGCGGTGGGAGTTCCCGTGCTCGGCGCGGTGGAGAACATGCGCGGCCTGGATTGCCCGCACTGCGGCGGAGCGATCGAGGTCTTTCCGCCTGTCTCTCCCGAGCGGTCGCTGCTGGGGGAGGTCGAGCTTCTGGCGTCGATCCCGCTCGATCGGGCGTACGCGCGCGTCAACGGGCTCGCGCCGGTGTTCGCGGAGCTCGCCGAGCGTGTCGTCGAGCGACTCGCGGCTTGACCTTCGACGAGCTCCTCGAGGTGGCACGCGGCCGCGACGACGTCGTCGGCTTGTACGTCTTCGGCTCGCGCGGCCGCGATTTCATGGTCGACGAGCGGTCTGACTGGGACACCTGCGTCGTGCTCGCGGATGCCGAGGCTCGCGACGCGTTCGCGAAAGAGTTCCCGTTCGGGCACGGCGCGACGGTCGAGGTCGTCGCGACGACGCTCGACGCACTCCGCAACATCGCCGACGAGCACTGGCGCTATGCGGCGGCGCACGCGGACGTCGTGCTCGACAAGACGGACGGTGAGCTGACCCGGGTCGTCGCGGAGCTCGAATCGCTTCCGCCGGGAACGCGCGACTCGGTCGTCCGAGACGCGCTCGACGGCTACATCAACCAGACGTACCGATCGCTGCGCTACGGGACGCGACTCGACGCCGTGGAGGCGGTGCCGTATGCGCTCCGGACGATCTTCGCGATCGAAGACCGCGTCCGGCCGTACAACAAGTACCTCGATTGGGAGCTCCGGCACCATCCGCTCGAAGGCTGGGACGCCGACGAGCTCCTGCCACTCATCGACCGCGTCCTCACCGGCGAGCCCGCGGCGCAACGCGAGCTCTTCAATCTCGTCGAGCCCGTGGCCCGCCGCGAGGGGTTCGGCGACGTCGTCGACGGCTGGGAGCCCGATGTGCCCTGGCTCCGGGGCGAGGCGGAGTACCGGGCGTGAAGAAGCGGCTGGACGTCCTTCTCGTCGAGCGCGGCCTCGCGGAGTCGCGGGCGCAGGCGCAGGCGCTCGTCATCGCTGGGCTCGTCCACGGCTACGACAAGCCCGGGCACCAGCTCGACGAGAACGCTGAGCTCGAGGTCGAGCGGCCGCCGCGGTATGTCTCGCGGGGAGGGGAGAAGCTCGCGCACGGTCTAGACGCCCTTGCAGTCGACCCGGCCGGCCTCGACTGCGTCGACGTCGGCGCATCCACCGGCGGCTTCACCGACGTCCTCCTCGAGCGCGGCGCAGCACGCGTGATCGCGATCGACGTCGGGTATGGGCAGCTCCACCCGCGTCTGCGCTCCGACTCGCGAGTCGTGGTCATGGAGCGCACGAACGCGCGGAAGCTGACGGAGCTCCCGTTTGCCCCGCAGCTCGCGGTCTGCGACGTCTCCTTCATCTCCGTTCGCATCGCCCTGCCGCCGGTGCTGCGGCTCTGCGCGCCGGGCTGGCAGGCGGTCGTGCTCGTCAAGCCGCAGTTCGAGGCGGGGCGCGAGGACGTGGGGAGGGGCGGCGTCGTGCGCGACGACGAGGTGCGCCGGCGGGTCGTCCGCGAGGTGGCCGAAGCTGCGCTCCGCTGGGAGGCGGCGGTCGCCGGAGTCGTAGACTCGGGACTGCCCGGCCCGAAGGGAAACCGCGAGATCTTCCTCCACCTCGTCAATTCCGACAAGCTGACCCTCCCCGATGACCTCGACGAGCGGATCGACAGAGCACTCGCCGGTTGAGACCGTCGCGGTCGTCGCGCACGCGCGCGTCGACGTGACGACCGCGATCGCGCAGGTGCGCGACCTTGCCGAGCGCACCGGCGTGCGTGTGGTCGTCGAGCCGGAGGAAGCGCAGTTGACCGTGGCGGTCGGCGGGGACGGGACGATCCTCCGCACGCTCGCCCGTCTCCTCGGCAAGGGCGTCCCGGTGATCGGCGTCAACTTCGGCCGCGTCGGGTTTCTCGCCTCGATCACGCCGGAGCGGCTCGAAGCGGATCTTGCGCGTGTCTTCGCGGGCGAGTATCGCGTCGTCGAGCAGCCGACGCTCGAGGCGCGCCTCGGCGACGAGACGTTCGCCGCGGTCAACGACGTCGTTGCCGCGAGCTCGACGCTCGGGCGGATGATCGAGCTGAGCTGGGCGATCGCGGGGGAGGAGCTCGGCGTGGTGTCGTGCGACGGGATGATCTGCTCGACGCCGTCCGGCTCGACCGCGTACAACCTCTCGAACGGCGGGCCCGTTCTCGTGCGCGGGCTCGATGCGATGGCGATCACGTTCATCGCGCCGCACTCGCTCGACGCGCGGCCACTCGTCGTCGCGCGCGGGGCGGAGCTCACGCTGCGGAACGCGACGGCGGATGTCGACGTCGCCGTCCTCGTGGACGGTCATCGCACCGGCGACCTCGCTCCGGGCTCCGCGCTGTCGATCGGCCTCGGCGAGCAGCGCAGCCTCCTTGCCACGCTGCCGGAGACGACGTTCTTCTCCCGCTACCGCGAGACGTTCACCGCGTAGCCCCGTCCCCTAACGGCCACGTCTCGTTGTCAGACAACCGGACGTGTCCGATCTGGACAGCGTCGCGCTCCTTTTGCGGTGTCGGCCGATTGGACATGACCACGCCGGCCACGTCATGTTGTCAGTCATTTGGACGTGTCCTGCCGGGACATGTCGAGTGTCAGACACCGCACATGGCCGGTTCGGCCAATGGTCGGCGTCGGGTGCCCGGCGTACCATCGCTTGGGTGCTCCGGCGGCTTCGTATCGAGAATCTCGTCCTCATTCGGGAGGCGGAACTGGACTTCGCCCCGGGGCTGAACGCGATCACGGGCGAGACCGGGGCGGGGAAGACGATTCTCGCGCAGGCGCTCGGCCTCCTCCTCGGCGCGAAAGGCGGCGAAGGATTCGTCGGCGCGGCCGGGGACGAGGCGTACGTCGAGGCCGAGCTCGACCTTCCGGCCGAGCTCGACGAGCTCGGGGGCCTGCGGCCGGAGGACGAGGACGCGCTTGTCGTCTCCCGGCGCGTCTTCACCGACGGGCGCACGCGCGCGTACGCGTGGGGGAGAGCGGCCGCGCGGGAGGACGTCGCCGCGGCAGTCGAGAGCCTCGTCGCGATGTCCGGCCAGTTCGAGCAGCGGCGCCTGGCGCGGCCGTCGTACCAGCTCGAGGTGCTCGACCGGTTCTGCGGGGAGGAACAACTCGCGCGCCGGGCCGCCGCTCGGACGGCGTGGCGCGATCTCCAGGCCGCGCGCCGCCGGTACGAGGAGCTGACCGCGAACGCCGCAGCCGCCGAGGCCCGGCTCGCGGAGCTCCGTGCGCTCGTCGAGGACACGGAGGGCATGGAGCCCGACGACGAGGCGCGCTTGCGCGGCGAGCGCGAGCGGCTCCGCCACGTCTCCGACCTCGCGATGGCGGCCGAAGCAGCCGCGACCGCGCTCGCGCCGGAGGACGGCGACGGAGCGAGCGGCCTCGTCGGTCTCGCGGAGCGGGCCGTCGCGCCGCTCGAGCACATCGCGCCCGAGCTGAAGACTGCGGGCGACGAGTTGCGCGACGCCGAGCTACGCCTGCGCGAGACGGCGTCGGACCTCCGCGGGTTCCTCGCGTCGCTCGAGGCCGAGCCCGGCCGGCTCGAGCAGCTCGAGGCCGACCTCGACCGGATCGCCGAGACGAAGCGCCGCTTCCGCTGCGAGACGTACGCGGAGCTCCTCGCCCGCGCAACGGAGGCGCGCGAACAGCTCGCCGAGCTCGAAGACGGCGTCGATCCCGCCGAAACTGCCCGCCGCGCGCTCGCAGCCGCGGAGGAACGAGTCCACGACCTGACGCTCGAGCTCCGCGCCGAGCGCAACGCAGCCGCGCCGGCGTTCGCCGACGCAGTCGCGGCCGAGCTACGCGACGTCGGCATGGGAGATGGGGAGTTCGTGTGCGAGCTGCGCGAGCGCGACGAGCCGGGCGCGACGGGCGCCGACGACGCCGTCTTCCTCGTTCGCCCCAACGCCGGACTTCCGTTCGCTCCCGTGGCGGAGACCGCCTCGGGCGGCGAGCTCTCGCGCATCGCGCTCGCGATCGCCGCGGTCGCAGGCGGCGACACGCTCGTCTTCGACGAGATCGACGCGGGCATCGGCGGCGAGACGGCGCACGCCGTCGGCCGGCTCCTCCAGCGACTCGCCGAGCGCGCGCAGGTCGTGACGATCACGCACCTGCCGCAGATCGCCGCGCTCGCCGACCGCCATTTCCGCGTCGCGAAGACGCCGGGCGACCCGACCCACACACGCATCGAGCAGCTCGCCGACGACGAGCGGAAGACCGAGCTCGAGCGGATGCTCGGGGGCGAAGAGTTCCTCGCCGCCGTCCGCCGGTAACGGCTCGCGTCCTCCGACCCTGCTACCCTGAAATCCCGTGAGCGCGCGGGCCCCCAAGTACGTCTTTGTGACCGGGGGCGTTGTGTCCGCTCTGGGCAAGGGAATCGTCGCCGCATCGCTTGGGCGCCTCCTCAAAGCGCGCGGCCTGAAGGTGCAGCTGCAGAAGTTCGACCCGTACCTTAACGTCGACCCCGGCACGATGAGCCCGTTCCAGCACGGCGAGGTGTTCGTCACCGAGGACGGCGCCGAGACCGACCTCGACATCGGCCACTACGAGCGCTTCGTCGACGAGAACTTCCTCCGCAGCGCGAGCCACAGCGCCGGCGCGATCTGGGACACCGTCCTCCGCAAGGAGCGGAAGGGCGACTTCCTCGGCGCGACGGTGCAGGTCATCCCGCACATCACGAACGAGATCAAGGCGCGCATCCGGCGGAGTGCAGAGGCGACTCCCGCCGACGTCGTCATCTCCGAGATCGGCGGCACCGTCGGCGACATCGAGTCGCTCCCGTTCCTCGAGGCGATCCGCCAGTTCCGCCGCGAGGTCGGCCCCGAGAACGTGTGTTACGTCCATGTCACGCTCGTGCCGTTCATCGAGGCGGCCGGCGAGCTCAAGACGAAGCCGACGCAGCACTCGGTCAACGAGCTGCGCCGCATCGGTATCCATCCCGACGTCATCGTCTGCCGCTCGCACGAGGAGCTGTCGCAAGACATTCGCGACAAGATCGCGCTGTTCGCCGACGTCGACCCGGGCGCCGTCGTCGCGAGCCCCGACGTGCGCGACGTGTACGAGGTGCCGCGCGTGCTCGAGCGGGAAGGCCTCGACAAGCTCGTGGGCGCGAAGCTCGGCCTCGAGCTCGGCGAGCCGGATCTTCGAGAGTGGGACGAGCTGCTCGCCCGCGTACACGGGCGGCGCGAGCCGGTGAAGATCGCGCTCGTCGGCAAGTACGTGAAGCTCCAGGATGCGTACCTCTCGGTCCACGAAGCGCTCAAGCACGCGGGTCTCGATCACGGCGCCGAGGTTCACCTCAGCTGGGTCGATGCAGAGGACATGTCCTTCGAGGAGGCCGTCGACCTCTTCGAAGGTGTCGACGGCGTGCTGGTGCCCGGCGGCTTCGGGTCGCGCGGCTGGGAGGGAAAGATCCTCGCCTGTCGCGTCGCGCGCGAGCGCGAGATCCCGTATCTCGGCATCTGCCTCGGCATGCACGTCGCCGTATCGGAGTTCGCGCGGCACGTCGTCGGGCTCGACGGCGCGAACTCGACGGAGATGGATCCCGAGACGCCATATCCCGTCATCGACCTGCTGCCCGAGCAGAAGGGGATCGAGGATCTCGGCGGCACGATGCGCCTCGGCGCGCAGGCGGTCGAGCTCGCGGAGGGGACGCACGCTCGCGAGCTGTACGGCGAGGCGACGATCCACGAGCGGCACCGCCATCGCTACGAGGTGAACAACGCGTTCCGCGAGCGGATCGTCGACGCGGGCCTCGTCGTGAGCGGGACGTTCCAGGAAGGCCGCCTCGTGGAGATCGTCGAGCTGCCCGGGCATCCGTGGTTCGTCGCGAGCCAGTTCCATCCGGAGTTCAAGTCGCGCCCGACGCGCTCGGCTCCGCTGTTCCGCGGCTTTGTCGGCGCTGCGCTCGATCGGGCGCGGAGCAGGTCCGGCGAGCGTCTCGCCGTCTAGCGGCACGCTTCGTAGATCGCCCAGCCGCCGCGAATCGGCACGACGTCGCTCAGGTTCAGACCTGCCGCCGCGAACAGGGCCGCGTATTCGGCCCGGGTGCGCTCGCGGCCGCCCGGCGCGACGAGCATCTGGAGGTCGCCGAGCTTCGGGATCGGGTCCTCGTTCGGCGCGCCGAGGTCGTGCTCGATGACGAGGACGGTGCCGTCCCCGTCCATCGCCTCGGCGCAGCGGCGGAGGATCGTCGCCGCCCGCTCGTCGTCCCAGTCATGGATGATCGCCTTGAGGACATAGGCGTCGCCTCCCGCCGGGACTCCGTCGAAGAAGCTCCCGCCCACGGCCTCCAGGCGATCGGCCGCCCCGGCGGCGGCGACGACGTGCGGGAGGTCGAAGACGACGCCGTGCAGGTCGCCATGGGCGGCGAGGATGGCGGCGAGCAACTCGCCGCGGTTGCCGCCGACGTCGACAATCCGCTGGAAGCGTCCGAAGTCGTATGCCTCGAGAAGGACCCGCTCGAGGCCGCCGGTGAGCGACGCCATGGCGGCGTCGAAGACCGCGCCCTCGTCCGGACGCTCGGCCCGCCACGTCCAGACATCGACGCCGTACAGGTGCTCGAAGGCGGTCTCGCCGGTGCGCACGCTGTGGTCGAGACGCTCCCAGCTCCGCCAGTGTGTCTCGCTGCCGATGAAGACGGCCCAGCCGTGAAGGCTCCCCTCGACGTCGCTGCGCAGGAGCCGGCCGACCTCGGTGAGCGCGAACGCGCGGTCGCTCGCCTCTTCGAGCACGCCGAGCGCGGCGAGGGCGCGAAGGAGGCGGTAGAGCGCCTCGGGGTGCGAGCCGGTCGCCTCGGCGAGCTCGCTGCTCGGTCGCGGCCCGTCAGCGAGCAGATCGGGGACACCGAGCACCGCAGCGACGTGGAGCGCCTGCGAGCCGCGGTAGCCGTTGAGCAGGCCGAACAGCGTCCCGTGTGCGGTGGGCGGTGCGCTGGGCAAGGCGCGCGAATCCTTCCATAGGATCCGTCGCCATGTCCGACGTCCTCGATCTGTTCCTCGAGCTGGCCGCGCTGGCGACGCCCCCGGGCGAGGAGCAGGCGGCCGCCGACGTCGTCGTGCGGTACCTGCGCGAGCTCGGGCTCGAGCCGACCGAGGACGACTTCGGCAACGTCTACGCACGCGTCGAGCCGACCGCGGACGGGACGCCGCTCTTCTTCTGCGCACATCTCGACACCGTCCCGCCGAGCGGCGAGTTACGCCCGGTGGTGGAGGACGGCGTCGTGCGGAACGCCGGCGGCACGATCCTCGGCGCCGACAACAAGGCGGCGGTCGCGCAGATGCTCGAGGGCGTGCGCCGCGTGCTCGTCGAGAACATCCCGCACGCGGGGATCGAGCTCGTGCTCACGCGGCAGGAGGAGGTCGGGCTCCTCGGCGCCGTCGCGTTCGACCAGACGCGCCTGCAGGCGCAGCTCGGCTTCGTCTACGACCAGGAAGGCGCGATCGGCGAGATCATCCTCGGCGCACCGTTCGCGCAGGGCATGGAGATCACGTTTCACGGGCGGGCGGCACACGCGGGCATGTCTCCCGAGGAGGGGCGTTCGGCAATCC
>JAWVDC010000093.1:0-3058 GCA_033857715.1 Gaiellaceae bacterium | reverse complement strand
TCGGCGACGAGCTCGGCCGTCCGCCGCACCGACGTCGGCTGGTCCATGACGCGCACCTCGAGCGTGCCGTACTCCGGCCTCGGCCACGCGTCCCAGTGCCGGCGCGTGCTGTCTCCCTGCGTCGCGGCGTCCCAGTCGTTCCAGCTGCGCAGGATCGGTGGCACGCCTCCGGTCGGCAGCTCGAGGAGGATCTGCGAGCGGCTCGACCGCCAGCCCGTCTCCGCGCCTCCGCGGTACGGCGAGTTCGCGGATTGCGCGAGCAGGCGCGGCAGGTGCGGGACAAGTCCCTCGAATGCGCGGAGGCACGTGTCGGGATCGGGAACCGAGACGTGTACGTGCAGCCCGCACACCGTCTGGCGGCGCAATCCCTCGCCGAGCCGCTTCTTCAGCACGGCCACCCGATCGCTCGGAACGAACCGCGGCGCCTCGGTCGCGGTGGGATGCGAGCCGACGGCGAGCACCGCCAAGCCGTGCTCCGCCGCCCGCTCCGCGACCTCATGGCGCAACGCGCGGAGCTCCGCCTCGATCTCCTCCGCCGTCTCGAACACGGGGGTGACGATCTCGACGAGCGACTCGAAGAGCTCCGGCTTGATGCGGTCGGTCGCCTCGCCGAAGACGCGCGACCAGCCGTCGCGGGCCGGCAGAAGCGTCTCCGCGTCGACGAGCATGAGCTCCTCCTCGACGCCCAGCGACCACGGCGGCGCGTCGCGAAGCTTTGCAGCCGCCAGGGACGCCCAGACGTTCGCCGGACGGCGCCCCACTACTTGCCGCGAACGCCGTGCACGGGCCGGCCGGCGGCCTCCCACGCGTAGTACGACGCGCTCGGGCCGTACCCGGCCTCGTACCCGACGATGTACGGGTTGCGGCCGACCTCCTTCGCGCGTTGCGCGTGACGGAGGAGATTCGGGTCGTCCCTCTCCTCCCAGACGAGCACGAGGTGCGCCGCGGTCATGAACTCGGCGACGAAGCTGCAGTCGGGCGCCGGGCACGGGAACGGATCGGTGCGAACGCAGAACCAGCCGACGTGGTCGTCGCTGTCGTCCCAAAGCTCTTCTGCCTCCGCGGGGATCGCGTGCATCGTCCCTGTAAACCCGAGATAGGTCTCGTCCCCCGTCACCCGCGCAAAGGTAGCGGCGCCTGTCAGCCCGTCGCACGTCGGCGCTCAACGACGGCGAAGTTCGTGGCTGTTTGCCGCGGCGACAAACAGGTATTTCCAAAGCATGGAACTCGGATTCGCGCTCTCATCGGAGGATCACGGCCCGGCCGAGCTCGTCCGGCAGGCGCAGCTCGCGGAAGAGGCGGGTTTCACATTCGCGGGCATCTCCGACCACTTTCATCCGTGGACGAGCGAGCAGGGCGAGAGCCCGTTCGTATGGACGACGCTCGGCGCGATCGCGCAGGCGACGGAGAAGATCCGCGTGTTCACGGGCGTCACGTGCCCGACGATCCGGATGCACCCGGCGATCGTCGCGCATGCGGCCGCGACGGTCGCGGCGATGATGCCCGGCCGCTTCGCGCTCGGCGTCGGCACCGGCGAGAACCTCAACGAGCACGTCACCGGCGCGCGCTGGCCGCTCGCATGGGAGCGGCTCGAGATGCTCGAGGAGGCCGTCGAGGTCATCCGGAAGCTGTGGACGGGCGAAGAGGTCACTCACCGCGGCGACCACTACACCGTCCAGGAGGCGCGCCTCTACACCGTGCCCGACGAGGCACCGGAGATCTACGTCGCCGCCGGCAAGCCCGGCGCCGCGCGGCTCGCGGGCCGCATCGGCGACGCGCTCATCTCCACGTCGCCCGACGAGGAGATCGTCCAGGAGTTCGAGTCGGCCGGCGGTAGCGGTAAGCCGAAGATCGGCCAGTTCCACTGCGCGTACGACGACGACGAGACCGCCGCGCTCGAGCGCGCGCACAAGCTCTGGCCGAACGCCGCGCTTGCGGGCTCGGGCGGCCAGGAGCTTCCGTCCCCGCGCGACTTCGAAGAGGCCGCCGACAACGTCACGGTGAAGGACATCGCGAAGGTCGTCCCGGCCGGCCCCGATCCCGAGCCGTACCTCGAGCAGCTGCGCGCATACGAGGAGGCCGGCTTCACGCACGTGTACATCCACCAGATCGGCGAGAACCAGGAGGAGTTCGCCGAGTTCGCGTCCCGGGAGCTGCTGCCGAACGTTTGAGCTCGCGCAACGAAGGGCGCGCTCGGACTCGTTCCGTTGATGCCGGGCAAGAGGGCGAGCGGAACGGCGCCTCTGCTTGAATCGAGCTATGGGTCAGCTCCGCGTCGGCGACGAGACATACGAGATCGCACAGCTCGACGCGAGCGCCGCGCGGCTTCCCTACACGCTCCGGATCCTGCTCGAGAACGTGCTCCGCAACGGCGGCGACCCCGCGGGCGTCACCGACTGGGTCGCGGCCACGCCGCCGTCCGACGAGATCTCCTTCTTCCCCGGCCGCGTCCTCCTCCAGGACTTCACCGGCGTGCCGTGCGTCGTCGACCTCGCCGCAATGCGCGACGCGATGCGCGACCAGGGCGGCGATCCGGGGAAGATCAACCCGCTCATCCCGGTCGAGCTCGTCATCGACCACTCGGTGCAGGTGGACGAGTTCGCGTCGCGGCTCGCGATCGGGCGCAACGTCGAGCTCGAGTTCGAGCGGAACTTCGAGCGCTACGCCTTCCTCCGCTGGGGACAGGGCGCGTTCGACAACTTCAAGGTCGTGCCGCCGAACACCGGCATCGTCCACCAGGTCAACCTCGAGTACCTCGCCCGCGTCGTCGAGGTGCGCGACGGTGTCGCGTTCCCTGACACCGTGATCGGCACGGACTCGCACACGACGATGGTCAACGGCCTCGGCGTGCTCGGGTGGGGAGTCGGTGGGATCGAGGCCGAGGCGGCGATGCTCGGCGAGGCGCTCTCGATGCTCGTTCCGCAGGTCGTCGGCGTGCGCTTCGACGGCCGCCTGCGCGAGGGCGCGACCGCCACCGACCTCGTCCTGACTGTCACGGAGCTCCTGCGCCGCACCGGCGTCGTCGGCAAGTTCGTCGAGTACTTCGGCCCCGGCCTCG
>JAWVDC010000092.1:0-9538 GCA_033857715.1 Gaiellaceae bacterium | reverse complement strand
GAAGGACTGGTAGTTGCCCGCGCTCTGACCTTCGCCGATCGCCATGCCACAGCCGTAGACACCCGGCGCCTCGAGCACGCCGAGAGAGATCGGGTCGACGTGCGCAACCGCGATCGCTTCCGCGTCGTTCGCCGCGGCTGCGAGGTCAGGAGCCGGCTCGAGGCAGCCGAAGAAGTTCGGCTGCTGGAAGATCACGCACGCCGCATCCGTCGCCGCGCGGCGTAGCTCGTCGGGATCGGTCACGCCGCCGCGGTGAGGCACCTCGACGACGTCGAGCCCGAAGCCGGGCGCATAGGTCTTGACCACCTGCCGTACCTGCGGGCTCGTGGCCTCGGTCACCACGACCTTCGTCCGTCCCGTGGCGTGCTTCGCGACGTAGCAGGCGTCGGCGGCGACGGTCGTGCCGTCGTACCCCGATGCGTTCGAGACGTCCATCCCCGTGAGCTCACAGATCACGGTCTGGTACTCGAAGATCGCCTGGAGCACGCCCTGGCTCATCTCCGGCTGGTACGGCGTGTACGCGGTGAGGAACTCGCCACGCTGCATGACCGCGTCGACGACCGCGGGCACATAGTGGTCGTAGATCCCCGCGCCGAGGAACGAGAGCTCCTGCCCGCCCATCGGCACGTTCCGGGCCGCCAGCTCGGCGAGGTGCGCGAACACCTCGTGCTCCGAGAGCGCCGGCTCGAGGTCGAGCTCCCGCTGCAGCCGCACGCCCTGCGGAATGTCGCGGAAGAGCTCGTCCACGGACGACACGCCGATCGTCGCGAGCATCTCGTCGCGATCGGAGTCGGTCAGGCCGAGGAAGGGATGAGCCTGCGTCATTCCCGCCCCCGGCGCCGGCAAAGCCGGCACCTTCGCTCTTTGATGAGCTCCGCCAAGCCTACGCTCATGAGTCGGCGAGAACCTGCTTGTACGCGCCGACGTCGAGCAGCGTGTCCGCCTCCGCCGCGTCCGACAGCCGGATGCGGATGAGCCAGCCGTTGCCGTACGGATCCTCGTTCACGGTCTCGGGCGCGTCGACGACGGCCGAGTTGACCTCGAGCACTTCGCCCGAGAGCGGCGCGATGACGTCGGAGACGGCCTTGACCGACTCGACCTCGCCGTACGACTGATCCTTCGAGATCGTCGCCCCAACCTCAGGCGGCTCGAAATGGACGAGCTCGCCGAGCGAGTCGGCGGCGAACCACGTGATCCCGAGCACGGCTTCGTCCCCCTCGAGACGCGCCCAGTCGTGATCGGCGTGGTACTTGAGATCCTCGGGATAGCTCTCGGCGGCTGCCACTCAATCCTCCCTCTTGTAGATCGGCTTCTTGACGATCCGGGCAGCGCGCAGCTTGCCGCGGACGTCGATGGTCAACTCGGTCTCCGGCTTCGCCTGCGCGACCGGGACGTAACCCATCCCGATCCCGGCCTCGAGCATCGGCGAGTGGGTGCCCGACGTTACCTCGCCCCCGCCCTCGATCGGCATGCCGTGGCGCGGGATCGCCTTGTCCTCCATGACGAAGGCCACGAGCCGGCGCGCCGGTCCTTCCTCCTTGATCCGCCGCAGCGCCTCGACGCCCTCGAACTCGGTGTCGAGCGCGCAGCACCACCCGAGCCCCGCGGAGATTGCGTCGGTGTCGGGCCCGATGTCGTTGCCGTGAAGCGGATAGCAGACCTCGAGGCGCAGCGTGTCGCGCGCGCCCAGGCCGCACGGGACGACGCCGCGGGCGAGCGCGGCGTCCCACAGCGCGCCGGCGTCCTCGGCCATGCACATGAGCTCGCATCCGTCCTCGCCGGTGTATCCGGTGCGGTTGACCATCACCTCGATGCCGTCGATGGTCGTCTCCGCGAACGTGAACGCCTTCGCGGGCGGCAGGCCGAGACGCTCGATCGCGCGCGGGCCCTGCACCGCAATGAGTGCGTACTCGTCGGAGACGTCGCGCACATCGGAGCCGGCGATCTCGCGCGACTTCAGCCATTCGAAGTCGATCTCGCGGTTCGCGGCGTTGACGACGAGCATGTACGAGCACTCGTCGAGGCGGTAAACGATGAGGTCGTCGACGATCCCGCCGTCCTCGTTCGTGAGGAGCGTGTATTGCGCCTCGCCGACCGCGATCCGATCGATGTCGTTCGAGAGCGCCGACTGGAGCAGATCGCGCGCGCGGGGCCCCTCGACCTCGAACTCGCCCATGTGCGAGACGTCGAACGCGCCGGCATCGGTGCGCACGGCACGGTGCTCCTCGATGACGCCCGCGTACTGCACCGGCATCTCGTAGCCCGCGAACGGAACGAGCTTCGCGCCGAGCGCGACGTGCCGGTTGTAGAGCGGCGTGTGGAGAAGCGTCTCGGGCATCAGCGCGATCCTAGTCGCGTCAGCCCGGGCGGCGACTCAGTGGAAAACCGCCCCAGAACGGAGCCGCCCCGGCTCCTCGCGAGAGGAAACCGGGGCGGCGGACCGGGTCGTGGGGTTGACTTGAGGGAGTCAACCCTGTTGAGGGCAAGGTTCGTGTGCCCCTACTCGGAGCATCGAAACATCGTGTCTGTCTAGCCCTCGCGGAGGAAGGCGGGCACCTCGAACGTCTCTTCGCCGCGTCCCGCGCTCGCGCCGCCCTGCGTCTCCGAGCGGCGCCGGCGGCGCTGGCCGCCGAAGCCGGTCGCAATCACCGTGACGCGCACCTCGTCGCCCATGGCCTCGTCGATGACCGCACCGAAGATGATGTTCGCGTTCGGGTCGGCTGCGCTCGTGACGACCTCGGCCGCCTCGTTCACCTCGAACAGCCCCACCTCGGGCCCGCCGGTGATGTTGAGGAGGATCCCGGTCGCGCCGTCGATCGACGACTCGAGGAGCGGCGACGACACGGCGGCCCGTGCCGCCTCGGCGGCGCGGTTCTCGCCGCGGGAGGCACCGATGCCCATGAGGGCCGAGCCGGCGTCCCGCATGATCGTGCGTACGTCCGCGAAGTCGAGGTTCACGAGCCCGGGCACGGTGATGAGGTCGGTGATGCCCTGAACGCCCTGGCGGAGGACGTCGTCGGCCATCTTGAACGCGTCCACGACGGACGTGTTGCGCTCGACGACCTGGAGGAGCCGATCGTTCTCGATAACGATGAGCGTGTCGACGCGGTCGCGCAGCGCCTCGATCCCCTGCTCGGCCTGCTGCGCGCGCTTCCGTCCCTCGAACGCGAACGGCTTCGTGACGACGCCGACGGTGAGGGCACCAAGCTCGCGGCCGAGGCTCGCAAGGATCGGGGCGGAGCCGGTGCCGGTCCCGCCGCCCTCGCCCGCGGTGATGAAGATCATGTCGGCGCCCTTGAGCGCCTCCTTCAGCTCGTCGCGCGTCTCGTGCGCGGCTGCCTGCCCGACGGCCGGGTCTGCGCCTGCGCCGAGGCCTCGCGTCGCTGCGGAGCCGATGTGGATCTTGACGTCGGCATCGCACCCCATCAACGCCTGCGCGTCGGTGTTGACGGCGATGAACTCGACTCCCGAGAGGCCGGCGTCGACCATGCGGTTCACGGCGTTCGTGCCGCCACCGCCGGCGCCGACGACCTTGATTACTGCGAGGTAGTTACCGGATGCATCGCTCGTGCTCATGGGCAGACCTAAACCTTTACTAGAGGGTTGGGGCGGTTCTAACGAGTCTCGCGCCGGATGGTAAGCGCGTCAACCCTCGATGTCAACCGCTGCTCGACGCTCCAACACTCTACCTCAGGTCGAGCTTGAGTAGACACTCGTCACCGGTCGACTCGGGACGCTCACGTCCACCGTCCGGGTTCCATACGGGATCTCCTGCAACACCCGCGCGGCCACTGCGAGCTTCAGCGCGATGTCGCTCGGTGTCCCCAGCACGAGCTCGAGTCCGGAACGGAGATGGAAAACGAGCCGCCCGTCGGCGAGCGAAGCGGTTCCGACACGGGCGCGAAACGAATCTGATGCGGTCAGCACCCGCGTGAGGGTGCCGCCCAAGTTGAGCGGAAGGACCTCGCCGACGTTGACCGTCTTCGCCGCCACCCAGATCCGCGGCAGCGTGGGGGCGCCCTGCGCGGCGATTGGTTTCATCACGCGGCCTCGCTCGGAGACGACCCAAGCAGCAGCGCCGTCCCTCAAGACGGCGACCGCGCGCTCCGGGACGACGTTCAGACGCAGCGTGTTGGGAAAGGCGCGGTCGTATGTCGCGCTGACGACCGTCGGGAGCTCCTCGACGCGCTGCAGCACTTGCGCTCCATCGAGGCCGACGAGGCTCGAGCCGAGGAGCGGCCCAAGTGCTTCGACTACCTGCGCGTCGACGGCCTTTCCGCCGCCGGTGACCCGCACTTCATGGATTGCGAAGAGTGAAGTCTCGCGCGCGATCGCATAGGCGCCGCCCGCGAGCGCGACGATGCCGACCCCGATCGCGAGCGACCGGCGGGACGGAAGGAAGCGCGCGATGCGACTCACGATAGGAGTGGAAAGAGCCTGCGCGAGCACCCTCCGGACTTCGCCGCTGCCCGCGAAGCTCCTACAGGTCGGGGAGGCTCAGCTCACCGAGGAACTCGACCTCGTGCTCGAGCACCACGCCGAACTGCTCGTGCGCGCGTCGCCTCGCCTCGGCCATCAATGCGAGCGCATCGGCGGTCGTCGCGCCCCCCGCGTTCTCGATGAAGTTCGCGTGCTTCGGGGAGATGCACGCCCCACCGATCGCGTGGCCGCGCAGGCCGCACGCGTCGAGCATCCTCCCCGCGCTCAGCTCGTGATCCGGGTTCTTGAAGACACTGCCGAACGTGCGCTTGTTCGTCGGCTGCGCGTCCTTGCGCCGCGCGTTCAGCTCGCGCACCTCGGCCCGGATCTCCTCGCTTGGCCGCCGGTGCAAGGCCAGCTCCGCCTCGAGGACGACCTGGCCGTGTTTCAGGTCTGAATGCCGGTAGGAGAGACCGAGCTCCGCCGGAGTCAGCCACCCGCTGCCGTCTGCGGTCGCGACGCGTACGCGCTCGAGCACGCCGGAGAAGTCGCTTCCGTACGCTCCGGCGTTCATCCAGACGCCGCCGCCGATCGTGCCCGGGATCGCGCATGCGAACTCGAAGCCGCCCAGACCGGCGTCGCGGGCGCGATGGAGACACACCGCGTTCGCCGCTCCCGCGCCTGCGCGGATGACGTCGCCGTCCACCTCGACACGGGCGAGCTCCCCGCCGAGCTTGAGGACGAGCGCGTCGACGCCGGCGTCGGCGGCCAAGAGGTTCGAGCCGAGGCCGACGACTGCGACTGCGAGGCCGCGTGCGGACGCCCACTGCAGGAGCTCCTCGACCTCGTCCGCGGTCTCCGGCCGGGCGAAAGCGCGCGCCGGGCCGCCGCTCCCGAGCGTCGTGTAGCGGGAGAGCTCGACTCCCTCCTCCCCGTTCACGCGAGCCCCTCCAGCACCATCGCCGCCGCGCGGTCGACGTCACCGGCGCCGAGCGTGAGCACCGTGTCGCCCGGCCGCGCCCAGCTCGCGACGAGCTCGGCGGCGCGCTCGAGCTCGGGCGCCCAGCCGATCCTCATCCCGGGCCGCACGTCGGCGAGCTCATCGACGATCAACCGCCCGCTCACTCCCGGCATCGGCGCCTCCCGCGCGGGATAGATCTCGGTCACGCACGCGGCGTCGGCGCCGGCGAGCGCCTGCGCGAAGCCGTGCGCGAGATGGAGCGTGCGGGAGTAGAGGTGCGGCTGGAACAGCGCGAGCACACGTCCGCCGTTGCGCACGGCGGCGATGTCGGCGGCAAGCTCGGCGGGATGGTGCGCATAGCTGTCGAGGACGCGCACCCCACCCGCCTCGCCTTTCGGCTCGAGCCGGCGCCCGGCTCCGGCGAACTCGACGATCACGCGCTCCGCGCCCGCACGGTCGACACCTGCGAGCTCGAGCGCAGCGAGCGCCGCTGCGGCGTTCCGGCGGTTGTGCTCCCCCGGTACTCCAAGCGCGAGCGCAACAGGCTCGAGCTCCTCGGCGCGCACGACGTGCGGCACGCCCGCGAGCCACGCCTCGAAGAACGCGTCGACCTCCGCGCGTGAGGCGAACTCGGTGTGGTGGTCGAGGTCGACGTTGAGGAGGATGGCGATCTCCGGCTTCAGCGCGCCGACCGAGCGGTCGGACTCGTCGCCCTCGACGACCAGCCATCCCTCCCCCGCCCGCGCATTGCCGTCGAGCTGCGGGATCTCGCCGCCGATGAGGAATGCGGGATCGAGACCGAGCCGGTCGAGGCAGAAAGCGACCATCGCGCTCGTCGTCGTCTTGCCGTGCGCACCGGCAACGACGATCGCGCGGCGCAGGGAGACGAGCTCCGCGAGGAGGTCGGCGCGCGGTCGTCCCTCGACCTGGCCGGCGAACGCGGTCGACACGTAGACCTCCCAGCCGTCCGGCGGCGTCGGCGGGTCCGGCGAGATCTCGATCGCGACGCCCTCGAGGTGCCGGAGGTACGGCGTCTCGACGCGGTCCCAACCGGCGACCTCGGCGCCCCACGCGCGCGCGAGGAGCGCGTAACCGCTCATGCCGGCGCCGCCGATCCCGGCGATCCAGATGCGCCTACCGGCGAGCGAGGCCGACGAGCTCATCGGCGATCTCCTCTGCTGCGTCCGGCTTCGCTGCGGCGCGCATGGCCGCCGCCATCGCCTCGAGGCGAGCGGTGTCCGCAAGCAGCTCGTCGACGACGCGCGGAGCCGTGCTCGCTTCAGCCTCGGGCACGACGACCGCGCCGCCGGCATCGACGAACCAGCGAGCGTTCTTCTCCTGGTGCGCACCGGTCGCGAATGCGCCCGGAACGAGCACGGCGGGCAGCCCGGCGGCGGCGAGCTCCCACACAGAGCCACCCGCGCGCGCAAGCACGACGTCGGCGGCGCCGTACGCGACACCGATCTGCTCGATGAACGGGCGAAGGACGTAGTCGGGCCGCGTGACGCGGTCCTTCAACTCCGGATAGTCGCGCTCGCCGCAGAGGTGAATGACCGCAGGCCCGGATTGCGCCCACGCGTCGAGCGCGACGTCGTTGAGGAGACGTGCGCCGAGCGAGCCGCCGAAGATGAGCACGACCTTCGCGTCGGGTGCGAGGCCGAGAGCCGCCCGTGCCTCCGCGCGCGGATGCGCCTGCGAGGCGGCGGGGATCGGCCTGCCGACGGTGCGGTACTTCTCCCCGTCGCGCCCTACCGGCAGCGCGAGGAAGACGCGATCCGCGAAGGGCGCGGCGAGCCGGTTGGCGAGCCCGAGGTGGGCGTCGGCCTCGGTGATCGCGCTGGGGATCCCTCTCAGCCGTGCTGCGAGCACCATCGGCCCGGCCACGTAACCGCCCGCCCCGAGCACGACGTCGGGCCGGCGTGCCCGCAGGATCCGGAGGCACGACGCCGGCGCCGCCAGTGCCTGCGCGGCCGCCCGCGCAAGCGCCGCACCGGGCCGCCGCGGGAAGCCTGAGATGGCGAAGGAGTCGAACGCGTACCCGCGTGCGGGGACGAGCGTCGCCTCGACGCGGTCAGGCGAGCCGGCGAACGTCACGAGCACGCCGCGGCGCTGGAGCGCTTCCGCGACTGCGAGTGCCGGCGCGACGTGTCCGACCGTCCCCCCGGCCGCGATCAGGCACCGCAGCTGCTGCTCGTCCGCCATTACGTGCGATGTTAAGGAGCACGCCGACGGCACCGAGCATCACGATGAGACTCGAGCCTCCGTACGAGAGAAACGGAAGGGGAATTCCGGTCAGCGGCGCGGCCCCGACGACGGCCGCGATGTTGATCGCCGCCTGCCCGCAAACGATTGCGGTGATGCCCGCGGCGAGCCGTTTCGCGAACGGATCCTTGCAGGCGAGTGCGAGCCGGATCCCCGCGTACGCGAACGCGCAGAAGGCGAGGAGCATGAGCGTCATCCCGACGAGCCCGAATTGCCCGCCGATGACCGCGGCCATCATGTCGGTCGGCGCCTCGGGCAGGTAGCGGAGCGTCGACGTGCCGCTGCCGGGGCCGGTGCCGAAGATGCCGCCGGAGCCGAGGCTGATCAGCGCCTGGACGTTCTGGAGCCCGGCGCCGGTCGGATCCTTCCACGGGTCGAGGAACGTGAGCAGGCGGTCGCGGCGGTACGGGGACGACCACGCCGCGATCCCGGCGAGGGCGATGACGAGGCCGTACGCGGTCGCAAGCAGCGACATCCGCGTGCCCGAAACGAGAAGGATCGCGCCGACGACGAGCATGATCACGAGCGCCGTCCCGAGATCGGGCTCGAAGAGAACGAGGGCGGCGAAGAGGAGCGCGACCATGCCGACCGGCTTCGCGAGCGCCTTCAGGGTGCGCGGCGCCGGGCGGCGCGAGAGGTAGGCGGCCACCCAGATGACGAGGGCGAGCTTCGCGAACTCGGACGGCTGGAACGCGAGCGGGCCGACGTCGACCCAGCGACGCGCGCCATTGACGCGGGTGCCGATGGCGAGCACGCCGATGCACAGGACGAGAGCGGCCCCGAGGAACGTGGGCGCGAGCGCGCGGAGCTTCTCGAGGTCGAGGCGAACGAGCACGAGGAGGCCGACGAGCCCGATGACGGCGAAGAGCGCCTGCCTCCCGACGTATCCCTGTGGGTTGTCGTGCCCGAGCACGGCCGACGCGGACGTCGCGCTGTAGACCATGACGAGACCGAGGAGGACGAGCGCCGTCGTGACGAGAACGATGAGGTTCCACTCGAACTGGAGCTTGGCCTTCATGCGAGCTCCTCGACGAGCCGGCGGAACGTGTCGCCTCGCTCCTCGAAGTTCGTGAACTGGTCGTAGCTCGCACACGCCGGCGAGAGAAGGACGACGTCCCCGGGCTGCGCCTCGGCGGCCGCGTGCGCTACTGCGGTCGCGAGATCGCCGTCGCGGTCGTAAGCCCGGCCGGCCGCATCGAGGGCAGCGGCGAGCTCGGTGGTCGCTTCGCCGATCAGGTGGATGGAGGCGACGTTGGCCGGAAGGTCGCGAGCGAACGGGCCGAAGTCCTCTCCTTTCAGGGATCCGCCGAGAATGAGATGGAGGGGCTCGCTGTAGGCGGCGACGCCGCGCCGTGCGGCGGCGGTGTTGGTTGCCTTCGAGTCGTTGATCCAGCGGATGCCGCGCAGCTCGCGGACGAGCTCGAGCCGGTGCGGTACGCCGGGGAACGTCCGGAGCGCCTGAGCGATTGCCTCGTCCGGGACGCCGGCGGCGCGAGCGGCGGCCGTCGCTGCGGCGGCGTTCTCGCGGTTGTGACGGCCGGGAATGTGCGGCTCAGCGGGCAGCGCGTCGTCGGCGGAGAACTCGATCCCGTCGATGCCGAAGCCGCGCGGCACGACCTTCGCGCGCGCCCGTTCGAAGATGCGGAGCTTGGCGTCGCGGTACGCCTCGAAGCTGCCGTGGCGATCGAGGTGGTCGGGCTCGAGGTTGAGAAGGACGGCGACATCGCAGGCGAGCGTGTCGACGTCTTCGAGCTGGAAGCTCGAGAGCTCGCACACGACCCACGTGTCGGCGGTCGCCGACTCCGCAGCATCCGTCAGCGGCCGCCCGACGTTGCCGGCGACCTCGGTGGGACGGTCGTCTGCGCGGAGGATCGCCGCGAGCAGCTCGGTCGTCGT
>JAWVDC010000091.1:0-3714 GCA_033857715.1 Gaiellaceae bacterium | reverse complement strand
CCGAGTTCCTGTGCGAGCATCGCGCCCCGCTCGTGCTGTCGTGCAAGCACTTCTCCGGGCTCGAGCGGAGCCGCTTCATGGTCGACTTCGCGATGACGCTCTTCCGGAAGTGGACGGGCGGCGTTCTGCATCTCGTCCTCGAGGAGGCGCACGAGCTCGCGCCCCAGATGCCTCCGAAGGGCGAGAAGGCCGAAGAAATGTTGGGCGCGTTCAAGCGCCTCTGGAAGCTCGGCCGCTCCTCGGGGATCGGCGGCACGGCCGTCACACAACGCCCCGCGAGCCTCCACAAGGACATCACCACGCAGTCCGAGATCCTGGTCGTACACCGGACGATCGGCCCGCAGGACGTCGAGGCCGTCCGCCAGTGGATCAAGTACCACCACGAGGGCGAGGACATCCTGCCCGAGCTCGCCACGCTGAAGACCGGCGAGGCGTTCGTCTGGGCGCCCGAGTTCCCCGAGGACAAGCCGGTCGGGCTCCGACGCGTTCAGGTCCTGCCGCGCGAGACGTTCGACTCGGCATCCACGCCGAAGCCTGGTGAGCAGCGTACCGAGCCGCGCGAGCTCGCACCCGTCGATCTCGAACGGCTGCGGTCGAAGATGTCGGCGACGATCGAGCGCGCGAAGGCCGACGATCCGAAGGAGCTACGGAAGACGATCGCCGAGCTCCGGAAGCAGATCGCGACCAAGCCCGCGGCCGCGCCGGCGCCGAAGCCCGAGGTGCGGACGGTCGACGTGCCGATCCTGAAGGACTCGCAGCTCGCGCGCCTCGAGGCGAGCCTGAAGCGGTGCGAGAAGATCTCCGAGCGGGCGACGCTAGCGTCCGAGCAGCACCACCAGATCGCGCAGAACGCGCGTGCGGCGGCTTACGATATCCGGCAAGCGATCGAGGCGGCGAAGGCGCCGGTGGTGATGACGCGCGCGCCAGTCGCGCCTGTGAGCCGCCCTGCCCCGGCTCCGGTCGCGGCGCGTGCCGCGGTTTCGCGGGAGGCGGCGGGTTCGGCTCGTCCTGGCGGCGGTGTGGGGCGCATGCTCCAAGCCCTCGCGTTCGCCGGCGGTCGCCTCGCCCGTCGTGAGCTCGGCGTGCTCGCCGTCGTCCACCAGGGCGGCGGCAGCTTCGACACCTACGTCTCGAAGCTGACGGCGGGCGGGACGGCCGAGCGCACGCCCGACGGCTATCAGCTGACCGACGCGGGGTGGACGGAAGCTCGCGAGCTACCGGCACTCAACCTCGATGACGTTCTCGCGGCCTGGGCTGCCAAGCTGCCGGGCGGCGCGAAGCGGATGTTCGAGGTGCTCCGTGGCGAGTGGCCATCGATCGTCACCCGAGACGACCTTGGCGCGCGCGCCGGCGTCTCGCCTGCCGGCGGCTCCTACGACACCTACCTATCGAAGATGGTGTCGCCGGGCGTTGCCGAGCGCGTCGCCGGCGGCGTCAAGCTGAACGACGTCCTATTCTCGCAGCAGGAGGCGCGAGCATGAAGAACGAAGCGGTCCTACAACGGCTCGTGCGCGCGCTTCTCTGCCCAAAGTGTCGCGGCAACGGGCAGCTCTTCACGACGAGCTACCTGAAGAGGCATTCGTCGCGCGGCAACCGCGGCGACCCGCGCGTAGATGCGAGCCCATGTCCCGTCTGCGGCCCTGCGCGGCGAGCGCTCCTGCGGTGGGCGCGATGACCGAAACCTTCGACGAGTTCACCCCCGGCATGCTCGAGTCGATCGGGCGCGCGGGCACCGAGAACCAGGACGTCGTCAAGAAGCTCGCGCGCTTCGCAATCGCGCGCCACGCCGCGGCCGAGAGCATCATCGCCGACCGCGACATGGAGATCGATATGCGCGACGCGCGGATTCGCGAGCTCGAAGAGCGGCTCGGCGTAGCGAGCGAGGCGACCGGATGTGGATGAGCCGCGCGCAGCCGGTCGCTACTTCGCCAGCGAGGCACCCGAGCCAGGCGTCGCCTTCATTGGCGAGCGCGCGCTCTGGGCAGCCGTCGCCACGGATGCCGTCGAGCTCGTGCGCGGCGTCACCAACAACGGTCAGGGCGGGGTCGACGAGGACGAACGTGGGGCGGCGCTCCGCTGGATCCGGCGCGTCAACCGCGACGTCACGGGCTTCGACTGGTGCTGTGACCTCGCCGGCCTCGATCCGCAAGCCGTCCGCGAGCAGCTCGCGAAGGCCGCGGCGATCTTCCCGCTCATCGAGCCCGGGCGCGTCATCCCACTTTTCCCCACCTTCGCCACTCCGGAAAGGAATGAACTGATGGTCCAGACACGCGCGATCGTCGAAGCGGAGGTCGCCAAGCTCGGCCACCGCGAGTTCACGATCGCCGAGATCTCGAAGGCGATACCGCAGCACGAGCAGGAGACCCTCGCGTACCACTTACGTACGATGGCATCGCGTGGGCAGCTCATCATGGTTCGGCCGAGCCACGGCAAGCAGCCTGCCGTCTACGCGCGATCGCCGAACGGCAACGGCGCGACGGCTCCGGCGCTACCCCCCACGACGATGAAGCCGGAGCCGGGGCGCAAGCCTCGGGACGAGGGCGCGGAATCCCCGGCGAAATCGCGCGCAGCGAAGCCCCCACCGCGCTCCGAACCGAGCGAGCACTGTCCCTACTGCAATTTGCCCTTCGCGACCTCGCAGACAATCGACCTCGAGCCGCCCACGTGCACGGTCCGCTGGCCCGAGCTCGATCAGGACGTCGACGCGACGCCGGTCGAGGATGCGCGCGAGGTCTTCGTCTGTGTGCCGTGCCGGCGCTTCTTCACGAAGGTCGCGTTCGTCGTCGAGGTCCTCGCGGGGCAGGCGGTGCCGCAGCGGGACGAAACTAAGTCGCCGCGGGGCGACGTCAAGGAGAATTGATGGACGAACAGAAGGAACCGCTCGAAGGCTGGGTGATCCTCGAGCTCATGGGGCACCGCCGGCTCGGCGGGTATCTCCGCGAGCAGGAGATTGCCGGTCAGGGCTTCCTCCGCATCGACGTCCCGTCACGCGACGGCGACGCGATGGTCGCGAGCCAGCTCTACTCGCCGTCGGCCGTCTACTGCATCACGCCGACGACTGAGGCGCTCGCGAAGGCTGTGGCCAAGGCGACGCAGCCCGAGCCCGTGCACCGCTGGGAGCTGCCGGCGCCGGCCGACAAGCCGGGAGAGCGCGAGAACTGCGGCTATTGCGGTGAGCGCCACGGCGCGGACGAACCCTGCCAGGAGGACCGCGCATGACATACGTCGTCTTCGATATCGAAACGAGGATCGACAAGGCGCTGCTCAACCAGTGCCTCTACCGCGGCGAGGGCCTCACCGACGACGAGGCGCTCGTGCGCCACCAAGACGAGCTCCGCGCGAAGAGCGGCCGCGACATGGTCTCGGCGACCTTCCACGTGCCGATCTCGATCGCCGCCGCATCGGTCGGCGCCGATCATCGCCTGCGCGAGCTGAAGAGCTTCGAGGGCGACGAGCGCGCGATCGTCGAGGCCTTCTGGCGGATCACCGAGACGTGGAAGGGCTGCCTCGTCACGTTCGGCGGCCGTGGCTTCGATCTCCCCGTGCTCGAGCTCGCCGCGCTTCGGCACATGATCACCGCCAAGGCGCACTTCGGCGCGAAGTACGGCAACCGCTACCGCTTCCAGACCGACGCGCACCTCGACCTCTACGACTTCCTTTGTGCGTACGGCGCTACGAGCTTTCGCGGCGGGCTCGATGCGCTCTCGCGGATGT
>JAWVDC010000090.1:0-14135 GCA_033857715.1 Gaiellaceae bacterium | reverse complement strand
AGATGCGAAAGAAATTCGGCTTGTCGACCCAGTTGCCCGAGTCGTCGCGGCGCCGTCCGTTGACGGCGATGCCGAGGTTGCAGACGGGCGTCCCGCCCGGCGTGTGACGAAGCTCGGGGTCCCTCGTCAGGTTGCCGACGAGAACGACACGGTTGATGTTGGCTGCCATCGCTTACTCCTCTTCTTCCTCAGCGGGAGCCTCGGTCGGCTCCTCCTCGGTGGGAGCGTACTCCTGCTCTTCCTCGGTGGAAACGTCCGCTTCGGCCTCGTCCACGGGGGCTTCGACCGCCGGAGCCTCGGCTGCGGGGGCCGCTTCGGCCGGAGCTTCGGCTGCGGGAGCCTCGTCCGCGGGAGCCGCGGGTGCGGGGGCTGCCACGGGCGCTGCGCCCTCGTCGCGCGGCGCGCCCGTGCGCGAGCCGGCGATGTGGCGCGTCGCCATGTGGCGCAGCACGGCATCGTCGATCTTCAGCACGCGCGTGACCTCGTCGAGCGTCGGGCCGTCCGCGTCGAAGACGACGAGGTGATAGACGCCCTCCTCCTTCTTCGCGATCGGATAGGCGAGGCGCCGGCGGCCCCACGGGTCGTGGCTCTGCCACGTGCCGCCGCCCTTCTCGACCTGCTCGCGGGCGCGCGCGACGATCTCGTCCTGGCGCGCCTCGGCCTGGTCGGGGTCCAGCATCAACAAAATTTCATAGCTCGTCACAGTCCCGATACCGTCCTTCCCATGGTCTCGATGTCGGCCCCGACTGCCTGTACCGCTCGGGACCGAACGGCACGTTGACGGGGCAGGAAGCGACGGCCAGAGTAGCATCCAGCTCATGAAGCGCTTCCGGGACTGGATGGGCGGAGCCGTGTGGGGGGTTGCTGTGTACAAGCTCTGGAAGCGGTGGCGCCGCAAGCCGGCGGTCGCCGATGTTCCCGCGGCAGACGATGCGGACGCCCGCGCCGAGGAGCTCCGCGCGAAGCTCGCGGAGTCGCGCGAGGCGGAGGAGCCGCCGACGGAGCCCGAGGCCGACGAGCCGGCCGGTTCGGTCGAAGATCGCCGCCGGCAGGTGCACGACGAGGGTCGCGCCGCGATCGACCGCATGAACGACGGCTAGAGCCGTCCGCGCGGCTTCCCGACCCTCGTTCGAGTGATCTTCGCCCCGACTCCCCTTACCGGGGGATGCTGCAGGCCGGTCCGCCTATCACGGTGCGCCTGGCTTTAAGACCTGCGGCGACGGATGGAGGACTGGAGTGTCGATCTTGGGTGTGCTTGGACTGGGTGGCCGGCGGACGTGGCGTGTGGGGCTCGGGGTAATGGCAGCCGCGCTCGTCCTTTCGGGAGTGAGCTGGGGCGCGACGGCGACGTACGACCCCTCCACCGATCTGTACTCGATGTACAACCTCACGTCCCAGATGGGGGCGCCGGCGTGGTGGAAGGCCGGCTACACGGGCAAGGGAATCGACGTTGCGGTGATCGACACCGGGGTCTCGCCGGTGCAGGGGCTCAACGGCACGGGCAAGGTCGTCTACGGGCCCGATCTCTCCCTCGAGTCACAGGCCCCGAAGCTCCGGAACCTCGACACGAACGGTCACGGCACCTTCATGGCCGGGTTGATCGCGGCGCACGACTCGACGCTGACCGCGCCGTACGGCAGCGCGCCCGCGTCCGCGTATCGCGGCATCGCGCCCGACGCGCGCATCGTCTCGCTCAAAGTGGCGACGGCGGACGGCGGCGTCGACGTGACACAGGTGATCGCAGCCGTCGACTGGGTCGTCCAGCACGCGCACGACCCGGGCTTCAACATCCGCGTCATCAATCTCTCGTACGGCACGAACTC
The DNA here is from genome assembly GCA_033857715.1 of Gaiellaceae bacterium. Taxonomy (GTDB): domain Bacteria; phylum Actinomycetota; class Thermoleophilia; order Gaiellales; family Gaiellaceae; genus Palsa-739. Next base: position 12,312 of record JAWVDC010000090.1, on the reverse strand, counting down.
CACTCAGGCGTACGACGCCGATCCGCTCGCATACGCGGTCGAGCAGGCGTGGAAGCACGGCATCGTCGTCGTCGCCGCGGCCGGGAACACCGGATATCAGAAAGGCCATGCGGCGGAAGGCGTCGCCGATCCGGCCTACGACCCGTACGTGATCGCGGCCGGTGGCTACGACACGAAGGGGACGGCGGCGCTCTCCGACGACGTGCTCGGCCTGTACTCGGCCGGGTCGAGCGGCTGCGGCGGCTGCAAGAACCCCGATTTTGTCGCGCCCGGCTCGCACCTGCAGGGGCTCCGCGACACCGGTAGCTACGTCGACCAGAACCACCCGGAAGGCGTCATCAGCACGCGCTACTTCCGCGGCTCGGGCACCTCGGAGGCGGCGGCGGTCACGTCCGGCGTCGTCGCGCTCATCCTGCAGAAGTACCCGAACTTGACGCCGGACGCGGTCAAGCGGTTCATCGCCGTCAACTCTCGGCTCATCCCGAGCGCCTCGGGCAAGCCGCAAGGCGCCGGTGAGATCTACCTCACGAAGCTCGCCGGCGCGACGCCGCCCGTGAACTACGTCCAGAGCTTCACCAACGCGACCGGAATTGGCTCACTCGAGCTCTCGCGCGGAACCGACCACATCAGCCTCGACGGGATCGAGCTCATCGGCAGTCGGGACATCTTCGGCCACGCCTTCGACGCCCCCGGGATGGCGGCGGACGAAGCGGCGGCGTCGAGCTGGTCGGGAGGCATGTGGAACGGGAGCGTCTGGACCGGCAGCAGCTGGTCGGGCTCCCTGTGGACGTCCAGCACGTGGACGGGCAGCAGCTGGTCCGGCTCGAGCTGGAGTGGAAGCACGTGGTCGGGCAACAGCTGGTCGGGCTCGAGTTGGAGCGGTAGCTCGTGGAGCGGCAGCAGCTGGTCGGGCTCGAGCTGGTCGGGTGGCGTCTGGGCCGGCGGCAGCTGGGGCTGATGGAGGCCGCGGTCGCCGGTACGAAGGTTCGCCCAGTCCGCCTGCTCCGCGGCACGACGCCCGTCTGGCTGCTCACCGCCGCGATCGCGGTCGGAGCGGGGATCGTCTGGCGGGAGGGCCTGACCTCGGGGCACGCGCCCGGCGGCTCGTGGCTCCCGTGGTGGGGGATCGCTGTCGCCTTCTATCTCGCCGAGGCGTTCCCGGCTCACGTCCATTTCCGCAAGCAGGCGCACACGCTCTCCGCGACGGAGATCGGGCTCGTCTTCGGGCTCTTCTTCGCCACACCGTTCGGGCTGTTCGCGGGCCAGATCCTCGGGGCCGGGCTCGCGCTTGCGGTCCACCGGCGGCAGCGTGCGATGAAGCTCGCGTTCAATCTCGTCGAGCAGTCGCTCTGCACCGGCATCGCGCTCCTCGTCTTCCGCTCGCTCGCATCCGGAGGCGACGCTCGCGTCTGGCTCGCCGCGCTCGTCGGTGTCGCCGTCGCGCACGTCGTGGGAGTCTTCCTCGTCTCTGCCGTTATCGCGGTCGCGGAGCGGACACGGCTCGCCGCTGCGCAGCTCCGAAAGACGCTGAGCCTCTCGCTCATCGGCTGCCTGGCCACGAGCTGCCTCGCGCTCGTCGGCGTCGCGCTCGAGGAGAGCCGGCCGCTTGCGCTCGTCCTCCTCGGGCTTCCGATCGGCGCCTGCGCGCTCGCGTTCCGCGGCTACATGCAGCAGCGCACGCAGCGCGACTACGTCGAGTTTCTCTACGAGTCGATGCGCGCCGCGCAGGGCGCCCCCGAGATGGGGCTCGCGATCGGCCAACTCCTTCTTTCCGCGCAGCGGCTCCTCCGTGCCGACTACGCGGAGATCCTCCTGCTCACGCGCGCTCCCGACGAGCCGGTGCTGCGGAGCACGAGCGGCGCTTCCGGCCAGATGCTCATGCGGCCCGACACGCTCACCCCGGAGACGAACGAGGCGATCCTGCGCGTGAGCGCCGTCGACCGCTCGATCCTCCTGCCGCGCAAGCGCGAGCCGGATGCTCTCGACGACTTCCTCGCGACTCGTGGTCTGGCGGACGGCGTCGTCGGCGCGCTGCGCGGCGACGAGGGTGTCTTCGGCCTCCTCCTCGTCGGCGGACGGGTCGGCGACGTGACGGAGTTCGACGAGAACGACCTCGTGCTCTTCGAGACCTTCAACAGCCATGCTGCCGTCCTGCTCCAGAACGGCCGGCTCGAGCAGTCGCTCGCGCAGGTGACGGAGCTGCAGGAGCAGCTGAGGCATCAGGCGTACCACGACGCCCTCACCGGCCTGCCGAACCGCGCGCTCTTCGCCACGCGCGTCGCCGAGGCCGTGGAGAGCGCCGCGGTCGACAACGTTCCCCGCGCCGTCCTCTTCCTCGATCTCGACGACTTCAAGTTCGTCAACGACAGCTGGGGTCACGACGTCGGCGACGAGATGCTCGTGCAGGTCGCGGAGCGCCTCCGTTCCGCCACACGGCCCGGCGACACGCCGGCCCGGCTCGGCGGCGACGAGTTCAGCGTCCTCCTCGCGCACGCGACCGCCGAAGACGCCGAGCACGTGGCGCAGCGGATCCGCGACGCCCTCGCCGAGCCGTTCTGGCTGTCGGGCCGGGAGACGAGCGCGTCCGCGAGCATCGGCATCGCGCTCACCGGCGAGCATGCCGCCACGGCGGAGGAGCTTCTCCGCAACGCCGACATCGCGATGTACGTCTCCAAGAGCGACGAGCGCAGCCATTACGCGATCTACGAGCCGCGCTTCCACCAGAACCTGCGCGAGCGGCAGGAGCTCGCGGCCGAGTTGCGGCGCGCGCTCGAGCGCGACGAGATCGTCGTCCACTACCAGCCCGTCGTATCGCTCGAGACCGGCGCGATCGAGGCCTTCGAGGCGCTGGCCCGCTGGGAGCATCCCGAGCGCGGCCTGCTCGGCCCCGACGAGTTCCTCGGGATCGCAGAGGAGAGCGGCTTGATCGTCGAGCTCGGCGAGACCGTCATGGCGCAGGCGCTCGGCCACGTGCGCGAATGGCAGGAGACGGTGCCCGGGGCAGAGGACGTCGGCCTCTGGGTCAATCTCGCACCGGGCGAGTTCATGAACGAGAGCCTCGTCGACGACCTCGCGTTCTCCCTCTCACGCTTCCGGTTCGATCCGCGCAAGCTCACGGTCGAGATCACCGAGGGGAGCGTCATGCGCGACGAGCACAACGGCTTGAAGGCGATGCATCGTCTCCGCGATCTCGGCGTCGCGCTCTCGATCGACGACTTCGGCACGGGCTACTCATCGCTGAGCCGCCTCGCGCAGTTCCCGATCCAGCTGCTGAAGATCCCGAAGACGTTCGTCGATCCGCTCGCCGGCGAGGAGGCCGATACGAGCTTCATCGACGCCATCCTCCGCCTCGCCGAGTCGCTCGGCATCGTCACCGTCGCGGAGGGGATCGAGCACGCCGCCCAGGCGCGCCGTCTCCGCGACATCGGCTGCGAGCTCGGCCAGGGCTACGTGTTCAGCCGGCCGCTGACGGCCGTGGAGGCGCAGCGGTTCCTCACCGAGCAGAACAGCTTCGCGTTGCCCGCGCACGAGTTCCCCGCGCTTCGGGTCGTCGCCACCGTCTGACCTGGCTCACGCGGCGAGGGGTTGTGGGACCCAGAACGGCAGCGGAGGCGAGTAGGGCGCGCCTCCGCTGCCGTCGTTCTAGATGTCCTATCCGAGCGAGTCGACTTTGACGGCGGTCAAATGGGCGCTACCTACCTCGAAGTCTCCGGAGACTTCGGTGCACTTCAGCGTGATGACACCGCCCGGATGGTCGATCGTCGAGGTGAGTGCGATGGTTGTTTCTACCGTGCCACCCGACAGGATCGCGCCTGAAGAATCGCTCGGGATGCTGCAACTTCCGGCCCCATCGTCAAGGGTGGGATTGTGGTCAACCTCGACGCGCGCGAACAAGACGTACTTCCCCGCCGGCAGGTCCTTCGAGATGATGGTCTCGGTGCCTGCTAGCGGGTGGTACGTGCCCGTCGCTGAGTAGCCGGTGCTCGTTCCGGCGGCGCCGGGGTCGCCTTTATCGCCTTTGTCGCCCTTGTCTCCCTTCGGGCCTGGCGGTCCGCTTGGCCCGCTTGCACCGGCCGAGCCGGCGTCTCCCTTGTCGCCCTTCGCCCCCGCCGCGGCGAGCAGCATCCAGTTGGAGTTCGGCGGCGCGCTTCCCTGGTTGGGGAAGATCGCGATGTAACTCGAGCCCTGGTACAGCACTGCATCACGCGGCTGGTACCCGCTGCCCGACGCCCACTCCCCCTTCCAGGTCAACCCGGCCGGGCCGACCTGGTTCCAGTTGAGGGCGACCTCGGTGGATTTGCAACTGCCGGTGTCTGCGACCCGCAGTGCCCCGCCGTTCTTCATGTAACACGCCTTGATCACACCGTTCGCGTCGGGAATCGCTGCCTTGGCGATTCCGGCGACGACGACGGCCGCGATCACGGCCAGCGCGAGAACCCGCGCGCGTCTTTGCTTGAACAGGAACATGCTTTCTCCTCTCGTCTCTTCAGTTACTCGACCCAATGGGACGAGCGCTCGGGGTGAACATCTCGACGGCTCGGCGCCATGAGCCGTCGGCTTGCCGTTCGTGGACGAGGAGATACGTCCCGTGATCGACGACACTCGCGCCGTCGGCGGGCTCGACCGTTAGCGCGTAGCGCCCGATCTCATACGCGAGGCCTTCCTCGATGCCGAGCTCGAGGCTCTCGAGCTCCGCGTCGCAGACGCCCACCTCGAGACCGGCTCGCCAGAAGGACTCGATCGCAGTACGTCCTCTGAGGAGCTCGGCGGAGGGGGCGATGAGCTTGGCGTCGTCGGCGTACAGAGCCGAGGCAGCAGCGGCATCACCGGCCCGGAGCGCAGCTACGAAGTCCGCCCGCGTCCTTTCGATCGTCCCGTCGTCCATGCCGGCGAGACTCGCCGCCCCGCATTGCAATTCGATTGCAACCGACTTGCGCGACCGGTCCTACTCTGAGACGGCGAGCGCGGCAGCGGCCGCCGCGGAGAGCTCCCGCCCCGACTCGAGCGCCGCTCCGAACTCCTCCTCGCCCAGGCGGTCTCGCACGGCGGCGCGCGTTCTCTCGTGGATGAGCGCCTCGATGCTGTCGAGCGAGGCGCCTGCGTCGCCGAGCATCCGCTCGCAAGCGCCGAGGAGCTCGGCGGCACGCCGATCGTCACCGCGAGCGCTCGCCACAGCCGCAAGGCCGACAAGCATGATCGCAATCCACTCCCGGAAGCCCACAGCGGTCGCATATTCGAGCCCTTCGGCGAGCCTGGCGAAGGCGCGATCCGTCTCCCCTCGCTCGAGCTCGATAAAGGCGAGATTGCCGAGGTTGAGGGCTACTCCGATGTCCTCCCCGAGGGTGCGGCAGAGGGAGAGGCTCTCGCTTGCAATGCGCTCTGCGGAGTCGAGGTCGCCGCGGTTCACGGCGAGATCGCCCATGTTCATGAGCACGTTCGAGAGTTCCCACGTCCGTCCCCCCGCCCGGAACACCGCGGCGCCCTCTTCGTACAGGCGCTCTGCCCTTTGGAGGTCGCCGAGGCTGCCGACCGCGTTTCCGAGTGCGATGCGCGCGCGCGCAAGAGCCAGCTCGTCGAATTGAGCGGCCAACTCGACGCTCTCCTCGGCGAGGGCTGCCGCCCGTCCGAGGTCGCCCTGCCGCAGGGCGAAGGTCGAGGCGCCGACCAAAGCTTCGGCTTTCGCGCCGATGGGTGCGTCGGTGTCTCGGTCGAGGGCGGCCGTCAGTCGCTGCCGCCCGTCCGCCACCTCTCCGCGTAGCCACCAGTACTGCCAGAGCGCGGCGCACAGGCGGAGCTCCGCCCCGCTCGGCGCCGCGGCCGTCAGATGAAGCAGTGAAGCCCGGAGATTGGCGTCCTCCGGGATGAGGCGGTTGAGCGTGGGTGTACCGAATTGGTAGACATCACTCCTGCATTGTTCGGCGAGCTCGAGGTAGTACAAGGCATGAGCTACTTGCGTCTCGTCGGCGGCCCTCGCCTCGTCGAGACGCTCGGCCGCGTACTGCCGAACCGTCTCCAACAATCGATAGCGCATCTCGTCTTCGTGCTCCTCGGCTACGACGAGCGACGCCTCGACGAGCCGCTCCACGAGATAGAGCGCCCCCTCCGCGTCGCCTTGTAGACACACGGCCGCGACGGCGGGCAGCGTGAACCCGCCACTGAAGACGGATAGTCGAGCCAGCAGCGCTTGCTCGTCCAGCGAAAGGAGGTCGTGACTCCAGTCCATCGCCTCACGCAGGGTGCGATGACGGGTCGGGGTCAGACGACGCCAGGAAACGAGGAAGCGAAAGCGGTCGCCCAGACGAGTTGCGATCTCCTCGAGGGATAGCGCCTTCGCGCGGGCAGCGGCAAGCTCGATTGCCAGGGGCAATTCGTCCAGATCTGCACAGATCGCAGCTGCCGCCTTGCGCGCGCGATCGTCGTCTGGCAAGCGCGGCCGTACAGCACGAGCGCGGGCGAGGAACAGTTCCACGGCTTCTGGCGCGGCCGGGGGCAGGACGGCGTAGTCGACTTCCCCCGGCGTGCCGAGCAGCACGCGGCTAGTCGCGATGACTCGCAGCCTCGGACAAGCCGAGAGGAGACGGCTGGTCAAGTCCGCACACCCGGCGAGTACGTGCTCGCAGTTGTCGAGGACGAGCAAGAGATCGGCGTCGCGCAGACGGGCGACGAGTGCTTCGTCGAGGGTGCTGTCGGCTTGGTCGGCGACCTCGACCGCGACGGCGATCTCTCGCTGGATGAGGCCTGCATCCGCGATTCCGGACAGGTCGACGAAGTAGACGCCATCGGGGAAGTCGGCCAGTTCGCGCCAGGCGGCTTCGAGCGCAAGGCGCGTCTTCCCGACACCGCCCACGCCTGTCAGCGTCACGAGGCGGTTCTCGTCGAGAAGCTTTGCGATCTCGCTCAGCTCTGCTTCGCGACCGATGAAGCTCGTGAGTGGAGCTCGGAGGTTGTGCCTCTCCTCGGGCGGCGTCGCCGGCTCGACCTCGTGGCGGAGGATCGCCTGCTCGAGCGACTTGAGCTGATCCCCTGGTTCGAGCCCGAGGTCGTCGCCGAGGACGCTGTAGGCGCGCTGGTACGCCTCCAGAGCGTCGGCTTGTCGCTGCGCGCGATAGAGCGCGAGCATCAGGTGCTGCCAGAACCGCTCCCGGTACGGATGCTCGCCGACCAGCGCCTCGAGGCGATCGACAAGCCCGGCTCCCGCACCGAGCTGAAGCTCCGCCTCGATCTGCTCTTCGAGCGCGAACAGGCGTAGCTCTTCCAGTCGCTCCGCCTCGAGTCGGAGCGCCCCCTCTCCGCCGACGTCGGCGAACGGTGGGCCGCGCCAGAGCTCGAGTGCGGCGCTCAGCCGCGCAGCTGCCACTCGGGGCGAGCGCCGGGCAAGCGCGTCCCGGCCCTCCCCGACCAGCCGCTCGAAGCGAGTGACGTCGATCTGTTCGGGGCGAACAACCAACGCATACCCGGCCGGGCCGCTCGAGATCTCGAGGCCGAGGACCGCACGGAGCCGGGAGACGTACGTCGGAAGCGTCGCCTGGGCGCCAGGTGGCGGTGCGCCGTGCCACAACTCCTCGGCGAGCCGATCCGGCGAAACCGGCCGTCCTGCCTCGAGCAGTAGCAAGCCGAGCAGGGCTCGCTGCCGCTTGCCTCCGAGCGGAAGCACGTTCCCGTTCCGCACCGCCTCCACCGAACCGAGCAGGCGGAACTCGATCGCCGCTTCGTCGGCGCTCCTCACCAATTCGGATCAATACTGCGTGCAGAGTGCTCCCGCAAGCGCTCGGTACACGACTGTCTGACGAAGCGGCGATAGTCTGCCGGACTCCCGGTCGTCGGGAGAGAATCCGAGGAGGACACCATGAGAAGGGGCCGTGCGCTGGTTCTTGTCATCGCGGTTCTAGGAATCTTTGGTACGGCTGTTGCCGCCGCGACGGGAGCCATCAGTTGGGGCTACGCGATCGAGGTGCCCGGCTCGGCCGCTCTCAACACAGTCGGGGCCGCCGCGACCTTGTCGCTGTCGTGTCCCGGCGCAGGTACGTGCGAGGCCGGCGGGTCCTACCGCGACGCCGAAACCGGCGATGCGGAGCCGTTTATTGTAAGCGAGAAGAATTCGGAGTGGGGTCGGGCGACGCGGCTGCCGAGCGTCGAGGCGCTCAACATCGGGGGCAACGCCCAGGTGTCCTCGATCTCGTGCGGCACCGCCGGCAACTGCGCGGCTGCGGGTTACTACAAGGACGGCTCAGCCCGCTTCCAAGCGTATGTGGCGAACGAGACGAGTGGGGTCTGGGGAAACGCGATCGAGGTGCCGGGTACGGCGGCCCTGAACAGCGGCGGCAACGCCCGGGTGCTCTCGGTTTCGTGCCCGAGCGCAGGCAACTGCGCGGCGGGCGGCGGTTATGCCGACGGCTCTGGCCAAGGCCAGGTGTTCGTCGTGAGCGAGACGAGTGGGGTCTGGGGCAACGCCATCGAGGTGCCGGGCATGGCGGCCCTCAACGCCGGCGGCGCAGCCGGAATTGGCGGTGTCTCGTGTGCGAGCGCAGGGAACTGCGCCGCCGGCGGTCTCTACACCGACGGCTCAGGCCATCTCCAGGCGTTTGTGGTGAACGAGAAGAGTGGAGTCTGGGGCAGCGCGATCGAGGTCCCGGGTACCGCTGCCCTCAACGTTTGGGGCGCGGCCAGGGTGACCTCCGTTTCGTGCGCCGGTGCGGGAACGTGCGCGGCCGGCGGCTCCTATATCGACGGCTCCGGCCGCAGCCACGCATTTGTGGCAAGCGAGAAGGGCGGGGTTTGGCGCAAGGCGATCGACGTGCCGGGCATGGCGACGCTCAGCACCGGCGGGGACGCCGGTGTCGCCTCGGTCTCGTGCGCGCCGTTAGGCAACTGCCTCGCCGGGGGTTCCTACACGGACGGCTCCGGCCATCCCCAGGCGTTTGTCGCGAGCGAGGTCAACGGTGTCTGGCACAGCGCTAAGCAGGTGCCAGGCACGGCTGCACTGAACACCGGGAATTCCGCCTTCGTGACCGCGGTCTCCTGTGCCGCCGGAGGATCGTGCGCGGCCGGAGGCGTCTATTTGAACTCGAGCGGGCGCCAGCAGGCGTTCGTGGCTCGCGAGAACGCCGGCGTCTGGGGCGCCGCGCGGGAGGTGCCGGGCACAGCTGCGCTTAACGTCGGCAACGCCTGGCCGTACGCGGTCTCGTGTGCGAAGTCGGGCAGGTGTGCCGTGGGCGGCGTATACAGCGACCCCGCGAATTTCCACCGCCCGTTCGTGACAGCGCCCTGACATGCACTTGGTCGGACGCTCGCCTTCTGCGGGCGTCCGACCAGGATCCTTCTCACGGAGCGGCGCCGGAGTCGAACCGACCTAGCCGTGGGTTACACGACCGTACGGATTTTGAAGATCCGCTGGGCCACCAGGCCCGGCCGCTCCGCCGCTGAGGCTAGCTAGTCGTTCTCGAGGTAGCGCGAGTCCCAGCCGTCGACCTCGAAGGGCTGTCCCGGCGCGGACGCGGCGGCGATGGCGAGGACGAGCGTCCCGTCGGCGGTGGCGACGGCGGAGCGCTTGGCGTCCGCGTCCGTCACCCAGACGCAGGTCCCGGCGGGTGCGTCGATCTCCTCGCCGGCGACCGTGAACGTCGCGTGGCCCGTTGCGACGTAGTAGAGCTCGGGCGGGCCGCCCGACTCGTCGTGCTCGGGGACGACGCCCTCGCCGGCGTCCCGCTGGTACCCGTTCATCCCGAACGTCTCGATGCCGAAGTGGTGGCGGATCGGGATCCAGTGCGGCCACTGGTTCGAGGCGATCTCGTCGATGTGTGCTTTCGAGTAGGAAGACATGTCCCGACCCTACGTGGCGGCGAACCGGCTGAGCAACTCGTCGGGCGGCAGGTCCGCGAGCGACTCGAGGAGGAGGTCGGCTCCGGCGGCGTCGAGACCGAGCTCGCGCGTGACCTCGTTCGGGACGGCGATGGTGAAGATGCGCGCGGCTTTCGCGGCGCGGACGCCGTGCGGCGAGTCCTCGAACGCGACGGCTTCCTCCGCGTCGACCTCGAGCAGGCGGAGCGCCTCGAGGTAGAGGGTCGGCGCGGGCTTCGCGCGCGCGGGATCGCCGTCGGCCGTGCAGATCGCGTCCCAGCCCACGGTCTCCTCGAACCGCGCGATGTGCATGTCCACCCACCAGCGGCTCGAGCTCGACACGATCGCGCGCTTCAGGCCGTGACGGCGCGCGGCGGTGAGGTAGTCGACGATCCCGGGCCGCAGCTCCTCGGCTTCGATGAGCGCGAGCTCGTGGCTGCGGCGGCGTTCGGTCAGCGCTTCGCGGTCGAGCGGCCGGCCGACGAGCTCCTCGAGGTGCTCCATCGGGCTCCACGGCGCGTGCGTCGTGCCGACGAGCGTCGCCCACAGCTCCTCCGGCAGCTCGTGACCGTGCTCGCGGTAGAGCCACCGCCACCCGGCGCGCGAGGCGACCTCGGTGTCGAGGATGAGCCCGTCGAAGTCGAAGAGGAAGGCGCGGATACTCACGGCGATGCAGAGTAGGGGCGTGGCGATCCTCGGCGTCGACGTGGGCGGGACGTTCACCGACGCGGTGCTCGTCGAGGACGGTCGGATCCGCATGGCGAAGGTTCCGACCGCGGCGCGGCAGGAGGAGTCGGTGCTCGCCGCGGCGCGGGCAGTTGGCGCGGGGGACGCCGCGCTCGAGCGGTTCGCGCACGGGACGACGGTGGCGACGAACGCGCTCCTCGAGCGGCGCGGTGCGCGGACGGCGTACGTCGGAAACGCGGGGTTCGAGCATCTCCTCCACCTGCGGCGCCAGGCGCGCGCGCACCTCTACCGGCCGTGCGCGCGCTGGCCCGAGCCGGTCGTCTCGCTCGCCGATTGCCACGGCGTCGTCGGGCGGCTCGGGCCCGACGGCGAGCTCGAGCCGCTCGATCTCGGCTCGCTGCCGGAGCTCGGCGGCGTGGAGGCGGTCGCGGTGTGCCTGCTCTTCTCCTTCCGGGATCCTGGCCACGAGCTCGCGGTCGTCGAGGAGTTGCGGCGGCGGTATCCGGGTGTCCACGTCGTCGCGTCGCACGAGGTCGCGCCGGAGTTCCGGGAGTACGAGCGCGCCTCGACGACTGCGGTGGACGCGTATCTCGCGCCGGTGGCGGCGAGCTATTTGCGCGCGCTCGCGAGTGCCGCCGCGGACGCGGGGCTGCCCGAGCCCGCAGTGATGCTCTCGTCGGGCGGCGTGGCGTCGGTCGACGAGGCGGCGGCGCATCCGGCTCGGCTCCTCGTCTCGGGCCCGGCCGGCGGCGTGGTCGGCGCCGGGCTGCTCGCGCGGCGAGCCGGCTTCGCCGATGCAATCGCGTTCGACATGGGCGGCACCTCGACGGACGTCTGCCTCTTGCCGGGCGGGCGCGCGGCGCGCGTGGCCGAGCGCGAGATCGGTGGAGTTCCCGTCCGGCTACCGACGGTCGACATCCACACCGTCGGCGCGGGCGGCGGCTCCCTCGTGTCGCGCGACGCCGGAGGCGCAGTGCACGTCGGGCCGGAGTCGGCGGGAGCTGATCCCGGGCCCGCGTGTTACGGACGCGGCGGCGGGCCGACCGTCACCGACGCGAACCTGCTGCTCGGCCGGCTTCCCGCCGAGCTGCCCGGCGGGCTCGTCCTCGATCGCAAGGCGGCAGCCGCGGCTCTCGACGGGATCGATCCGGAGGCGGTCGTTGCCCTGGTCGAGGCGGAGATGTTGCGCGCGTTGCGGGTCGTCTCCGTCGAGCGCGGCCACGATCCGCGCGACTTCGCGCTCGTCGCCTACGGCGGCGCGGGGCCGCTGCACGCGTGCGCGCTCGCCGAGGAGCTCGGGATCGAGACGGTGCTCGTCCCCGCGGCGGCCGGCGTCCTGTCTGCGCTTGGTCTGGCGGCGAGCGAGGAGCGGCGGGATCGCGTCGTCTCCCACGTCCGTCCGCTCGGCGAGGTCGGTGACCTGCCCGTGGAGGGCGAAGCGGACGTGCGGTACCGCGGCCAGTCGTTCGAGCTCACGGTGCCGCTCGGAGACGACGTCGCGGAGGCGTTTCATTGGGCGCACGAGCAGCGGTATGGCTACGCCGACCGGGGCCGCGAGGTCGAGCTCGTCGCCGTGCGCACGGCGGACGTCACGCCGGGGCCGCCGCTCGATCTGCCGGACGATGCGCCGGGCGGAGCGCCGGAGCGCGCAACCGGCCCGGCCTGCGTAGAGCTCGACGGCTCGACTCTCTTTATTCCCCCCGGGTGGGTGGGGGTTAGGGATGGTCCCAGCTGGGTCGTGACCCGTGGCTGAAAACTTTGTGCCAATTCAGCTCCAAGTCATCGGAG
>JAWVDC010000089.1:0-18530 GCA_033857715.1 Gaiellaceae bacterium | reverse complement strand
ATGTTTCCCCCGTGTGCCCCCTTCTTTTGCTGTTTCGGGTAGCACACAAGGCGAGCGCATCCCGAGAGCGCGGTCTCGGGATGCGCAACCGGCAACTCGTCTCGGCGCGGCTATAGAAGGGCGGGATCCGTGACCGGCGCGCGGCAGGCGAACCGCTCGCATGCGTAGACGGCGGGCCGACCGTCAACGAGATCCTTCCCGGCGAGGAGTGGGACGTCGTCCGCGGGGCCGAAGGCGACCACGACGTTCGGATCGAAGCCGGCGAGCGCAGCGCGCGCCACGGCTGAGTCAGGGCCGCCGGCGATCGCGAGCTCGCGCGGTGGCGAAAGATGGAGATCGAGAGCGCAGAGCGCCCAGCCGAAGGCGGACGGCGCGCGCGTCAGGTAGTCGCCGACGACCCGCAGCGCCTCGACCGCCTGCCGCTCGAGCTCCTCGTCTCCCCAGATCCGCGCCAGCCGCAGAAGCACGAACGCGAGCATCGAGTTGCCCGACGGGATCGGGTTGTCCTCGAGCGACTTCTGGCGCGCGACGAGCTTCTCCCCGTCGGCCGGCGAGAGGAAGAAGCCGCCGCGCTCGCTGTCGCCGAAGAGCGCGATCGCCCGGTCCGTGGCGCGCCGGCTCGCGTGCAGCCACCGGAGATCTCCCGTCGCGACGTGCAGCTCATAGAAGCCGTGCGCGACGTTCGCGTAGTCGTCGAGGTACGCGGGGAACTTCGCGCGTCCGTGGCGCACCGTGCGCCACAGCGGCTCGGCATCGAGCAACTCCCCGAGCGCCACAGCCGCTTGCGAGAACTTGTCACTCCCGAGAAAGCGCGCGCCCTCGGCGAGCGCCGCGAGGGCGAGCCCGTTCCACGAGGCGATGACCTTGTCGTCGCGAAACGGCTGCGGGCGCTGGTCGCGGATCGCGAGGAGCCGGGCGCGTGTCTCGTCGTCGAGCTCGCCGCGGATGATCGAGCGATCGTGCTCGAACGGCTGGAGGAGCTCCGGCGCGACGCCCTCCTCCTCCGTCCACGTGTACGTCAGTCCCTCGACGCCGTCGGTATCGGCGTCCTGCGCCGAGGCGAAGCCGCCGCTGTCGAGCCGCAGCTCGCGGACCATGTAGTCGAGGGTCTGCTCAGCGACCACGCGGTAGCGCTCCTCGCCGGTGACGAGCCACGCGTGGAGGTACGGCGGCACAAGTAGAGCGTTGTCGTACAGCATTTTCTCGAAGTGGGGGACCAGCCACTCCGAGTCGACGGAGTAGCGGTGGAAGCCGCCGCCGACGAGGTCGTACATCCCGCCGGCCGCCATGCCGTCGAGCGTCAGCCGGACGGCCTCGAGCCGGCGAGCGCCGGAGGCGCTCGCGGTCTCCGGCCGCACGGCGGCGGCTTGGCCGCCGCCGTTTGCAGCCACCGCGCGCCGCAACAGGAACTCGAGCGCCGACGCGGGCGGGAACTTCGGCGCGTGCCCAAAGCCGCCAAAGCGCGGGTCGATCTGGCGGAGCAGCGTCTCCTCCGCCTCGGCGAGGAGCCCTTCGTGGAGAGGCTCATGCGACGGCTCCCGCTCGGCCGCGGTGCGCAGCGCGCCGACGAGCGCTTCCGCCTGCGCCGCGATGTCCTCCGGCCGCTCGCGGTACGCATCCGCGACGACGCGCAAGACCTGCCGGAACGCCGGCAGCCCGTGCCGCGGCTCGGGCGGGAAGTACGTGCCGCCGAAGAACGGCTCCCCGTCCGGCGTGAGGAAGACGGTGAGCGGCCAGCCGCCCTGCCCGGTGATGGCGACGACCGCGTCCATGTAGACCGAGTCGACGTCGGGCCGCTCCTCGCGGTCGACCTTGACACAGACGTAGAGCTCGTTCATGACTGCGGCGGTCGCGTCGTCGTCGAACGACTCGCGCTCCATCACGTGGCACCAGTGGCAGGACGAGTACCCGATCGAGACGAGCAGCGGCTTGCCGTCGGCGCGAGCCGTCGCGAACGCCTCCTCTCCCCACGGCCGCCAGTCGACCGGGTTCTCCGCGTGCTGGAGGAGGTACGGGCTCGTCTCCTGGGCAAGGCGGTTCGTCATCGTGTGATCATCACTGACATGGGCTACGCCGGGATGCAGGTCGGGGAGATCTACCGCAGCCGCTTCGGGCGGACGGTGCTCGAGGCCGACGCCGTCGCGCACGCGATGCAGACGATGAACACGAACCCGATCCATTTCGACGCCGAGTACGCCGCGACGACCGAGTGGGGCAAGCCGCTCGTGGACTCGACCTTCACGCTCGCGCTCGTGACCGGGCTGTCGGTGGAAGCGGTGTCGGAGCGCGGCGTCAACCTTGGCTGGAAGGATGTCCGCCTCCCGGCGCCCGTGTTCGCCGGGGACACGATCCGCGCCGAGACGGAGGTGCTCTCCAAGCGCGAGTCGAAGTCGCGGCCCGGCTTCGGCATTGTCAGCGTCCGCACGCGCGGGCTCAACCAGCGCGACGAGGTCGTGATCGAATTCGAGCGCTCGATCATGCTGCCGCTGTGATCGAGACCGAGCGCCTGCGGCTGCGAAAGCCAACCGAGGCTGACTTGCAGTCTCCACCGCCGTGGCTCTCCGATCCTGAGGTGATGGAGTGGATCGGGGGCATCGAGCTGCCACCGGCCGAGGTCGTCCAGATCTGGCTCGAGCAATGGGAGCGGTTCCCGGCCGGCAAGCTTCTCGCGCACCGGCGAGAGGACGGCGCGCTCATCGGCGTCGTGAGCACGAACTACTACGACCCCGAGACCTGGATGCGATCGCCCGACGGCGTTCCCGAGCTTGGTTGGGCACTCGCGCGCGAGCATTGGGGCCACGGCTACGCATCCGAGGCAGCGCTTGCGTACCGCGACTGGCTCGCCGCCCCGCGGATCATCTCCCTCATCGCCCCGGGGAATCTCCGCTCTCAGGCGGTCGCGGAGCGGCTCGGCGCGCGCCCGGAACAGACCATCGAGCTGCCGGGGTACGGCGACCATGTCGTGTGGCTGCACCCATGATCGCGACCGAGCGCCTGCTTCTCCGGCGGCCGCGTCCCGAAGACGCGCCCGGCTTGCTCGACGCGTTCGCAGATCCGGAGGCGATGCGCTATATCGGCGACGGCTCCACCACAGATCTCGCCGGCTCGGAAGCCGCCGTCGCGCGCTGGCTCGAGCGCTGGGATGCCTGGGGTATCGGCATGTTCGTCGTCGAACGGCGCGAGGACGGGCGCGTGCTCGGCCGCGCGGGCTTCCTCCGCTGGGATCCGGAGACGTGGGAGATCGGCGGCGCCGAGACCGAGATCGGCTGGGGGCTCGCGCGCGAGCACTGGGACAAGGGCTACGCAACAGAGGCAGCGCTCGCGCTCCGGGATTGGGGCGTCGCCGAGCGCGGACTCTCGCGCTTGACCTCGCTCATTCAGCCGGGCAACGATCCTTCAGTCGGCGTTGCGGAGAAGATCGGCGAGACACTCGAGCGCGAGGTCGTCGTCAGGGGCCGGCCGACGCTCCTCTATTCGATGCAGGCATGAGTCCACTCGACGGCATTCGGGTTGTCGATGTGACCGCGTCGCTCGCCGGCCCGACGTGCACGCAACTCCTCGGGGCGCTCGGAGCGGAGGTGGTCAAGGTCGAGCCGCCCGAGGGCGACCATGCGCGCGCGTGGGGACCGCCGTTCGTGGATGGAATGGGAGCGCTGTTCTTCGCCGCGAACGCGGGCAAGCGCTCGGTCGTGCTCGATCTCCGCGAGGAACGCGAAGCGTTGCTCGAGCTCGTCGACGCGGCCGACGTCCTCGTCCTCAGCCTCCGGCCCGGACTCGCCGACGATCTCGGCCTCGGCGCCGACGTCCTGCGTGCCCGCAATCCGCGCCTGATCCACTGCACGATCGGCGCGTACGGGCGCGGCGGGCCGCTCTCCAACCGGCCCGGCTACGACCCCCTCATGCAGGCGGCCGCCGGGATCATGAGCGTGACCGGCGAGCCCGACGGCGAGCCTGTCCGCGTCGGCGTCTCGCTCATCGACTTCGCGACCGGACAGTGGGCGGCGATCGGGATCCTCGCGGCGCTGCGCGAGCGGGAGCGGACCGGCGCGGGCTGCACGATCGACACGTCGCTGTACGAGTCCGCGCTCTACGCGATGTCCTCGCACATCGCGGCCTACGCGGCGAGCGGCGACGTCCCGGGGCGGCATGGCTCGGCCTTCCCGCTCATCGCGCCGTACGAGCTCTTCCCGACGAGCGACGGCGCGCTGATGATCGCAGCCGGTAGCGACGCCCTGTGGGAGCGGCTCCGCGGCGCGCTCGGGCTGCCCGACGACCAACGCTTCCGCACGAACCCCGACCGCGTCGCGCATCGCGCGGAGCTCGTCGAGGCGATCGCCGAGATCACGCGCGCGCGAACGAGCGCCGAGTGGGAGGAACGCCTCACCGAGGCGGGCGTCCCGGTCTCGCCCGTACGCGACGTCGCCGAGGTTCTCGCACACGAGCAGACGCAGGCGCTCGGGATCCTCCAGCAGCTCGGAGGCGGGACGACGGTCGCCCTGCCGCTCCGCTTCGACGGCGAGCGCCCGCGCTACTCGAGCGCGCCGCCGGCACTCGGCGGCCACGGCGACGCGCGGTAGAGATAGCCCTCGAGCTGCCGGCCGAGCACGTCCTCGAGCCAGCGCGAGACGGCGACGAGCGCGTCGACATCGATGCCCGTCGCGACGCCCTCCTGCTCGAGGAGCCAGACGAGATCCTCCGTCGCGACGTTACCCGTCGCGCGCGGTGAGAACGGGCACCCGCCGAGCCCGCCGACCGACGCGTCGAGGACGGTCGCGCCCGCCTCGAGCGCGGCGAGGCAGTTCGCGTAGCCGGTGTTGCGCGTGTTGTGGCCGTGGAAGCCGGCCGCGCCCGTCCGCTCGACGAGCGAGCGCACCACCGACGGGGTGGCGACGCCGATCGTGTCCGCGAGGACGACCTCGGCGCGTCCCGCGAACGGCGCGACGAGCTCCGTGACGACGCCCGGATCGACCCGCCCCTCGAACGGACAGCCGAATGCGCAGGAGAGGGTCACGGTCGCGGGCGTCTGCCCCTCCGCGTCGAGGATCGCCTTCGTCCGCGCGAGCGCGTCCGCGAGCGTCGCGTTGCCGTTCCGCTCGTTGAACGTCTCGGTCGCCGCGAACGTGACATTGACGCGATCGAGGCCGGCGGCGGCGAACCGCTCCCAGCCGCGCTCATTCAAAACGAGGCCGGAGAGCTCGACGCCGGCGCGCCGCTCGACACGCGCCACGACGTCCTCGGCGTCCGCCATCTGCGGCACACGATCCCCGCGGACGAAGCTCACAGCCTCGATCCGCGGCACCCCAGCGGCGGCCAGACGGCCGACGAGCTCGGCGCGCACGGAAGGCGCAAGCGTGTCCGGCTCGTTCTGCAGGCCGTCGCGCGGCCCGACGTCGCATACGGTAATTCCCACGCGAGCGAGCGTAGTGGATACGGATACGGGCGCCCGGTTCCACGCCTAGCTTCGGAGGGTGCACCCGTCAGCGTCCTTCAGCGCGTCGATCCGCGTGCGGATCGAGAACCACCCCGGCGCGTTCGCGCGCCTTGCCGCGACGATCGGCGACGCCGGCGGACTGCTCGGCGCGATCGACCTCGTGCGCGTCGAGGGAGACACGAAGATCCGCGACGTCAACGTCCTCGCCGACGACGAGCGCCACCTCGAGGCGATCGTCGAGGCGGTGCGGAACGTCGAGTCGAGGTCACGCACGTCTCCGACCGCGTCTTTCTCGCCCACCTCGGGGGCAAGCTCGAGATCAAGCCGCGCATGCCGCTCAAGACGCGCGAAGACCTCTCGATGGTCTACACGCCCGGCGTCGCGCGCATCTCGAGCGCGATCGCAGCCGATCCGGAGAAGGTCTGGAACCTCACGATCAAGCGCAACACGGTCGCGGTCGTCAGCGACGGCACCGCCGTGCTCGGCCTCGGCGACATCGGCCCCGAGGCGGCACTGCCCGTCATGGAGGGCAAGGCCGTGCTCTTCAAGGAGTTCGCCGACATCGACGCCTTCCCGATCTGCCTCGACACGACGGACGAGGACGAGATCGTGCGTGTCGTCGAGGCGATCGCCCCGGTGTTCGGTGGCATCAACCTCGAGGACATCTCCGCGCCGCGCTGCTTCTCGATCGAGCGCCGGCTGCGGGAGTCGCTCGACATTCCCGTCTTCCACGACGACCAGCACGGCACGGCGATTGTCGTCCTCGCAGCCCTGCTCAACGCGCTCCGCGTCGTCGACAAGAAGATCGGCGACGTCCGCGTCGTCACGACCGGCTGCGGCGCCGCCGGCATCGCCGTCACGCGTGCGCTTCAGCATGCCGGCGTCCAGTGGATCGTCGGCTGCGACGAGGGCGGCGCGCTCTACCGCGGCCGCGAGGGACTCAACCCCGCAAAGCAGGAGTACGCCGAGACGACGAACCCCGACAATCTCTGCGGCACGGCCGACGAGATGCTCGCCGGCGCCGACGTCTTCATCGGCGTGTCGGTGCCCGGCGCGATCAGCGTCGAGGGAGTGCGGGCGATGGCCCCGCGCGCGATCGTCTTCGCGATGGCGAACCCGAATCCCGAGGTCGACCCCGAGGCGATCGAGGGGCTCGCCGAGGTGATCGCGACCGGGCGCAGCGACTACCCGAACCAGATCAACAACGTCCTCGCCTTCCCCGGCGTCTTCCGCGGCGCGCTCGACGTCCGCGCGAGCGAGATCAACGCGGAGATGGAGCTCGCCGCCGCCCACGCGATCGCCGACGCGATCGCCGAGGACGAGCTCGCGGCCGACTACGTCATCCCGAGCGTGTTCAACCGCGCGGTCGCCCCGAACGTCGCGGCCGCCGTCGCCGCGGCCGCGCAACAGAGCGGCGTGGCGCGCAAATCCGCATCAGCACTTCAGCCGCTTCCGTAGTTCTCGCGGATGCCGCTCCGACGGTCTGCGGACAGAATTTCGACATGGTCAACGCTCCCCACCACTCCGAAGATCTGCCCGTTGCGTATGAGGTTGCCGTGGTCGCCGACGTCATGAGCCGCGGCCTGATCAGCGTCCCGCCCGAGACACCGCTGCGCACCGTCGCGCGGATGATGTCGACGTTCAAGGTCCACGCGATCTTCGTCTTCGAGCACACGGGCGAGGACGACGAGGCGCCGCGCCTGTGGGCCGTCGTCTCCGACCTCGATCTCGTCGCGGCCGCGTGCGCCGACATCGACCGGCAGACGGCCCGCGCGACCGCCGTGACCCCGCTCGTGACCGTCTCCGCCGACCGGCCCATGGCCGAGGCGGCGAACCTCATGGCCCAGCACGGCATCGCGCACCTCGCCGTCACGGACCCCGCGACGCGCCGCCCGATCGGCGTGATCTCGACGCTCGACATCGCCCAGGCGATCGCGGCGGGCCACGACGCGCGCGAGACGTTCGCCTCCGCCTAGGGACAAGATCGAGTACGATTTCGGCTTCCCCGGCGAAAGGAGGCTCGTACAAATGACTGTGCCCGCTGCCTCCTGCTTCCTGACCTAACGCCGGGCGCCGCTCCTCTCCGCGGACGCGGTCCGGCGTCCCATCTCTCGCGAAGGAGCCTCGCTTGTCTCAGTACGACCTGAGCCGGCTCGGGTGGACGCCCGAGCTCGCCGAACAACTGGAGCCCGGCCTCGTGCCGGGTCGCATAGCCGCCGCCCACCGCGGCGCGTTCGACGTCTGGACGGCCGACGGCGCCGTCCGCTGCGGCGTGCCCGGCCGCTTCCTCCACGACGGCACCGATATCGCGGTTGGGGACTGGGTCGGCGTCGGCGACGGCGTGATCCGCGCGGTGCTGCCGCGACGCAGCGCGATCGTCCGCAACGCCGCCGGCCTGACGACGACGGCGCAGACGCTCGCCGCGAACGTCGACATTGCGTTCGTCGTCTCCTCGCTCGGCCCCGACCTCGAGCCGCGCCGGCTCGAGCGCTATCTCGTCACCATCTGGGAGAGCGGCGCGAAACCGGAGATCGTGCTCACGAAGGCGGATCGCTTCGAGGATCCGTGGGAGATGGTCGCCGAGGTAGAGGCAGTCGCGCTCGGCGTCCCCGTCCACGTCGTCTCCGCCGTCACCGGCCAGGGCTGCGACGCGCTGCGGGCGCGGCTCACGGAGGGCCAGACCTCGGTCCTCATCGGCTCCTCGGGCGTCGGCAAGTCGACGCTCGTCAACCGCTGGATGGGCGAAGACGTGATGGCGACGAAGGAGACGCGCGAGGACGACGACGAGGGCCGGCACACGACGACGCATCGCCAGCTGCTCGTGCTGCCCGGCGGCGGCCTCGTGATCGACTCGCCCGGCATCCGCGAGCTGCAGCTGTGGGACGTCGGAACGGCCGGCCTCGACACGACGTTTTCGGACGTCGAGGAGCTCGCCGCCAAGTGTCGTTTCGGGGACTGCTCGCATCAGCACGAGCCGGGATGCGCCGTGCTCGCCGCAGTCGAATCCGGCGCGCTGCCGGCCGATCGGCTCGAGAGCTGGCGTAAGCTCCAGCGCGAGCTGCGCGCAATCGCCATCCGCCACGACGTCCTGCTCCGCAAGGAGGAAGCCCGGAAGTGGCGGCTGCGCGCCCGCGAGGGCTATGCGAAGGCGAAGGCGAAGCGCCGCTGAGGGTGACAGACTGCCCCGGTGAAGGCGGCGCTCGCGCTTGCATCTACCGCGATCGCGTTTGTGGTCTGCGCGTCAGCCGCGAGCGGGACGGTTGCCGCTCGCAACGGTCGCATCGCCTACGCGTACGTCGGAGCTGCCGACCGCTCCCAGATCTACACGGTGACTGCCGCGGGCGGCGAACTGCGGAAGCTGACGAGGAGTCGCAGGTACAGCAGCTACTCGCCCTCCTACGCGCCACACGGGTTCCGGATGATCTTCGTCCGCGCGTGGAAGCAGCCCGACCTCTGGATGATGAACGGGAACGGGAGCCATCTACGGAGGCTGACGTGGACGAAGGCGATCGACGAGGTCGAGCCGTCATGGTCGCCGGACGGAACCCAGATCGCATTCGCCGTCGCCTGGCCTTCCACCAAGGTAGGCATCTGGGTCGTCGATAGCGACGGCTCACACCGGCGACAGCTCACGACCCATGGCGGCGGCAACACCGACGGCTTCCCGACGTGGTCGCCAGACGGGAGTCAGATCGCGTACGCGCGCGGCGGCGGGATCTGGACGGTTCCCGCAGCCGGGGGCTCCCCGACCCAGCTCACGTCCCCCGGGTCCAACGTCGACGGGCCGTACGCCGATTTCGCTCCGGAGTGGTCGCCGGACGGCACGCGCATCCTCTTCTCTACCGACCGCGAAGACCCGGGTGAGAGCGGCGACCAGATCGACCTCTGGGTAATCAACGTCGCGTCGGCGAGCCCGACTCCGAGCGTCGCGCGGTTGACGAACACGCCTTCGCGGGACGAGCGCAACGGAACGTGGTCACCCGACGGCCGCTTCATCGCGTACGACAGCACCGGGACGTTCCGCGGGGCTTCGAGCGCCCAGCTCGCGATCAGCCTCGCCGACGGCGCGGGCAGCCACTTCATCACGCACTCATGCGGGGACTGCGCCTACCTGAACATCCAACCGAGCTGGCAGCCGCGGTGACATTCATACAGGCCGGCGCCGTATGTCCCACATGAAGGGCGTCCTTGCCGTGGTCCTCCTCGCCGTCGGCCTAACCGTGTCCGCGAGTGCGCAGGGCTCGAGCGCCTTCCGAATTGCCTACTACGGCTCGGTTCACGGGCTATGGCAGGTCTTCACGGTCAGCTCGGCGGGTGGCCAACCGCATCGGCTCACGAGCGGCACGCTCAACAGCGCCGACCCCGCGTTGTCCCGAGGCGGCGCCCGGATCGCGTACGACAAGGGAAGCGACGGCGACGGCACATCGGACATCTGGACGATGAACGCCGACGGCACGAACAAGCGGCGCCTCACCTCGACGTCTCACATCGCGGAGTACAACCCCTCGTGGTGCCCGGACGGCTCGAAGATCGCATTCGACGCCGGGAAGGGCGTGTGGGTGATGAACCGCGACGGGAGCGGTCGCCACCGGCTGACATCGACCACCTTCAGCTACGGAGCGCCGAGCTGGTCGCCCGACGGCACGAAGCTCGTGTACAGCTCGTACCCGCAGTTCTCCTCGACCGGGCAGCTCTACATCGTCTCGGTCGCGACCGGTCGGGTGCATTCCCTCGTCAAGGGCTTCGCGCCGGCCTGGTCACCGAATGGGAAGACGATCGTCTTCAGCCGCAAGACCAGCGTCACCGCGAGCGATCTCTGGCTCGTCAACGCGGACGGCACCAACCTGCGCAGGCTCACGAACACGTCGACCCGCTTCGAGGTCTTCTCGTCGTGGTCGCCCGACGGCTCACAGATCGCGGTCTGGGCCGAGGGGGACGGCACGCAGCCGGACGAAATGGCGCTTTACCTCATGAACAAGGACGGCTCGAACAGCCATCCGCTCGGAGTCACCACCACCTCGCGGTGGTGGGGCGGGCTCGGGAGCTAGTTAGAGCTTCGGTCCGGCGGCCGCGATCTCGGCCGGCGCGTCGGCGTGCTTCGTCGCGAAGTTCTCCGCGAACATCTTCGCGAGCTCGCGGGCCTTCTCGTCGTAGCGCGCCGGATCGGCCCACGTCGAGCGCGGGTCGAGAAGCGACTCGTCGACGTCGGGCGCGGTGACCGGGACTTCGAAGCCGAAGACCGGGTCCGTGCGGAACTCGACCTCGTGCAAGTGGCCGGAGAGAACCGCCGACAGGAGACCACGCGTCGCCTTGATCGGCATCCGGTGGCCCTCGCCGAACGGCCCCCCGGTCCAGCCCGTGTTGATGAGCCAGACGCTCGCGCCGTGCTCGTCGAGCTTCTTCCCGAGCAGCTCCGCGTAGACCGTCGGCGGCTGCGGCAGGAACGGCGCGCCGAAGCACGTCGAGAACGTCAGCTGAGGCTCGGTGACGCCGATCTCGGTGCCGGCGAGCTTCGCGGTGAAGCCGGAGAGGAAGAAGAAAAGCGCCTGCTCGCGGCTGAGGCGCGCGATCGGCGGCAGAATCCCGAACGCGTCGGCGGTGAGGAAGATGACGTTGCTCGGGTGGCCGGCGCGCTTCGCGGGCAGCGCGTTCGTAATGCGCTCGAGCTTGTATGCGGCGCGCGTGTTCTCGGTCTTGGAGTCGTCGTCGAGGTCGAGGTTGCCGCGCTCGTCAACCACGACGTTCTCGAGGACGGTGCCGAAGCTGTGCACGGCGTTCCAGATCTCGGGCTCCGCCTCGGCCGAGAGGCGGATCGTCTTCGCGTAGCAACCGCCCTCAAAGTTGAAGACGCCGTCGTCCGACCAGCCGTGCTCGTCGTCGCCGATGAGCTTGCGCGCCGGATCCGCGGAAAGAGTCGTCTTGCCGGTGCCGGAGAGGCCGAAGAAGATCGCGACGTCGTTGCCGTCCTCGGAGACGTTCGCGGAGCAGTGCATCGACGCGATTCCTTCGAGCGGCAACCGGTCGTTCATGACCGTGAACACCGACTTCTTGATCTCGCCGCCGTAGAAGGTCCCGCCGATGATCACCTCGCCGCGCGTCGGGTGGAGGCAGACGAAGACTTCGGTGCGCGTGCCGTCCGTCGCGGGGTCGGCCTCGACCTCGGGCTCGTGGAGGATGAGGACGTCCGGCTCGAAGCCCTCGAGCTCCGCGTCGGTCGGCTCGATGAACATCGTCTTCGCGAACAGTGCGTGGTACGGGTGCGCCGTGAGGACGCGAACCGCGAGCCGGGTCTTCGGGTCGGCGCCGCAGAACGCGTCGATGACGTACACGTCGGACTGCTCGAGGCTCGCGCAGATCTTCGCGCGGAGGCCGTCGAAGTTCTCCTCCGAGATCGGCGCGTTGACGTCGCCCCACCAGATGCGTTCCTCGGAGCCGGGCTCGCGGACGATGAACTTGTCCTTCGGCGAGCGGCCGGTGAAGCGGCCCGTGTCCACGACGAGACCGCCGGAGTCGGAGAGGACGCCTTCACCGCTGTCGAGCGCGGCCGCGTAGAGCTGCGACGTGCTCGGGTTACGGAGGACGCGACCCCCCGCCCGCAGGCCGTGCCCGGCGAGAGCCTCCTCTGGCAGGTCGGCGATCACGAAGGATCATCGTAGTAGCCGGAGTTCGGCTCTCGCCGAAGTGCTGACTAGCTCGGTTGCGGCACCACCCGGATATACGGCTTGGGCTCGTCCCACTCGCCGAACAGCTCCTTCGCCTCGTCGTTCGAGACGGAGCCCGCGATGATCACGTCGTCACCCGGCTGCCACTGCGCCGGCGTCGCCACCTTGTGGTTCGCGGTCAGCTGGAGGGAGTCGATGACGCGCAATACCTCGTCGAAGTTGCGGCCGGTCGTCATCGGATAGACGAGCACGAGCTTGATCTTCTTGTCCGGCCCGACGACGAAGACGTTCCGCACCGTCTGGTTCAGCGCCGGCGTGCGCTCGGCCGGGTCGCC
Organism: Gaiellaceae bacterium; assembly: GCA_033857715.1. GTDB lineage: Bacteria > Actinomycetota > Thermoleophilia > Gaiellales > Gaiellaceae > Palsa-739. Next base: position 6,102 of record JAWVDC010000089.1, on the reverse strand, counting down.
CGAGACGTCGGCCGGGAGCATCCCGAACGCCTTCGAGACGGCGTAGTCGGAGTCGCCGATGATCGGATAGTTCGGACGGGTCCCCTGCGTCTCCTCGATGTCGTCGGCCCACGCCGAGTGCTTGTCGACCGGGTCGACGGAGAGGCCGATGATCTTGACGCCGCGCTTGTCGAACTCGGGCTTGATCGAGGCCATGTAGCCGAGCTCGGTCGTGCACACCGGCGTGAAGTCCTTCGGGTGGGAGAAGAGCACCGCCCACGAGTCGCCGATCCAGTCGTGGAAGGTGACCTCGCCTTCCGTCGTCTGCGCCGTGAAGTTCGGCGCCTCGTCACCGATTGTCGGTGCCATCCCATTCCTCCTCTGATCGCTGCTTCGTCGCGCTTATATCACCGGTCAACGCGCCGGAGACGACCCGTGTTCCCGTCGCCTTGAAGGTCGCGTACGCGCGGCCGCCGGTGTGGAGGCCGAGGCGGCGGAGCGACTCGGCGGTGATCTCGGCGCTCACGGGGCCGATCGTGACGCGCGCGCGGTTCCCCAGCTCGGTGATCGCGGTGATCTCGCCCGCGATGACGTTGAGGGCCGAGTCGTCGGGCGGATGCGTCGAGACGGTGATGTCCCACGGGTAGACGGCGATGGTCGTCGCTCCGTCCCCCGCCCCCGCCGCCTTGAGCACGGTGCCGTCTGCGAGCAGGACGGGCAGGACGTTCGCGCCGGTGAACGAGGCGACGAAAGGATCGGCGGGACGCGCGACGAGATCCGCCGGGCTGCCGTACTGGCGAAGGCGACCGTCGACGACCACGCCGACCTCCGTCGCGAGCGCGGCCGCGTCCTCGAAGTCGTGCGTGACGAGCAGCGTCGGGATCTCGAGCCCTGCGAGAAGTTGCTGCAGCTCGGTGCGCACCTCGACACGCGTGTGTGCGTCGAGCGCCGCAAGCGGCTCGTCGAGGAGGAGGATCGCCGGGTCGCGGGCGAGCGCGCGGGCGAGCGCGACCCGCTGCCGCTCGCCGCCCGAGAGCGTCGCGGGCCGCGCATCCGCGAGGTGCGCGATCCCGAACCGCTCGAGGTACTCGCCGGCCGCGTGGCGCCGCGCGTACTCGACGTTCTCCCGCACGGTGAGATGCGGGAAGAGCGCGTAGTCCTGGAAGACGAGCCCAACGCTGCGACGCTCGGGGGGGAGGAAGACGCCATTGTCGAACCACGTCTCCTCCCCACACCGGATCGAGCCGCCGCTCGGCCTCACGAGTCCCGCGATCGCGTTGAGCACGGTGCTCTTCCCGGCTCCCGACGGCCCGACGAGGGCGACCGTCGAGGCGACCGCGAGGCTTACCTCGAGCTCGAAAGCCCGAAGAGGGACGGTGACGTGTTCGAGGGTGACCGTTGCCATGAGAGGGCGAGTCGGAGGGTAAGGAGAAGGAGCGCGCTGACGATCACGAGCACGCCGCCCATTGCGAGCATTGCGTCGAAGCTCCTGTCGAACTCGGCGTAGATCGCGGTCGACAACGTCTGCGTGACGCCCTGAAGGCTCCCCGCGAACATGATCGTCGCGCCGAACTCCCCGAGACCGCGCGCGAACGACAGAGCCAGCCCCGCGATCAGTCCGCTGCGCGCGAGCGGGAGCATGACGCGGAAGAACGTCCGCGCCGGCCCGGCGCCGAGTGTGCGCGAAGCTGCCGGCAATCGCGGGTCGACTGCCTCGAACGCCGCGATCGCCTGCCGGATGTAGAGCGGGCTCGCCACGTACGCGACAGCGACGACGACCGCGCCTTGCGTGAACGGCAGGCTCGTGCGGAGCAGCCCCGAGCGGCCGAGCGCAGCAAGCAGTCCGATCCCCGCCACGGCCGGCGGCAAAACGAGCGGGAGCTCGACGAGCGTGACCGCGAGCGAGTGCCCGCGGAAGCGCCTCGTGGCAAGGAGGTACGCCGTCGGCGTCCCGAAGAGAAGGATCAACGCCTGCGCGGCGAGGCTCGTCTTCACCGTGACGACGAACGCGTCCTCGACGACCGGGTTGGAGAGCTGGTCGATCAGCCTTCCCGGCGTGGTGTGGACGAAGATCCCGACGACCGGCAGAACGAGGAAGCAGAGAGCCGCCAGCCCGGCCGCGACGACGAGCGCGCCGCCGGCCTTATCTCGGAAGGAAGCCATAGCGTTCGAGCGTCCGCTGGCCCGCCGCGCTCAACACAGCCCGAACGAACGCACGCGCATCCGCCTCCCGGTTGCTGTGCGAGACGACGCAGATCCCATATTCCACTCTCGGTTCCGCGCGCGCCGGCACCTCGATCACGCGCAAGCGCTTCGCGGCCGTCTTCGCGTCGGTCGCGTAGACGAACCCCGCGTCGGCCTCGCCGAGCGCGACCTTCGACAGCACCCCGCGCGCGTCGCTCTCGCGACTGACGACGTTCCTCTCCACCGCCGGCCTGATGCCCAGCTTGTCGAGGGCCGCGAGCGTGTAGTCGCCGACCGGAACTCCCTCGGCGGCGATGACAAGCCTGACGCCGCTTCCTATCGAGGCCAGGTCGCGGATGCCGCGGACGTGAGCCGGATTCGCCTTCGGCACGATCACGACGAGCTCGTTACGGGTGAAGACGACCGGCGTCGAGCACAGTCCCTGTGCGTGCAGCTCGGCCGGAAATGCGGTATTCGCCGAGGCGAAGACATCTGCCGGCGCGCCCTGCCTGATCTGGGCCACGAGATCGTTCGACCCTCCGAACGAGTAGGTCTCCCCGGGGGCGAGCGCAGGGAACGCATCGGTAAGTGAGGACGCGGCGAGCACGGTGATCCGCGTCTGTGACGCGGCGTGACCGCGGAGAAGCAGACCCAGGCCAACGGCGATCAGGACGATGGCTGCGAGCGCGAGGATGGGCCGGCGCATCTAGCTCTGCACCATGACGTTCGTCGACTTGACGATCGCCGTCGCGGCCATGCCCTTCTTCAGCCCGAGCTCCTCCACGGCGTCGCGCGTCACGAGCGCGACGATCCGCACCGGCTCCGTTACGACGAGCTCGACCTGCGCCATGAGCCCGTCGACCTGGACATCCGTGACGGTCCCACGGAAGCGATTCCGCGCGGTGATGTGCTGGCCGTCGCCGCGCAGCCGGTCGATCTCCTTCGCTGCCACGACGCGACGGTTGCTCGAGTCCCGTTTCACGCGGATGCGGCCAGCCTTGTCCCAGCGGCGCAGGGTGTCGAGGCTGATGCCCAGCACAGCCGCAGCCTCGCTCGCGGTGTAGTGCTCCTTCGCCACTGCCTATGCGTTGCCTAGTCGCCGCATTCGGCGGTGATGCTACCTACCGCTTCGGCGGCCAGGGAACGAAGACCGATGTCTTCTCCTGGTACGCGCGATACGCGTCCCCGCGCGAGCGCAGCGACGACTCCTCGGCCGGCGGCACGCCGGTGACGAAGAGGACGAGATAGAGGATGAGCGCCGGGGCGATGAAGGCGAGCCAGCCCCACGGCGCCGCGACGGCGATGAGCGCGTAGGCGACCCACGTGAGCGTCTGGAAGAAGTAGTTCGGATGACGCGAGTACCGCCACAGGCCGCGATCCATCACGCCGCCCTTGTTCGCTGGATCGCGGCGGAAGACGGTCAGCTGCCGGTCGGCGACGATCTCGAACGCGACCGCGACGACCCAGAGCGCGATCCCCGCCCACTGCACCCCGGCGATCGAGTCGTCGTTGAAGCTCCCGAGCAGCGCCGGCACCGAGAGCCCGGCCGCGAGCAAGCCCTGTGCCTGGTAGAAGATCGCGAACGTCAGCTGCTCGCGTCCCTTCTCGCGCCAGCGCCGGCGCAGCTCCCGGTAGCGGTTGTCCTCCCCGCCCTCGTGCCGGTAGAGAACGAGGAGCGCGACGCGGAGGTTCTCGACGCCGACCGGGACGCAGATCGCGAGCTTCTGCTCGATGCAGCCGGGCGCGAGGAGGCCGTAGAGCAGCGCGCAGAGCGCGAGCGCCGTGCCCCAGCCCGAGTCGACCGCGGTCGCATCGCCGGTGCGCCGCTGCCGGAGGTAGAGCGTGCCGAGAAGCACGATCGCCGCTCCCCAGCCGATGAGCCAAAGCTGCCAGCGGTGGTCGATCACGCCGCTGCCGCGATCGCCTGCTCCACTTGCTCGGTCAGAGACTTCGCCGCCGCAATGGTCGGGCGCCCGACCTCGACGACAATCGGCTCACCGACCACGATGCGGATCCGCGTTGGCAGCGGTACGCGCCGCGTCCCGATGAGGCGGATCGGAACGAGCGGCGCGCCGCTTGCGAGCGCGAGTCGCGCGGCACCGCGGTGCCAGCCGATCTGCCGCTCCGGCTTCGACGTGCCCTGCGGGAAGATCCCGAGCACCGCGCCCCCGGCGAGCAGGCGCCCGGCCTCGGACATCGCGGCCTGGTCGCCTCCCCCACGCTCAACGGGGAACGCGTTGAGCGAGCGCATGAGCTTCCCGAGCAGCCGCCCCTCGAACAGCTCGGACTTGGCCATGTAGTGGATCTCGCGTGGCGTCGCGACGCCGAGGATGAACGGATCCCAGATCGACTCGTGGTTCGCCGCGAGGATCACCGGCCCGTCGGCCGGGATCCGGTCGGCACCGACGACCTCGATGCGGTACAGCCGCCGCAGCATCTCGCGAAAGCCGACCCGATGGAGGAACTGGTACGCGTTCACGGCCGCTCGAGCACGAGCTGCGCGTCGCGGAGGGAGCGGGTGCGGAAGGCCGCTTCGCAGAACGCGAGGTAGAAGTCCCACGTCCGCTCGAAGCGGCGGTCGTAGCCGAGGTGGCGCACGTCCTCGATCCGCGCGTGGAAGCTCGCGCGCCAGCGGCGCAGCGTCTCGGCGTAATGCTCGCCGATCTCATGGACGCCGTAGAGAGCGAGCCGCGAGTCGCGCGTCGCCGCGCGCGTGAGCGCCTCGAGCGAGGGGATGAGACAGCCCGGGAAGACGTACCGCTCGATCCAGTCGGGCGAGCGGCGGTAGCGCTCCCAGCGCTGGTCGGGGACGAGGATCGTCTGCACGGCGGCGCGCCCGCCGGGCGCGAGAACGCGGTCAATCGTTGCGAAGTACGTCCCGAACTGGTCGGCGCCGATCGCCTCGAGCATCTCGATGGAGGCGACCTTCGTGAACTCGCCCTCGACGGTGCGGTAGTCCTGCTCGACGATCTCGACCGGCAGCCCGGCCGTGCGCTCGCGAGCGACGACGGCCTGCTCGCGCGAGATCGTCAGGCCCGTGACGCGGCAGCCGTAGTTCTCCGCCGCGAACTTCGCGAAGCCGCCCCACCCGCAGCCAATCTCGAGGACGTGATCCTCCGGGCTCAGCGACAACTTGTCGGCAAGTGCCTTGTACTTGGCGCGCTGCGCGTCGGCGAGCGTCATCTCCGGGCGCTCGAAGATGGCGCACGAGTACGTCATCGTCTCGTCGAGCATGAGCTCGAAGAGGTCGTTGCCGAGGTCGTAGTGGTACGCAATGTTGCGGCGCGCGCGGACGAAGCCGTTGCGCCGCGCGAACCGCGGGCGCAGCTCGAGCACCCGGCGCACGCGCGCATGGCGCTCGCCTGCAGCCTCGGCGTTCCGCAGGAGGAGCTCGAACAAGCCGACGAGGTCGTCCGAGTCCCACTCCTCGGCGGTGTACGACTCGCCGAACCCGAGCTTGCCGCGCGTCGCAAGCCGGCGGAAGAATGCGCGGTCGTGGATCGCGAGCCCCACCGGCGCGCCCCTCCCGAAGCGTCGCACCCCACCGCCGGGGAGCTCGACCTCGAGCGTCCCGCCGTCGATCCCCGCGAGCGCGCGCTCGAGCACCGCCGTCGCGGCGCGCTCGAGCAGACGCCCGCGCGCAGCAGTCGGTTCGGCGCGGACACTCACGACCGCGAGCTCCCCTCCCCCGGCACGAACGGCGGCTTGTGGTGGAAGGGCACGCGCTTGAGCCAGAGCCGCAGCGCCTGCCAGTGGATGAGCGCCGTCACCTGCAGCGGCATGAACGGGTAGCGGAAGAAGAGCCGCAGGAGCGAGCGGTTCGTCAGCTCGCGCCGCTTGCCGTGCAGCACCGCGGTGAGCGGCTTGCGGCCGGCGTCGTCGCGCACATGGATCCGCGCCCACACCTCCTCCCCGGGCTGGGAGAACGCGTACTCGTAG
>JAWVDC010000088.1:0-2648 GCA_033857715.1 Gaiellaceae bacterium | reverse complement strand
TATCCAGCCGCCGCCGGTGCAGACGCGCGGCCGCCTGCTCGGCGCGATCGTCGGCTACCTCGCGCTGGGGATGGTCACCGTGGTCGGCGGCGTGCTCGGCGGCTTCTATCTCGTCGCGCAGGAGTCGGTCAAGGACATCAGCGCGCACGATGCGCTGAACGACATGAGCGCGCACAGCGTCGGCGTCAAGCGGGCGCAGGCCGAGCTGGCGAAGCTCTCCCAGCCGAACCAGCCGGCGGTGGCGCTGATCATCGGCTACGACCACCGCAAGGGGATCGAGAGCAGCGTCCCGTCGCGGTCGGACACGATCATGCTCGTCCGCGCCGATCCGGTCGCGAAGACGATCTCGCTGCTCTCGTTCCCGCGCGACATGCGCGTGCCGATCCACTGCCCGGGCAAGCTCCCGTACGAGTCGAAGATCAACGGCGCCTACGAGGCCTGCGGCGAGACCGGGACGCTCGAGACGGTGCAGGCGCTCACCGGCGTCCAGGTCAACTACCTGATCACCGTCGACTTCCACGGCTTCAAGCAGATCGTCGACCACCTCGGCGGGGTCTGGATCGACGTCGACCACCGCTACTTCAACGACAACGGCGGCCGCACGACCGGGGACACGTACGCGACCATCAACCTCTGGCCCGGCTACCAGAAGCTGAACGGCTCGCAGGCGCTCGACTACGCGCGCTTCCGGCACACCGACTCCGATCTCTACCGCGTCGCGCGCCAGCAGATCTTCGTGCAGGCGCTCAAGCAGCAGGCGGAGGCGAACTTCTCGCCGGCGCGCGTCGACGCCATCATCGGCGCGCTGCGCCGCAACGTGGAGATCGGCATCGGCGGCGGCGGCGAGCTCGATCTGCGGACGTTGCTCAAGTACGCGCACTTCATCTACGGGCTGCCGAACGGACACTTCTTCCGCGGACACATCAACGATCTCGTCCAGGACTCGGGCTCGTCGGATCTCCTCGGCGACCCGACGAAGATCGCGAACGCGGTGCAGGAGTTCCAGAACCCGCAGGTGGACGCGCCCGCGCAGGCGGCCGTCGCCGCGCGCATCGCGAGGGCGCCGAAGAAGAAATGGACGCCACCACCCTCGACGACGACGCTCATCGTCCTGAACGGAAACGGCGTCGTCGGGTCAGCCGGTGCTGCGTCGAGCGCGCTCGGACTGCGCGGCTACAAGACGATCGTCCCGCCGAACGGCCAGAAGGCGAACGCGCCGACCTTCAGCTACTTCCAGACCGAGGTGTACTACAACCCGGCGTGGGGGCCGGGGAAGCTCGCCGCGCCGGTGATCGCGAAGCTCTTCGGCTCTGCGCGCGTGGCCCCGATGCCGCCGAACATCGCTCCACTCGCGTACGGCGCGCGGATCGTCGTCGTCGTCGGCAAGACGTTCCACGGGACGATCGCCACGGGGCCGACCACCACGGAGATCAAGCACGTGCCGCCGAAGCTCCGCCCGGCGCTCCTCGAGACGAAGCCGGTCGTCGTGGCCGTCCGCAAGAAGCTCCACTTCCGCCTCGCGGCGCCGTCGGTGCTCGACGCCAACTCGCGGCTCGACTCCTTCGTCCCGAGCCGCGTCTATCCGTTGAACCACGACCACAAGGCGCTGCGCCTCGTCTTCAAGAGCGCGCTCGACGTCGGCGGCTACTGGGGGATCGAGGAGAGCGACTGGCCGGAGGCGCCCGCGCTCGCGAATCCGAGCTATACGCGACGCCTCGCCGGGCGGACGTACGACTTCTACCTCACGGGCGCGCACATCCACATGGTCGTCGCCCACGGCCCCGGGAACGCGCGCTACTGGGTCGTCAACACGCTCCTCGACCTGATCTCGAACGAGACCATGGTGTCGATAGCGAAGGGCCTGCGCGTCCTACCGCGGTAGGGTTCAAAGCGTGAGCGAGCCCACCACGATCGGGATCTTCGGCGCCGGGTTCGTCGGTCTCCCCAGTGCCGCCTGCTTCGCCGAGCTCGGCCATCGCGTGATCGTCAGGGACATCGCCGCGGAGCGGGTCGCCGAGCTCCAGGCCGGGCGCGTCCCGATCCACGAGCCCGGGCTCGAGGAGCTGATCGCCGAGCACGCGGACCGGTTGACCTTCACGCTGGACGTCGAGGAGGTCGTCTCACAGGCGGACGTCCTCTTCGTCTGCGTCGGGACGCCGCCGACCTACTCCGGCGACGCCGATCTGAGCGCAGTCTGGTCGTTGATCGAGGAGCTGCCCCGGCTCGACCGGCGGATCGTGCTCGTGATGAAGAGCACGGTGCCGGTCGGCACGGGCACGCGGGTACGCCAGCGGCTCGACGCACGCGGCCTCGAGACCGTGGGCTACGCGTCGAACCCGGAGTTCCTCGCCGAGGGCAGCGCCGTCGCGGACTTCATGGCGCCCGACCGGATCGTCATCGGCGCGTTCGACGACGCAGACGGCGACCGCGTCGTCGCACTGCACGGCGCGATCGAGACGCAGGTCGTCCGGACCGATGTGCCGTCCGCCGAGCTCGTGAAGCTCGCTGCGAACGCATTCCTCTCGACACGCATCAGCTTCATCAACGAGATCGCGAACGTGTGCGAGCTCGTGGGCGCCGACGTCGTCGACGTCGCGCATGGCGTCGGGCTCGATCACAGGCTCGGTCACCACTTCCTGCGCGCGGGC
>JAWVDC010000087.1:0-8888 GCA_033857715.1 Gaiellaceae bacterium | reverse complement strand
AACGAGAGCTAGAGGATCTACAGCTCGTCCTCAAGGCTCGGAACGGCGACAGCGTCGCAATGGACGCGCTCATCCGCCGCTACACGGGGTTCGTGCGCCTCAAGGCGAGCTCGTACTTCCTCGCCGGCGGCGACAACGACGACCTCCTGCAGGAAGGGCTCGTCGGTCTGTACAAGGCAGTGCGCGACTTCCGCACCGACAAGGAGACGTCGTTCCGCAGCTTCGCCGAGTTGTGCGTGACGCGGCAGATCATCACGGCCATCAAGACGGCCACCCGCTTCAAGCACGCACCGCTCAACACGTACGTCTCGTTCAGCCACACGCCGGCCGGCCAGGATGGCGAGGGCGATTGCTCCCTCGGAGACGCACTTCCGGGCCCGGCAGTGCAGGAGCCTCCGATCGTCGTCATCTCGACCGAGGAGCTCGGGAGCCTCGTCGAGAGCCTCGGCACTGGCCTGTCTCCGCTCGAGTCGGAGGCGCTCAAGCTCTATCTCGAGGGCTCGTCCTACGAGGACATGGCTGTGGAGCTCGGCTGCGACACGAAGACGATCGACAACGCGTTGCAACGGGTGAAGCGCAAGATCCTCGCGCACCAGAAGGAACGCGAAGTCCTCCTGTAGGGCCCGGCGCTACGCTGGCCGTCCCGCGCCGGAGTAGCTCAGCTGGTAGAGCACTCGCCTTGTAAGCGAGCGGCCGTCGGTTCGAGTCCGACCTCCGGCTTCAGCCGCCCGGCCGCAGGCTCGGCGGCGCGACCTCCGCGAACGCGTCCTCGAGGAGGCCGGCGATCTCGTCGCGGTCGAAGCCGCGATCGAGGCGCACGCCGATCCAGCCGCGGTGCCCGACATACGGCGGGACGTAGAACCGCTCCGGATCGCCCTCGACGAGCGCTGCCTGGAGGCCCTCCGGAGCGGCGCAGATGAGCGCGAAGCGCCCGTCGCCGTGGTGGTTGTCCCAGACGGTCGCGAACGACCGCTTCTCGCGGATGAAGAACGTCGGCGCGCCGTGTGACAGCCGTTCGCCCGTCTCCGGCAGGCCGAGGCAGATCTCACGCACGGCGGCGAGCATCTGGTGCTTCGTCACGCCGGGATTCTGCCGCGGCGGCGAGTACGCGCGGCAGCTCCGTCGCGACGCGTGCTTTGCGCACGTAGTCGTCCGCGCCGGCGATGCGCATCTCGAGGACGCGTTCCTCGTAGTCGTGGCCGCTGATCGCGACGATGGGAAGATCGGGCGAACGCTCGCGCAGCTGGCGCGTGGCCTCGACCCCGTCGAGCACCGGCATCTCGATGTCCATTACGACCGCGTCGGGCTTCAGGCGCTTCGCGAGGTTGAGCGCTTCGAGTCCGTTCCCCGCGCGTCCGGCAATGGCAAAGCGGCCGTCCTGCTCGAGCAGGAGCGCAATCGTGTCGAGGAACGCAGCGTCGTCCTCGGCAACGAGAATGCGGAACATTTGTCACGAGTACCCCGCGGGCAGAGCCGCGAACCCGTCACGCCAAAGCGTTCTCGAGGTCGGCCCACAGCGCCTCCGGATCCTCGAGACCGACGCTCAGGCGGAGCAGGCCGGGCGGGACGCGGTCTCCCTCCCAGCGTGCGCGGCTCTCGATGAGAGACGTGACGCCGCCGAGGGAGGTCGCGTTCACGATCACGCGTGTCGACGTCTCGACGGAGCGCGCCTTCTCTGCGTCGTCGACATCGAAGGAGAGGAGACCGCCGAAGCCGGGATAGCGGACGGTCGCGACGGCCCAGTGGTCGCGCAGACGCTTGGCGAGGAGCTGCGCGGTCTCGGTCTGGCGCTGCACGCGCACCTCGAGCGTCTTGAGCCCGCGGAGGAGGAGCCACGCGGGGTCTGGGGCCGCGACGATGCCGGTGCGGCCGCGGAACTCGAGGAGCTCCTCCGCCGCGGCCGGGTCGCGGCAGACGACGGCGCCGAGGAGCACGTCACTGTGGCCGGCGAGGTACTTCGTCGCGCTGTGGAGGACGAAGTCGGCGCCGTGCTCGAGCGGGCGTAGGTGGATCGGCGTGGCCGCTGTCGCGTCCACGACGACGCGCGCCGGATGAGCGGCGGCGGCCTCGAGGTCGGGCATCGTCAGGAACGGGTTCGACGGCGCCTCGACCCAGACGAGGTCGACGTCCTCCGGCGGTGGCCCGGTCTGGTCGAACTCGACGACGCGCAGGCCCCAGCGGGCCAGCGCCTCGAAGGTCTTGCCCGTCCCGTAGTAGCCGCCTTCCGCGAGCGCGATCGTGTCGCCCGGCTGAAGGAGCGAAAGGACGAGCGCCGTCGTCGCGCCGGCGCCCGAAGGAAAGAGGAGCGCTGTGCCCCCGTCGAGCGCCCCGAGCTCGGCCTCCGCAGCGGAGACCGTCGGGCTCCCATAGCGCTGGTAGAAGAACGCGCCGACCTCGCCGCGCTCGTACGGCCAGTGCGTCGAACGGTCGAGCGGTTCCGGCATACGGCGAGCCTATACCGACGCGGTTTCGAGCTCCTCCAGCCGCCCCATCGTCGAGAGCGCCGGGAAGACGCGCCGCCAGATCGCCGCGATCCCGATCATCACGCCGCCGCCCGCGACGACCGCGGGGACGACGCCGATAAGCCTCGCGACACCGCCCGCCTCGAACGCTCCGAGCTCGTTCGACGCGCTGATGAACACCCACTCGACGGCATTGACGCGGCCTTGTAGCTCGCGCGGTGTGACGACGGCGAGGACGGTCGCGCGGATGTTGACGCTGATCATGTCCACGAAACCGGTGAACGCGAGCGCGGCGAGCGAGAGCGGGAGGGACTTCGACAACCCGAAGACGATCATCCCCACGCCGAAGCTCGCGATCACGACGAGCATCGTGGGCCCTGCGGCTCGCTGGAGCGGCTTGCGCGCGAGCATGATGCCCGCGGCCAGCGCGCCGATCGACGGTGCGACTCGCAACATGCCCAGACCGATGGGGCCGATGTGGAGGATCGACTTCGCGAAAGCCGGGGCGAGCGCGATCGAGTCACCGAGCAAGACGCCGAAGAGATCGAGCGCAATCGCACCGAGGAGCATCTTCGTCTTGACGATGAAGCGGATGCCGGCAACGAGGCTGTTGAAGTCGGGAGGCGCCTGCGAGGCCTGACGTTCCGGTCGTGGCAGCGAGACGATGGCGAAGAGCGCGACGGCAAGAAGCCCTGCGGCGGTCGCGTAGACCGCAACCGGCTCGATCGCGAAGACGATCCCGCCGAGCGCCGGGCCTGCCACGACTCCGATTTGCCCGGCGAGATTCCGGAGCGTGACCGCGTGCTGCAGGATCTCCGGCGGGACGAGGTCCGGCGTGAGCGCGCGCGTCGCGGGGTTCCCCACGACGGACGCAACGCCCGCCAGCGCCCCGGCGGTCAGGTACGGCCAAAGCGCGCTCGCGCCGTGAATCGTGACCACGAGCAGGACCACCGCGATGACTACGTCGAGCACGAGCGACGCTGCGCTGATCGCGCGCCGCGAAACCCGGTCCGCGAGTTGGCCGGCGGGCAAGGCGAGTAGCGGAAGCGGCACGAATTCCGCGAGTCCCACGAGTCCGAGATCGAGGGTGCTCTGGTGGAGCGAGTACACCTGCCACCCGATCGCGACCTGCATCATCTGGGCGGCGACGCCGTTCGTCAGCGACGACGTCCAGAGGAGCCTGAACTCGCGCTGCCGCAGAGCGAGAGGTAACCGATGCCTCACGGCGCGAACGTTAGGGTCTGGGACGATGGCCGAGACGCACGACACGACTGCGGCCAAGCTCGCGCGGCTCGAGGAGCTGCGCGGCCAGGCGCTCCACGCCGGTAGCGAGAAGGCCGTCGCGAAGCGCCGCGACCAGGGCCGCCTCCTCGCCCGCGAGCGCGCCGAGAAGCTCTGCGATCCCGGCTCCTTCGTCGAGCTCGACCGTTACGTCCGGCATCGCGAGGTCGAGTTCGGGATGCGCGAGAAGCGCCCGTACGGCGACGCGGTCGTCACCGGCTACGGCGCCGTCTTCGGCCGCAAGGTCTTCCTCTTCTCCCAGGACTTCACCGTCTTCGGCGGCTCGCTGAGCGAGGTCTTCGCGGAGAAGATCTGCAAGGTCATGGACATGGCCGTGAAGTACGGCTGCCCGGTGATCGGGATCAACGACTCGGGCGGCGCCCGCATCCAGGAAGGCGTCGTCTCGCTCGCTGGCTACGCCGAGATCTTCTGGCGCAACGTCCAGGCGTCGGGCGTGATCCCGCAGATCTCGCTCGTCATGGGCCTGTGCGCCGGCGGTGCCGTGTACTCGCCCGCGATGACCGACTTCGTCTTCATGGTCGAGGGCTCGTCGTACATGTTCATCACCGGCCCCGACGTCGTGAAGACGGTGACGGGCGAGGAGGTGACGTTCGAGGAGCTCGGCGGAGCCGCGACGCATGCCGCGAAGTCGGGGGTCGCGCACTTCACCGCGCCCGACGAGGAGTCGTGCCTCGAGGACGCGCGCTACCTCCTCAGCTTCCTGCCGCAGTCGAACGCCGAGCAGCCGGAGTGGGCGGCGCCGACCGATCCGATCGATCGCATGGACGCGGAGCTCGACACGCTCATCCCCGACAACCCGAACAAGCCCTACGACATGCATGAGGTCATCCGGCGCGTCGTCGACGACGGCGAGTACCTCGAGGTGAGCGAGCACTTCGCGGAGAACATCGTGTGCGCGTTCGCGCGGCTCGGCGGATATCCGGTCGGAATCGTCGGCAACCAGCCGAGCTCGCTCGCCGGCGTCCTCGACATCGACGCTTCGAACAAGGCGGCGCGCTTCGTGCGGACGTGCGACGCGTTCAACATCCCGCTCGTCACGTTCGTCGACGTGCCCGGCTTCCTGCCCGGGACGGCGCAGGAGTGGGGCGGGATCATCCGCCACGGCGCCAAGCTGCTGTACGCGTATTGCGAGGCGACCGTCCCCAAGCTCACGGTGATCACGCGCAAGGCGTACGGCGGCGCGTACGACGTCATGAGCTCGAAGCACATCCGCGCAGACTTCAATTTCGCGTGGCCGACCGCGGAGGTCGCGGTCATGGGGCCGGACGGAGCGGTCAACATCATCTACCGCGACCGCCCGGCCGAGGAGCGCCCTGAGCTGATCGCCGACTACAAGGAGCGCTTCGCGAACCCCTACGCGGCGGCCGAGCGGGGCTACGTCGACGACGTCATCGAGCCGCGCCGCACGCGTCCCGTTCTGATCGACGCGCTCAAGACGACGCTGGGCAAGGACGAGCCGCGGCCCCGCCGCAAGCACGGCAACATCCCTCTGTAGCCGCCCGTCGGCCAGCTCTCCGGCTCGCGCGACATGTCCCCAAGGGCCAGGTCCTGTTGTCTGACGCCAGGACGTGTCCGATGGGGACACGCCTCAGTTAGAGATTGCGCTCAGTTACGCGGCCGACGGCCGGTAGGGACATGTCCGGATGTCTGACAACAAGACGTGGCCGATTGGGACAGGTGGTGCGTTGCGCAGGCGGCGCTACTGGTTCCACTTGTCGGCGGTCTTCTTTCCTCCGCCGGTGCTCTTTGCGGGGACGTCCGGCATGTTGGGCACTGGAATGTCGGTGTCGCGGGTCATCGGAGTGTCCTGCGACTTTCCCTCCGGATGGCGCCGCTGCTCGCGGTTCGGCTTGATGTCGTGCATCTCGGGTACGCGTGGTTGCTTTTTCGGCATGCCCGGCTCCTGCGCGGCGGGGCGGATTCCGAAACGCGTTACGCAACGACGGCATCGGAGCGCCGGCCGGAGCGGAGCTCCTTCGCGAACGCCTCGACGACCTGCGGGTCGAACTGCGTGCCGGCGCACCGCTCGAGCTCGGCGAGCGCTTCCTCCTCGGTGTGCGGTTGGCCGCTCTCCCTCGCCGCGGTCATCGCGTCGTACGCGTCGGCGACGAACACGATCCGTGCCGCGAGAGGGATCTGCTCGCCGGCGAGCTGGTTCGGATAACCGGTGCCGTCCCACCGCTCATGGTGATGGAGGACCGCTTCCGCGACCGGCTCCACCCCGAGGTTCTCGAGCATGCGGTAGCCGATCTGCGGATGGCGCTCGAGCACGAGGCGCTCGCCGTCGCTGAGTGCCGTCGGCTTGCGCAGCAGCTCCTCCGGGATCGCAAGCTTCCCGAGGTCGTGAAGGTTTCCGCTGAGCCGCATGAGCTCGATCGTCGGCTCGTCGGCGCCGAGGCGCCGGGCGATGCGGGCGGCGTAGTCGCCCACGCGCTGCGAGTGCCGGCCCGTGTAGGCGTCGCGCGCGTCGACTGTCTGAGCAAGGCTCTCCGCCGCGCGATAGCGAGCCGCGCGGTCGGGACTGTCGGCCAGCTGCTCGAGGTTGGCGCGGAGGATCGACTCCGCCGCGTACGCGCGGACGCGATTCTTGCCGTCCTCCTTCGCCCAGTAGAGCGCGCTGTCGGCGAGCCGGATCAGCTCGTCGCGCCCCGCGCCGTGCCCCGGGAAGGTCGCGACGCCGGCGCTGACCGTCACCTCGTCGATCCCTTCGATCCGCAACGCCGCGATGCGCTCGACGATCGACCGGGCGACCGCGGTCGCCTTCCGCTCGTCATGGTCAGGCAGGAGGACGGCGAACTCGTCACCTCCGAGCCGGAACGCCTCACCGCCCTGCCGCAGGCGTGAGGCGACCTGGCCGAGCACCGAGTCGCCGACCGGATGGCCGTGCCCGTCGTTGATCTTCTTGAGGTCGTCGAGGTCGAACAGGCAGAGCGCGACCGACGTCCCGGCGTGCTCGGCGTTGTCGAGCTCGCGCTGCAACCGCTCGTGGAAGCTCCGATGATTCCCGAGACCCGTGAGCGGGTCGGTCAGCGCAAGGCGCATCGCCTGCATCGCCCTGAACGTCGAGCGCTGGTAGAGCGCGATCGCGAGCAGCGGGCCGCCGAGCGCGAGGGAGAGGAGCGGAGTCCGCTGCCAGAGGATGCAGAGGATGATCGTCGCCGAGGTCATGAATGCGAATGGCGCCGTCGTCTGGACGAGATTCTCCGTCGCGACGGCGAGGTACGACTTGCCGGAGGATGCCGCGAGCACCGCGCTGATGAGCGCGAGGTTGACGACCCAGTAGTAGACGAACGCGGCGACGATGACCTTTGCGACGACGATCGCGGCCGAGTCCCCCTGGATCTGGTCGATGACCGCGCCGGCGGCGAACGCCGAGAGCGCGAACATCGAGCTGTTGTAGGCGACTCGCACCAGCGGGCGTCCGGCCAGCAGGTGGGTCAGCGTCGGTCCGACGACCACGACCAGCACGGCGTCGGGCCAGCCGAGCAGCACGATCGATCCGACGGAGAAGACGAAGCCGAGCGTGACGCCGCCGGCTCCCATTCCCTCCACCGGAACGGGGAAGCGCTCTGCCAGCACGACCGCCGCGAGCAGCGCGACGAGCTCCGCCGCGTGGCGGAGCGTGTTGGGCTCGCTGCCGTAGCGAGTCGCAGCCCAGAAAACGGTGAAGACCCCCGCTGCGATCACGGGGGTCACCACCAGTAACACCTTGCGTGGAACCTCAGCGGCCTTGTTCACACCGCGCTTTACACCCACTCCCTCCCCTACGAGGTAGTGCTGGTCTCAGGACTGGGAACTACTTGATGATGTCCCAGCCGTAGTTCCCGAGCATCGCAGCGACTGCCGCAGCAGCGACGACGGCGAGAACGACGAAACGAGATTTCAACGCCAGCATGGAACTCCTCCAGGGGTTGGTTGAGGACGCCAGGTAGGTCGGATTGTGTGTCGGGTTCGGGAATCGAGGAATCACCCGAAGGGGGTAACTAGGGTCAAACTGCATGTGCAGTACCGGTCGCAGTTCTGTGCACAGGGCCGGTCGCAGTGCTCGGCGTCGACTCCAGGCCGGCCTCCCGAAGCGGCCTGCGACCCCACGCGAACTCCGTGCGGTACCAGCCGGTGAGCTGCGCGAGCGCGACTCCCTGGCCGGACGAATGGATGAACCAGCCGCCTCCGACGTAGATCCCGGTGTGGATGATCTCGCCGCCGGTCGACTGCGGACCGTGGGCGCCGAAGAAGATGACGTCGGCGGGCTGGAGCTTGGCGAAGGTGATCCGCTGGGTCTGCGGCACCTCGACGCTCATCTGGTACGTCGTCCGCCCTTGAATGCGTGAGGCGAGATTGCCCTCGTCCGCATAGCGCTGGAGCTTGTACACGCGCCACACGAAGCCGGAGCAGTCGTAGCCGCCGCGCGCCTGGACGCCGAACGGCGCCTCGGGGCCGTCGCTCGTCCCGCCCCAGACGTACGGCATGCCGATCTTCGAGATCGCGACGTTGAGGATCCGCTGCTGCCAGATGCTGAGGGTGGGGAGTGAGATCGTGGCCGCGAGCTGCTTGATCTCGGCGATCTGCCAGCTGTTGGCGATGTGGCCGAAGCTGAGGATCTGCGCTGCGGAGTAGGCGGCCTCGGCGCGGGTCGCGATGTCCTGCGGCCGCAGCTCGAGGTTGTCCTGCTCGGCGGGGTGGTTGATCCGGAGTCCGAGCAGTCGCGCGACGACCTCCATGCCGAAACGCCTCGGCGCGGTCAGGTCGACGGCGCGTAGGGCGTGCCGGAACTGCCATGCCTGCTGGCGAAGCCCGAGCGACATGACGAGCTGCCGATCGAGGTTGGCCATCGTCGCGGGCGTCGTCGGGTCGACGACTGTCGTCGTCCCGGTGGTGTCGGTCGTTCCGGTGGTCGTGTCGCTCGGCGTCGCCGGGAGCGGCCCGAGCTGTTCCTGCAGGCCGGTTCCGAGGTCGGTGAGCGTCTGCAGCGTCAGTGACGCGTTCGGATGGAACGTCGTGACGCTCGTCGCCATGAGGCCGTGCGAGACGACGGTCGCGATCTGCGGCTTGGCCCAGTTGGGCAGCGTCGCGTTCGCGCTGGGAGCGGCGATTGCGAGGAAAGCTGCGACGATCCCGGCCGCG
>JAWVDC010000086.1:0-17132 GCA_033857715.1 Gaiellaceae bacterium | reverse complement strand
GTGGCGCTCGTGTACGACCGTCCGCTGCTCTGCGGCTCGCTGCTCGGGCTCGGCTTCGCCGCGAAGCTTTGGCCGGGGATCCTGCTCCCGCTCGCGGTCATCCACCTCTGGCGCCGCCGGGGCGGAGGCTCCGCGGTCGTCGCCTCGTTCGTGCTCGTCGCGGCTGCGTGCTTCATCCCCTTCGCCATCCTTCAGCCGCATGGGCTCTGGCTGAGCATCTCGGGCCAGTTCGACCGCCCGCTGCAGATCGAGAGCCTCGGCTCGGCCGTGCTCCTCGCAGCCGAGCATCTCGGAATGGCGGCGCACGACACGATCACGACACACGGCGCACAGGCGCTCAGCGGCTCCGGCACCCGAATCGCAGCGGCTCTCTGCACCACCGCCGAGATCCTCGCCGTCGCCGGCGTCTGGTTCGTGTACGCCCGCGGACGGAGACGTTCGGCGGAGGCGCTCCTCATGGCCGCCGCCGCGACCATCGCCGCGCTCGTCGCGTTCGACAAGGTGCTCTCCCCGCAGTACCTCATCTGGATCGTCCCGTTCGTCGCTCTCGTGGCCGGTCGGGTCGGCATCGCGGCCGCGGCCTTCCTCCTGCTCGCGCTCGGCCTGACGCAGACGTGGTTTCCGGAGAACTACTGGTACCTCGCGAACGGCCACCGCTCGCCGTGGACGTGGTACCTCCTCGCGCGCGACCTTTCCCTCGTCGCGCTCGCCGCCACGCTCGCGGGGGTTCAGCCGCGGATGAGGTTCCGCAGGAGAAAGAGCACGTTCGCGGGCCGCTCGGCGAGCCTCCGCATGAGGTAGCGGTACCAGTCGGGGCCGTACGGCGCCGCGACGAGAACGGCGTAGCCGCGGCCGATGAGGTCGAGCTGCAGCCGCGGGCGGACCCCGTAGAGCATCTGGAACTGGAACCGCTCCCGCGGGATCCCCCGCTCGTTCGCAAAGGCGATCGCGTGCTCGATGAGCGCCGCGTCGTGTGTCGCGATCGCCGTGAAGCCTGCGCGGGTGAGCGCCGTTTCGAGGAGCCGGACGTAGGCCGCGTCGACGTCGCGCTTCTCCGGGTACGCCACCTCGAGTGGCTCGAGGTAGGCGCCCTTCACGAGACGGAGGTTCGGCGCGAGCGGCAAGAGCGCCGCGAGGTCGTCCTCGCTGCGGTAGAGGTACGACTGCAGCACGGCGCCGACGTTGTCGTGGCCCGCCTCGCGGAGCCGGCGGTAGATGCGCAGCGTCGGCTCGACCCGCGCCGACTCCTCCATGTCGATGCGGACGAAGTTGCCGCGTGTCGCGGCGTGCGCGACGAGCTCGGCGACGTTCCGGTACGCGAGCTCCTCGTCGAACGCGAGGCCGAGGTGTGTGAGCTTGAGCGCGACGTTCGTGCGGAGCCCTTCCGCGGCGATGCGATCGAGGAGCTCGCGGTACGCGGCGACGACCGCGGCGGTCTCGGCCTCGGTCGTGACGCCCTCCCCGAGCAGCGTCGTGTTCGTGAGCAGGCCCTTGTCGTTCAGGCCGCGGAGACCGGCTACCGCGGCGTCGAGGGTCTCCCCCACGACGAACCGCGAGGCGCCGAGCCGGAAGCCGTAGCGGTGGACGAAGCGCCCGAGACGCGGGCTGTCGGCGGCGGCGAGGATCGCGCGGCGGAGGACGCTCAGCCCCACTCCTCGACGATCCGCCCGACCTCGCCGCGTTCCTCGGCGGTCAGCCCGCGGAGCGGCGCGCGCACCTCCGGCGCGATCGGTACGCCACGCAGCCTGAGCGCGGTCTTCGCCGCCGCGTGGAACGGAAGCCGCTGCAACGAGGCACGCAGGGCGGTTGCCGTGTCCTGCGTCCCAGCCGTGCGGTCGCGGACGAGCGGGACCACAGCGTCCGGAAAGCACGACGCGAGGCCCGAGACGGCGCCGGCCGCACCCGCCCCGAGTCCCTGCTCGAGCAACGCCTCGGCGCCGATGAAGACGTCGAGTCCGTCGAGAAGATATGGCTCGACCTTCTCCCACGGGCTGTCCGAGACCTTCATCCCCACGAAGTTCGGCGCCTGTTCGCGCAGGCGCTCGATCACCGCGAGCGGGATCGCGTACCCGCTTCGCGCCTCGAACTCGTACGCGTAGAACAGGGTCGGCGCGCACGCCCCGGCCGCCGCCGCGAAGTGCGCGAAAAGCTCGTCCGCATCGAGCGCGAAATACGGCGGCGCGATGACCGCGACGGCGTCGGCCCCGATCTCCAAGGCGTGCCCGGCAAGCGCAAGGGTGTCGGCGGTCGTCTGCGCCCCGGCGTGCACGGCAACCTGGAGCCGACCGCGGCCCGCCTCGACAAAAGCCGCTGCGATCTCGCGTCGCTCGCCGAGCGAGAAGAGCACGCTCTCCCCCGTCGTGCCGAGCGCGAGGACGCCGTCGACGCCGTGCCCGGCGAGGAAGTCGACGTACGGACCGACGGCGTCCACGTCGAACGCGCCGCCGCGAAGCGGCGTGACAGCAGCGGCGACGGCTCCCTTCAGCACCGCCCGAGTCTAAGCTCCTCGCCGTGCCCAAGAACCTCACGACCGAGCGCGACGGCGACGTCCTCCGCATCACGCTCGCGCGGCCTGACCGGCGCAACGCGTTCGACGCCGCGGTCATCTCCGAGCTCGCGCAGGCGTTCGTGGACGTCGGCCGCGCGCGCGCCGTCGTCCTCGCCGGCGAGGGGACGAGCTTTTCCGCGGGCGCCGACGTCGAGTGGATGCGCGCGTCGGCCGAGCTCTCCTACGAAGAGAACGTCGCGGATGCGAACGCGCTGCGCGCGATGCTCGAGGCGATCGACTCGTGCCCGGCGCCGGTCGTGGCCCGCGTGCAGGGACACGCCCTCGGCGGTGGCGCGGGGCTCGTCGCGACCTCGGACATCGCAATCGCCGCGCCCGACGCAGTCTTCTCCTTCTCGGAGGTGAAGCTCGGGATCATCCCCGCGGTCATCTCCCCCTTCGCGCTCGCGAAGATCGGCCCGTCGGCAGCGCGCCGCTACTTCCTCACCGGCGAGCGGTTCGACGCCGAGACCGCGCTGCGCATCGGCCTCGTGCACGAGGTCGCGGAAGATCTCGACGCCGCGCTCGATCGCATCCTCGGAGAGCTACTGAGCGCGGGCCCGCTCGCGGCGCGCTGGGCGAAGCGGCTCGTGCGCGAACGCCCCGACGGCCCGGAGACCGCCCGCTGGATCGCCGAGCGCCGCACGAGCGAGGAGGGCCAGGAGGGCCTGAGGGCCTTCCTCGAGAAGCGCAAGCCGAGCTGGCGCGACTAGCCGGAAACCGGCGCGCAGCTCTTGATCGGGCCTTCGCGACGACGCACGCTGGCGGGGAATTGCGGGTCCCAGCGCGCGTCTCGGGGATGGGGAACAGCCCTCCAGCGCGCCCCGTCCCAGCGCAGGACGACGTTGTCGTTCCCACAGTTGGTGGTCGCCCAGGCAGTGCCGTCAGGAGACGCGGCGATGGTCGGCGACGCGGAGAAGTACGACGACGCGGATCCAGGCGCGACCGTCCAGCTACGCCCGTCCCAGTGGACAAAGAACAGCCGGGGCCCGAACGCCGTATCCGGCGCGGTCTGCTGATTGAGCCCGATCGCCCACACGTCATCCGGGCGAACGGAGACCGCTCCCACGAGGAGCACGTTGTGTCCCTCGGGATGTGGCACCGCGGTGAGCTTCCACGACGAACCGTCCCAATGTGCAGCAAGCGGATGCGTGAGGAAAGATCCCGTCCCCGTCCGATAACTGCCTACCGCCCACGCGTCGCTTCCCGAGGTCGCACTGAACCCTGCGACCGGATCATGCGCACCGAACGGCCGAGGCACGGCACTCCAGCTACTGCCGTCCCAGTGCTCAAGGGGTGGCGCGATCGGAGGCCACGCATCTCGATGCACGCTCGGGACGACCCAGACACTCGACGGGCCGGTTGCAACCACCTTGTCGATCCCCATGCCGGCCGCGGCCCACGGCAACTGCTGCCGACGCCACGCGACGCCGTTCCAGTGAAGAAGAAGCGGCTGAGCCTTGTCGTAGAAGTGCCTACCGCGCTTCACCGGGGAGCTGAGCCCGGCGGCCCAGACGTCCCGCGGCCCGGATGCGGAGACCGATGACAGACGGACGGACGGCCAGGTGAGCGAATCAGGGAGCGGAACGGACGTCCAACGGATGCCGTTCCAGTGCTCGGCCGCGGCGGGGCTGAACGCACCGACAGCCCACACGTCGTCCCGTCCGACCACGAACACCGACGGGGGATAGCCGGACACATGCGGGCCGGGGACGTTTCGCCAGCTCTTGCCGTCCCAGCGCCAGGCGAGGTCCTCGCCGACGATCCAGGCAGACCCAGCGGAGGAAGTGGCGACGGTGACCGTGGGCGCGTCGACCGCGCTCAGCAGGCACCCTCCGCAATAGACGATCGAGCCCGGTTGATAGTCCGCCGTCGCCTGTGAGGACTCGAGCCAGCCGAATGGGTGCGTGGCCACAACCGCTCCCGCCCCGCCGCCGAGAGCGATCACCGCGACGGCGAGGAGAACGCGGCGCCGGCGCGCCCGGCGCTTCGCTTCCGCGACGAGCGCGTGCAACGAGAGCGGAAGCTTGAGGACGTGCGCGACCATGTAGAACTAGTATCGCTAGCACCACCGTTCCCGTCAAGTCGCACCGAGACGCGCCGCGCTGCGGTGGCGTAGCTAGTACGACGCCGCGAGGTCCAGGCGGATGGGGCGCTCGTCGACTATGCGGCCGTGCGTGTCCCGTGCAACGAGAAGGGACGGGCGATAGCCGTTGCGCCACCGAGCTTCGAGAACACGGCCGGTGATGAGGAACATGCCGTCGTGATCGGGAACGCGCATCCGCTCGCCGTCTCGGAAGACGAGGGTCAGATCGTCGACGCCCGGGCCGGTTCGCCCCCAGATCAATATCCATCCGCCCGCCGGCGGCCGGCCGGGCAGGCAGAACGGGCCGGATGGGCCTGATCGGCTCGATGGGACTGATGGGCACGATGGCGGGCCGGACGGGCCGGACGGGCCGGACGGGCCGGGTGGGCCGGATGGGCCGTGAGGACCGTACGGCGGCCGGCTCCCCGACCGGAACACGACGGGAACGACCTGCGGCAGGCCGCGACGCGGCGGCTGGTAGCAGCTGCCTCCGAGGACAGCGTCCCCGACCTGGAGCCAGGAGCAGTGCGCGCTGCGCGAGACCCGGTCAGGAGCAATCCAGAGAGAGACCTGGCCGATCGGAGTAGGGCGCGCGACAATTTCACGCTTCTTGCGACGTACCGCTCCGCCCGGGGGGATCGGACCGCCGAGGCGGTACGCAACGCTCACATGCGACGGAGCCGTGGTCGTGCGCTGAGCGAACGGTGGCGCGTGCGTGAGCCGGAGGGCGCCGAAGGTACCGGCGGCAAGGAGCAGAACAGCCCCGGCTGCGCCACCGGCGGCACGCGGGATCCTGCTGCGGCCGGGAGCGGGCTCGCCGCTGACGATTTGATGCACCCGCTGATGCGACAGGCCGAGCTCCTTCGCGATCTCACGGAGCGGGACACCGCCCTGGTAGAGCTCGAGCACGGCCTCGTGGTACGCGGAACGGCGTGACTCCGCCGCGTCCAACGCGCGCTCGTACTCCTCACGCAGCTTCTTGACATGTTCGACCTGATCCATGTCTACGACCTCTAGACAGGCTATCAGACCCGCCGCGCTACGGCTGGTACTGCTGCGAGAAGGTCTTCACGGTGTCGCCGTGGACCGTGACCCACAGCCCCGAATCGAGCGGCTCGTACAGCTGGGGCGTCGACGCTCCGCCGACGATCGCCGACAACTGCGCGGCCGTGATCGTCGCCGGCGCGTTCGGGCCGCCGGCCTGCGTGAGCACCGTCCCCATCGTGTTCGCGCGGAGGATGAACACGAGCGCCTGCGTCCCGGCCTGCATCACCCAGTGATCGTTGTCGACCGGCGCGCACTCGAGTGGCTGGCACGCACTCCCCTGACCCGCCGCGAAGGCGACGTTCGCCGTCACGCCGACGAGGAAGAGCTTCGGCTGGATTGCAAGCGCGTAGCGCTTCGCGTCGATCCTCGTCACGGAGACCGGAGTCCCGAAGTACTTCACGTCGTCCGTCTCAGCGAGGAGGCCGGACGGCTCTTGCGGCGAGGTCACCGTCCGCGTGAGGGTGGACGTCACGGTCGTCGTCTTCGTGCCGCCGACCGCGCAACCCGCGACGAGGAAGGCAAGCGCGACGAAAGCGGCGATACGCATCGACCCTAGTATCTCACCATGGCTTTCGTCCTCGGCGCTGCGGCCTTCGCCGCGACGATGCTCGGCGGCACGTTCGCGCTCTTCCGCCGCGACCGCCTGCATCTCATCCTCGGCTTCAGCGCCGGAGCCGTCCTCGGCGTCGCGCTCTTCGACCTGCTGCCGGAGGCGACCGATCTCGCTACGACCCGCTACTCGACCGCGACCGTCACGCTCTTCGTCGCGATCGGGTTCTTCAGCTTCATGTTCCTCAACCGGATCTTGCTGCTCCACCCGGAGGATCACGACGTCGAAGCGGCGCCGCGGCGGAGCGGCGCGCTCGGAGCCGCGAGCCTCTCGCTCCACAGCTTCCTCGACGGCGTCGCGATCGGCCTCGCCTTCAAGGTCTCGACGGCGGTCGGCGGGGTCGTTGCCGCTGCCGTCCTCGCCCACGACTTCTCGGACGGCATCAACACGGTGACGATCGTCCTCAAGGGCCGTGGCCGGGATCTCAACGCGTTGCGCTGGCTCGCCGTCGACGCGGTCGCGCCTCTCGCCGGCGTCGCCTCGACCTACTTCTTCACGCTCGCGGACGTGAAGCTCGGCATCGTCCTCGCGCTCTTCTGCGGCTTCTTCCTCTACATCGGGGCGAGCGACCTACTCCCCGAGAGCCACCACCGACACCCGAAGGCGCTCACCGGCTTGATGAACATCGCCGGCGCGGCCGTCATCTGGGTCGCGATCCATTTCGCTCACTGAGTCATCGCGGCGAGCATGCTGCGCGTGATGACGAGCCGTCTGAGCACCGGAGCGAACTCGCCCGAGCCGGCCGTGATCCGGTAAGTCGTCGGCCGTAGCCGCAGCGGCGTGCGGAACGTCCCGTCCTGGAGGATGTACGGGCGGGCGACGACCTTCCAGACGCCGTCCACGCGACGCCAGACGCGAACCGGGCCGGCAACGCGCGGCAGCACCTGTCCCGCGAGGCGGTTCGGCCCGTCGGGATGAACGCGAAGCTGCGGCTTGACCGCGACGTTGACGCTTTCGCTGCTCACGCCGGGAATGCGGAGGCGGAACGCCGTGCTCGCATTCGGCACGAGCGAGAGCGCCAACGACCCGTACACGTGGCGCACCGTCAGCCAGCGGCCGTCCGCGCGCCGCTGCTGGAGCACTGCGGGCTTCGCGTGGATCGCGCGCGCGACGACGCGCACCGACTGTCCGTAGAGAACGCGCGACGCGCTCGCCCGGACAGTGAGCCGGCCGATCGAGAACCACGTCGACTTGAGGCCGAGCGCCTGCGTCACCGCGCGCCCGCCGACGGTCACCGTCTGTCCCGACAGCAAGCGCATGTGCACGTCCGCGACGCGGAGGCTCGAATCCCGTTCGACCGCGAGCGAGGCGATCGAGCCGCCGACTCCGAGCGCCGAAGCCAGGCCGCTCGGGGAGTAGACGAACGGCCCCCAGTCATGGTTCGGCGAGTACGTGTCGTACGGGTCGGGGACCGAGCGGAGGTACGGGATCGGCGTCGCGCCCGGCCACGCGTCCTCCACCGCCTCCGTGCGCCCGCCGGAGCTCGACGAGTAATACGTCCGCGCGACTTCGCCGTCGTACATGAGCACCTCGCCCTTCGTCATCAGCACCGCCTTGTTGCTGCGGGCCTTCTGTACCCGCACGCCGCCGTAGACCTGGTCGCGCGTGTCGGGGACGAGGTCGTAGCGCGCGCTCGGGTGGAGGTGCGTCACGGCGTACGAGCGGGCGGCGACGGCCTGCGCCTCGAGCTCGGCGATCGGCCAGCGAGCGGACGACTCCGACGGGACGACGCCCCGCACGTACTGGTCGAGCTTCAATGCGTTGACGACGTCGAGCGTCGTGCCGTTGCTGCGGAGGGCGAGGGTGCCCTTGTACGGACGGCCGTCGAGCCTGAGCGGCGATCGCCCGCAGCTGAACACCGCGAGGCCGCGCGCGAACGGGTGCATCCACGCTGGATGGTCGACCGGAAGCGCGAGGCTCGCCGAGACGCCGTACGTCTTGGCGGCCAGGTGCCCGGTGAAGCCGTGGCCGTTGGTGACGGTGATCCTCGTCGCGCAGCCGACGGTGACGACCCCCGCCCCCTCCCTCAGGAGAACCCGGACGCGCGGCTCGCCCATCTTCGCGATCGTCGTGCCCGGGTAGTAGTGGAAGAGAATGCGGCTGTACTTCCAGCCGTGCAGCGCGTAGCCGTACGCGCCCCACTGGCTCATCCCCACTCCGTGTCCCCAGCCGTGGCCGGTCACGATGAGCGTCGTTGCGCCATTGGCGGAGCTGGCGCACAGGGCCGCGAGCATGGCGACGATGACGAGAATCCTCGACTTCATCCGGGAAAGGGTAGAGCGATACCGGAAAGTCGCCGGATCCGGGGCTACATAAACTCACTCGGATGCGGCGTCTGCTTGTTGCCAATCGCGGAGAGATCGCGCTGCGCGTCTTTCGTGCCTGCCGCGAGGAGGGGATCGAGACGGTCGCCGTCGCGGCGCCCGACGACCGCGGCTCGCTCCATGCCGAGGCGGCGGACTCCTTCGTCGAGATCTCCTCGTACCTCGATCCGGCCGAGCACGTGCGCGCGGCGCGCGAGTCGGGCGCCGACGCGGTCCATCCCGGCTACGGCTTCCTGTCGGAGAGCGCGGAATTCGCGGAAGCCGTCATCGAGGCCGGGCTCACGTGGGTCGGTCCGCCGCCCGCCGCGCTCCGGGCCGGGGGCGACAAGCTCGCGGCGAAGGAGACCGCGCGTGCGGCCGGCGTCCCTGTGCTTTTGACCGGCACGCCCGAGGAGATCGGCTTCCCGCTTCTTGTGAAGGCCGCGGCGGGCGGTGGCGGCCGCGGCATGCGCGTCGTGCGGACGGAGCCGGAACTCGCGGACGCCCTCGACGCGGCGCGGCGCGAAGCCGGCGCGGCGTTCGGCGACGACACGGTCTTCTGCGAGCGCTATCTCGAGCGGCCGCGCCACGTCGAGATCCAGATCCTCGCCGACTCGCACGGCAATGTCGTCGCGCTCGGCGAACGCGACTGCTCGATCCAGCGCCGGCACCAGAAGGTGCTCGAAGAGTCGCCCTCCCCCGCGCTCGACCCGGAGCTGCGCCAGCGCATGAGCGGCGCGGCGGTCGCCTTCGCGCGCGCGATCGGCTACGAGAGCGCCGGCACGGCGGAGTTCGTGCTCGACGGCCGCGACTTCTACTTCCTCGAGCTCAACGCGCGGATCCAGGTCGAGCATCCGGTGACGGAGCTCGTGACGGGCGTCGATCTCGTGCGCGAGCAGCTCCGCAT
Organism: Gaiellaceae bacterium; assembly: GCA_033857715.1. Classification (GTDB taxonomy): domain Bacteria; phylum Actinomycetota; class Thermoleophilia; order Gaiellales; family Gaiellaceae; genus Palsa-739. Next base: position 7,634 of record JAWVDC010000086.1, on the reverse strand, counting down.
CGCGTCCGGCGAGGCCATGTCCGAGTCGGCGGCAAATTGTCACCTGCGGGGTTGTGCGGTGGAGGTGCGCCTGTACGCGGAGGATCCGCGCACGTTCCTGCCGCAAGCGGGAACGCTCGAGCGGTTGCGGCTGCCGGAGGGCGTGCGCGTCGACTCCGGCGTGCGCGAAGGCGACGAGATCGGCACGTCGTACGACCCGATGATCGCGAAGCTCATCGCCGCCGGAGACACGCGCGAGGAGGCCTTCGACCGGCTCGCCGCGGCGCTGCGCGACACCGAGGTCGGCGGCGTGACGACGAACCTCCCGTTCCTCCGCTGGCTCGTCGCGCACCCGCTCGTGCGCGCCGGCCGCGTCACAACGGCGTTCCTCACCGAGAACCCGCCGCTCTCCAACCCGCCGGCGCAGGCGCCCGCCGCCGCGTGGAGCGCGCCGTGGCGGCTCAACCTTCCCTCACCGCCGTCCCGCCCCGCGCCCGACGTCGACTCCGCCCGAGGCACGAGCGCCGCAGGAGCGCAAGAGCAGTCCGCCGTCACCGCGCCCATGCCCGGCACGGTCATCCGCGTGCTCGTCGAGCCGGGCGAGCAGGTCACCGCCCGCCAGCCGCTCGTCGTGCTCGAGGCGATGAAGATGGAGACGCCCCTCGTCTCTCCCTTCGACGGGACGGTGCGCGCGGTCCACGTCGCGGAGGGCGACCGCGTCGCTGGTGGGGCACTCCTCGTCGAACTCGACGAGTGACCGCCGACGAGTTCTTCGCGCAGGCGCTGCCGCTGCTCCTCGAGGACGAAGCGCGGCACAACCTCCTGCTCGGCGTCGCGGGCACCGTTCGCGACCGGCCGGAGACATACGCCGAAGCGAGCTTCTGGTACGTGGACGGCGCCGCGGCGATGCAGACGCCGCCGCGCAACCTCCTGCTCGCGCGACCCCGCGACCGCGCCGCGCTCGAGCAGCTCGTCGCCGCGATCGACGGAGAACTGCCGGGGGTCACGGCCGCGCTCCCCGAGGTGGACGACTTCGTCGAGCTGTGGGGACGGCCGAGCGAGCGGGTCTTCGCGCAGGGCATCTACGAGCTCGACCGGGTCACCCCACCGCCCGCCACGCGGGGCGGGTACCGCGAGGCCGGCGAGGACGACATCGACCTCGTCTTCGAGTGGTACACGGCCTTCGCGGACGAGGCGCTACACGGGAACGAGACGATCGAGCGTGGCCTCATCGAAGCGCGCCTCGAGTCGCCGGAGGGCGGCGTCGGGCTCTGGGAGGACGACGGGGAAGTCGTCTCCGTGTGCGGGTACGGCTCCCCGACGCCGAACGGTGTCCGCATCGGCCCCGTCTACACGCCGCCCGAGTTACGCGGCCGCGGCTATGCGACGTCGCTCACAGCGGAGGTCAGCGAGCAGCGGCTCGCAGCCGGCCGCCGCTTCTGCTTCCTCTACACCGACCTCGCAAATCCGACGTCAAACGCCATCTACGAACGGATCGGCTACCGCCGAGTGTGCGAGTCGGCGGAGATCCGCTTCCTCGTCTAGCTGGGAAACAGCTTCTGGAGCTTCATCGCCGCGCCCATGTCGCCCTTGAGCTTCAGCTTGCCGGTCATGTAGGCGCTCGTCGGGTTCTGCTCGCCGGCGACGATCTTCTCGAAGACCTCCTGCGACGTGCTGATCGTGCAGTCGGCGCCGTCGTCCATGCCGCTCTCGACGGCGACGTTGCCCTCGGTGACCTTGACCGTCCACTGTCCCGCGCCCTCGATGTCGAACGCGTACGAGTTGTTCATCCCCGCAGTCTGGCTCGTGTCGGCCTGGGCGGCGAGGCCGTCGAAGAACTCTTGCGTTGTCACTGACACGTCACTCCTTGCTCGGTTTCGGGGGCGAGTCTACGCCTCGCGTAGCTAGCCTGGCGCGTCTATGACGACGGTCGAATTCGGAGAGATCGAGGCGAACGCGGTCGCGGTGCCGGTCGCGCATCCGCTCGAGAACCTCGATCCGCGACTCGCTCCACTGGGTGACAGTGGCGACCTGCGCGGCAAGCGCGGCGAGACGGTTGTCCTCCACGACCCGCGCCTCATTGCCGCCGGTGTGGGCGCCCGCGACGAGGTCGACGCCGAGGCGCTCCGTACAGCGGGATCCGCCGCGGCGCAGGCGCTCTCGCGCGTGGGCGGAACGCTCGCATGGCGGCTCGACGAGACGCTGCCCGTCCCGCTCCCCGAGCAGGCGGCCGCGTTGGTCGAGGGCACGATCCTCGGCTCGTACTCGCCGGGGCGCTGGAAGTCATCCGACGACACGCGTCCGGTGGAGCGGATCGTCATCGCAGCCGACGAGACCACCGAGCTGCGTGCGGCCGTCGATCGCGCAGCGCTCATCGCCGACGGCGCGAACCGCGCGCGCGACCTCTCGAACATGCCGCCGAATGAGCTCACGCCGGCGACACTCGCCGACCTCGCCGCGGAGCTCGCGGCCGAGCACGAGCACCTCTCCTTCGAAGCCCTCGACCCCGACCAGATGCGCGAGCTCGGCATGGGCTCGCTGCTCGCCGTCGGGCGGGGAAGCGAGAACGAGCCGCGGCTCATCGTTCTGCGCTACGAGCCGCCGAACGCGACGAACAAGGACCTCGTCCTCGGCCTCGTCGGCAAGGCGATCACCTTCGACACCGGTGGCATCTCGATCAAGCCCGCCGGCGGGATGCAGGACATGAAGGGCGACATGGCCGGCGGCGCCGGCACGCTGCACGGGATCGGCGCGCTCGCCGCGCTCGGCACTCCCGTGCGCGCGATCGCGATCCTCGCCGCGGCCGAGAACATGCCCGGCGGCCGCGCGTTCCGGCCCGGCGACATCCTCCGCGCCGCGAACGGCAAGACGATCGAAGTCATCAACACCGACGCCGAGGGACGCCTCGTCCTCGCAGACGCGCTGTGGTACGCGCGGCGCGAGGGCGCGACGCATGTCCTCGACCTCGCGACGCTGACGGGCGCGATGGAGCTCGCGCTCGGCGACTACTACGCCGGCATCTTCGCGAACGACGAGGACTGGCTCGCGCAGATCACCGCAGCGTCCGAGCTCAGCGGCGACCACGTCTGGCCGTTCCCGCTCCATCCCCGCTACCGCCGCTATATCGACTCGACGTACGCGGACATGAAGAACGGCTCGACGCTGCGCCAGGGCTCGCCCGTGCTCGCGGCCGAGTTCCTCCACGAGTTCGCGGGCGACGGGCCGTGGGCGCACATCGACATGGCAGGCCCCGGGTTCCTCGAGCGGAGCCGCGGCGACTACCTGCACCAACCCGGCGGCACCGGCTACGGCGTCCGGCTCATCGCAGAGCTAGGCAAGATCCTGTCGTGAATTTCGGGCTGACCGACGAGCAGGAGCTCATCCGGCGCACCGTTCGCGACTTCGCGGTCTCGCGTGTGGCGCCGGTCGCCGAGGAGCTCGACCGCGAGGCACGCTTCCCGTACGAGCTCGTCGCAGAGCTCGCCGAGCTCGGGCTCATGGGTCTGCCGATCCCGGAGGAGTACGGGGGCGCAGGCGGCGACACAGTGTCCTACGCGATCGCCATCGAGGAGCTGACGCGCATCGACTCGTCCGTCGCGATCACCGTCGCGGCGCACACGTCGCTCGGGACGATGCCGATCTACCTGTTCGGAAACGACGCGCAGAAGCAGGAGTGGCTGCCGCGGCTCGCTTCGGGCGAGGCGCTCGCTGCCTTCGGACTGACGGAGCCGAACGCGGGCTCCGACGCGGGCGCGGCGCGGACGAAAGCGGAGCTCGTGGACGGCGAGTGGGTGATCGACGGCTCGAAGATCTTCATCACGAACGCCGGGACGGACATCACGGCTTGCGTGACGATCACCGCAGTCACGGGCGAGGGCGAGATCTCCAACATCATCGTCCCGAACGGGACGCCGGGCTACGAGATCTCGGCGCCGATGCACAAGCTCGGCTGGCACGCGTCGGACACGCGCGAGCTCTCGTTCAACGGGTGCCGCGTGCCGGAGGGGAACCTGCTCGGCACGCGCGGCAAGGGGTTCGGGCAGTTCATGCAGATCCTCGACGGCGGGCGGATCTCGGTCGCGTCAATGGGCGTTGGCCTCGCGCAGGGCGCGTACGACCTCGCGCTCGCGTACGCGAAGGAGCGTCAGCAGTTCGGCAAGCCGATCGCGGAGTTCCAGGCGGTTCAGTTCCAGCTCGCCGACATGGCGACGGAGATCGACGCGGGCCGCCAGCTCGTCTACAAGGCGGCTTGGCTGAAGGATCAGGGCAAGGACTTCGCGCTAGCGGCCGCGCAGGCGAAGCTCTACACGGGGCTGCTGTCGAACCGCGTCGTGAACGCCGCGCTCCAGATCCACGGCGGCTACGGGTTCATGGAGGAGTTCGCGATCTCGCGCCTCTACCGCGACCAGAAGATCCTCGAGATCGGCGAAGGCACGAACGAGGTGCAGCGCATGGTCATCGCGAAGCACCTCGGCCTGTAGGGACACCTCACTGTCAGTCCGGGACATGTCCGGACATGGCTGGGGTCTGACCCCGAAAGTGGCGCGCGGACATGGCTCATGCGGACGTGTCTCGATCGGAGGTGCGTCGGAGCGCGGCACAATCGACTTGTGCTGCCTGTCGTCTTCGCGGCGTTCGCCGCCGTCCTCTTCCTGCAAGCCGTCATGCGGCTTCGCAGGCGCGGGCGCGCCGATCTCGCCGGCTGGGATCGCATCGCGCTCTTCGCGCTCGGGCTCGGTCTGACGGTCTTCGCGCTCGTCGGTCCGCTCGACCGGCTTGCGGAAGACGAGCTTCTTTCGGCACACATGGGTCAACATGTCGTGATCGGTGATCTCGGGCCGGCGCTCATGGTCACGGCGCTCCGCGGGCCGTTGCTCGTCTTCCTCCCCCCCGCGTCCCTGCTCGCGCCGCTCGCGCGCAACGCACGCGTCCGCGCGGTGCTCGGGACGCTCCTTCGCCCGCGCGTCGCGTTCGCGCTCTGGGCCGCGAACCTCGCGATCTGGCACGTCCCGTATCTCTACGACGCGGCGCTCGCGCACGAGAACCTGCACTACTTCGAGCACGCGTGCTGGACGATCGCCGGCGTTCTCGTGTGGACACTCCTCGTCGACCCCGGCTCCCACAAGCGACTCACCGTCGGTGGCCGGGTCGCGCTCGCGGCAGCGCTCTTCGCGGCGGGACAGATCCTCACCGACGTGCTCGTCTTCTCGTTCACGCCGCTCTACCCGTGGTACCACGGAGCCCACGGGCTCTCGGCGCTCGCCGACCAGCAGGTCTCCGGGCTCGTGATGATGGCCGAGCAACTCCTCACGCTCGGCGTTTGCGTCGCGCTCCTGTTGCGCCCGCGCTGGCGTTCCCGCGCCCGGCTCGCGACCGCATGAGCCCGTACAGCTTCGGCTTCGAGCCGCTCTTCCTCGCACTCGTAGCGGGAGCGGGATTTATGTACTGGCGCGCCGCGCGCACGGATCCGCCGCCCCACTGGCGCGTCGCCGCGTTCGCCGCCGGGCTCCTCCTAATCGCCGCGTCGCTCAACTCGCCGCTCGAGAACCTCGCGGCGCACTACCTCCTGCTCATGCACCTCCTCCAGAACGCGCTCATCGCCGACGTCGCGCCGCTCCTCGTGATGCTCGGCCTCACGCCGGGGATGCGCTCCGCCATCGCACGCCGCGGCGCGGCCCGCTTCCGCTCGCGCCTGATCCTTCCCGTCTGGCTCCTCGCCTGGTACCTCACCCACCTAGTGCCGTTCTACGACTGGGCGCTGCGCACCGGCTGGGGGCTCAACATCGAGCACGGGATCCTCGTCGCCGTCGGCCTACTCTTCTGGTGGCCGATCGTCACCGGCCGCCTCACGCCGCCGACGGGGCTCGCGTACCTCGTCGCGGCCTTCATCGGGTCGTCCTTCCTCGGCCTCGCGTACATCTTCTCGACGCACCCGTTCTACGCGTTCTACGCGCGCGCGCCGCGGCTGTGGGGACTGTCGGCGACGCGCGACCAGAGTCTCGGCGGGATCCTCATGAACGCCGAGCAGACGCTCGTCTTCCTCCTCGCGATCGGCTACTTCGTCATGCGGCTGCTCGAGGAGGAGGCTCCCGTCTTGGAGCAGCGATAGCATCGCGCTGTGCTCTTCAAGCAGTTCTTGAACGACGACCTCGGCTGTGCCTCCTATCTCGTCGGTGACGAGCACACCGGTGAGGCCGCGGTGATCGACCCGCCGTACGCAATCGAGCCGATCATCGAGGAGGCCGCGCGGCGCGGCGTGGAACTCTGCTGCTCGCTCGAGACGCACACGCACGCCGACCACGTTTCGGGACACGGCCGCCTCGCACTCGAACACGGCATTCCCGTCCGCGTCCACTCCCTCGCCGAGGCGAGCTTCGAGCACGAGCCGCTCGAGGACGGGACGGAGGTCGTGCTCGGCGACGTCGTCGTCCGCGCGATCCACACGCCTGGACACCGGCCCGAGCACTGTTGCTTCTCGGTGACCGACCGGTCGCGCGGGGACGAGCCGTGGCTCGTGCTGACCGGCGACTGCCTCTTCGTCGGCGACGCCGGACGCCCGGATCTCGCCGTCGAGGCGCAGGAGGGGGCCGAGGGCCAGTTCCACAGCCTGCGCCGCCTCGCCGAGCTTCCCGACGGCGTCGAGGTGTATCCGGGTCACGTCGCCGGGTCGCTCTGCGGCGCCGCGATGAGCTCGAAGGCGTCGACGACGATCGGCTTCGAGAAGCGCTTCAACCACGCGCTGCACGGAGAGCTCGCGGACTTCATCGCCTCCGCGCTCGGCCCGCCGCCGCCTCGGCCTCCGAACATGGAGCGGATCGTCGAGCTCAACCGAGGCGCGCTCGTCGGAGCGCAGCCTCCGCTCGAGCGCGCCGAGAGCGCGCCCGCCGACGCCGTCGTCCTCGACGTGAGGCCGACCGCCGCGTTCGCCGCGGGGCATCACGCAGGCGCTGTCGGGATCCCGATCGCCGGCTCGAGCTTCGCGACGCGGGCGGCGTTCGTCCTGCCCGAGCGGCCCATCGTCATCCACGCGTCCGACGAAGCGGAGGCACTACGCGCGGCGCGCGCCCTCCACACCGTCGCGATCTTCAACCTCGCCGGCTGGCAGGAGGGCGGCGGCGACGAACAGCTTGCCCCCGTCTCCCTCGAAGAGCTCGAGCAATTGCTCGCCGACGATGCAGTGGAACTCCTCGACGTCCGGGAGGCCAACGAGCGCGACGGGGGACACATCCCCGGCTCGCGTCACCTCCCCTACCGCACGGCGCGCGCAGCTGCAGAAGCCGGCCTGCTCAACGGCAAGCCGGTCGTGACGATCTGCGAGTCAGGGCCACGCGCGGCAATCGCCGCAAGCGTCCTCCAAGCCGCGGGAATCGACGCGCGACCCGTCCTCGACGGTGGCACGGCAACCTGGCGCGGCGAGACGTCCTGCTTCCGCCGCTGCGGTAGCTAGCCGATTCGATCGCCGACCAGCCACCGCAGCAGAGCCAGATCAGCTCACGGTTGCGAAACGAACGCCTGCCAACCTGAGCCGTCTCTGTATGTCCCGCCGTACGCGCACTCACCTGTCGTTGCGCACGAGATCGTGACCGGGTCGTCGGCGTCGACGACGTTCGCGAGGCCAGACGGAGCGACGGCGGTACCCCAGACTCCGTTCGTTT
>JAWVDC010000085.1:0-30694 GCA_033857715.1 Gaiellaceae bacterium | reverse complement strand
TCGAGGTCAACTCCTCGAGTGCCCGGTGGACGCGCCACGCGGAGTCCGACCGTTCGGCCAGCTCGTACGGCCCAACGTCGAGCGACACGACCTCGGGCAGCTCGGAGGTCGTTTCCACACGGCCGTTCCGCCGCATCCGGTCCACCACCGCGTTGCGCGCGACCGTGTACAGCCATCCACCGGCGGAGCCGCGCTCGGGGCGGTAGCTCCCCGCCGACCGCCAGACGGCTGTGAAGGCCTCCTGCGTGACGTCCTCGGCCTGGGCGCGGTCGCGGAGCTTCCGCAGCGCGAGGCCGAGGAACACGCGGATGTAGCGGTGGTAAAGAGCCTCAAACGCCTCGCGGTCGCCCTCGGCGACGCTCAGGAGCAGAGCCTCGTCGGACGCGTCGTCATCAGGCGCCTCGACCGGTGCGGGCGCGACGCGAAGCCGACGAACGTCGATTGCAGCCTCCATATCTGACCCGGTCTTACGCACCTGAGCGCCTTTCGGATTTCCTACGCGGTTTGCGCCTCGGCAAAGCGGCGCTCGACCTCCGGCCAGTTCACGACGTTCCACCACGCCTCGAGATAGGCAGGACGCTTGTTCTGGTACTTGAGGTAGTACGCGTGCTCCCAGACGTCGATGCCGAGGAGCGGCACGTCGCTTTGCGAGATCGGGGAGTCCTGGTTCGCGGTGGAGTAGACGGCGAGGCCGGTGCCGTCCCACACGAGCCATGTCCAGCCGCTGCCGAAGCGCTTCACGCCTCCGTCGTTGATCGCGGTGCGCAGCTCCTCGAACGAGCCGAACGCGTCCTCGACGGCCGAGCGCAGCACGCCGCCGGGCTCGCCGCCACCGTCCGGGCTCATGATCTGCCAGAAGAGGGAGTGGTTCGCGTGGCCGCCGGCGTTGTTGCGGACGGCCGCCTGCTTGTCGGCGGGGAGCGCGTCGAGGTTCGTGAGGATGCTCTCGACCGACGCGTCGGCCCACTCGGTGCCCTCGAGCGCGGCGTTCGCGTTCGTCACGTACGCGCCGTGGTGGAGGTCGTGGTGGATGCGCATCGTCTCCGCGTCGATGTGCGGCTCGAGCGCGTCATACGCGTACGGGAGATCCGGCAGCTCGAAGGGCATTCGTTGTGCTCCTTTTGTGGCTTCTCGTTTCCGTTCCGGAGGATATGCTCCGCGCTCGTGTCCACGCTTGCGTACAGATTCACGGCGATCTCGCCGCGTCCGCTTCGCCCGGAGGCGCTCCAGCTCGACGGCATCTCCCGCGCCTCGATCGAGGCGCACTACAAGCTGTACGAGGGCTACGTCGGCAAGCGGAACGAGATCCTCGGCAAGCTCGACGGCGTCGATCTCTCCGCCGCGAACCAGGTGTACTCCGACTTCCGGGCGTTGAAGGTCGACCTGACCTTCGCGATCGGCGGGATCAAGAACCACGAGCTCTACTTCGCCCATCTCGGCGGCGGCGGAGGCGAGCCCGATGGCGCGTTCGGGTCGCTCGTCCAGCGCGACTTCGGCTCGGTCGAGGCGTGGCGCGCCGACCTCAAGGCGACCGGCATCGCGGGCCGCGGTTGGGCTTGGACGGCTTATGACTGGGACGAGGGCCGGCTCTTCAACTACATCGGCGACGCCCAGAACACGTTCCCCGTCTGGAACGCGACGCCCCTCGTCGCGCTCGACGTCTACGAGCACGCGTACTTCCTCGACTACCAGACCGACCGCGCGTCGTACATCGAGGCGTTCTTCGGGAACCTCGACTGGGACGTCGTCAACGGCTGGGTCGAGCAGTACGGCATCCCCAGCTAGCGCGCGATGCTCACCGCCGTCCTCGTCGTCGCCGGCTACCTGTCCGGCTCGATCACGTGGGGCTACTGGCTCGTGCGGGTGTTCCGGCACGAGGACGTGCGGACGAAGGGCAGCGGCAACGTCGGCGCCTCGAACGTCTGGCGCGTCTATGGCTCGCGCCTCGGTCTGCCGGCGATGCTCCTCGACACGGCGAAGGGCTTCGCGCCGGCGTTCATCGGCGCCCACACCCTCGGGCATGGCCCCGCGGTGCTCGCGGGCGCCGCGGCGATGCTCGGCCACTGGCGGCCGGCGTTCCTCAAGTTTCAGCGCGGCGGGAAGATGGTCGCGACCGCGGGCGGAGCCTTCCTCGGCGCCGCGCCACTCGTCGGCTTCACCGCTGCGGGTGTCTGGCTCGTCGTCTTCGGCGTGACCCGCTACCCGTCGGTCGCGTCGATCGTCGCGGCGGGCTCGCTTGGCTTTTGGGCGTGGCTCTACGACTATCCATGGCCGGTGATCGCGTTCGGCGCTGCCGCCGGGGTCGGCGTACTCATCCTCCACAAGGCGAATCTCGTGCGGCTCTGGCACGGGGAGGAGAACCGCTCGACCCTCTGGCGGCGATGGATCGGGGCGAAGCCCGCTTGAGTGGCGACGCGGATTTCGCGCGCCTCGTCTCGCTCGCGTGCCACGACCTGCGCACGCCGCTCGCGACCGTGCACGGTTTCGCCCGCACGCTCGCGAACGGGGGACAGCTCGAGCCGCCGAACGACCGCTACGTCGAGATGATCGAGGCGGCGTCGGCGCAGCTCGCGGAGCTGCTCGACGAGCTCTCCCTCGCCGCGCGGATCGCGGACGGGCGGTACGACCCGGTGTTGCGCGCGGCGGACACGCTCGAGCTCGCGCAGGCTGCCGCGGCGCGGCTTGGGGCGGATCGCGTCAAGGTTTCCGGCACGGGCGCGGCGATCGAGACTGATCCCGTGCACCTCGAGCGCGGCATCGCGGCGCTCGCGCAGTCGGCGCTGCGTCATGGCGGCTTCGACGAGGTCGCGATCGAGGTCGCGGGAACGGAGCTCCGCATCTCGCCCGTCACGCCGGCGTCCGCTCCGGTCGTGCTCGGACAAGACCTACGCGACCTCGGTGCTGCGGTCGCAGCGCGTCTCGTCGCGCGCCTCGGCGGATCGCTCGCAGTCGAGGGCTCGACGCTGACGATCCGGACGGCCGTCTAGAGCTTCGGGCCGCTCCGGCGACCGCCGCGAGGCACGACGTACATCACGACGATCAAAGCGACGATCACGACAGCCGCGATGGCGACGATGGCGACGGTCGACGCGGCGAGGATCATGCGAGGGGTCCTCTCCACCCGGCCGGCGCGGAAACCTAGCCGGTGGCGAATGCCGGCGCAGCGAGCTCGTGGCAGCTGCGGCAGCGCGCTTCGTACTGCTCGAGGGCGCCGACGACGATCGTGGCGCCGTCCGCGGGAGCGGGCGCTCCGTCGACGAGACGCTGCGTCATCGTCCCGGGACCGCCGCAGCGGTGGCAGACCGCTTGCAGCTTGTCGACGAGCTCCGCACGGCAGAGCAACTCCGGCATCACGCCGAACGGGAAGCCGCGGAAGTCCTGGTCGAGACCGCTCGCGACGACCCGCATCCCCTTCTCGACCAACCCGTCGAGGATGAGCACGATCTCGGGCGCGAAGAACTGCACCTCGTCGACCCCGATGACGTCGTAGCCCTCGACCAGACCGGGGATGTCCGCCGGCGACTCGACTGCGACCGCGCGCATCTTCGCGCCGGCATGCGAGACGACGTGGGAGATGTCGAAGCGGTTGTCGAGCTTCGGCTTGACGATGAGGACGCGCTGCCCGGCGATCTCCGCGCGGCGGAGGCGGCGGATGAGCTCCTCGCTCTTCCCGCTGAACATCGGCCCGCACACGACCTCGAGCCAGCCACCGGCATTGGGGAAGAGCCTGATCACGGAGGCCAGCCTACGAAGGCGGCCGGACGGTTACTGGGGCTACTTCGCGTGCTCGAACTCGTACTGCGAGAGGCGGCGAAGGCTCGCGATGCCCATCAGCCGGCCGTCCTTGTTCACGACCGGGAGGTGGCGAAAGTTCCCGTCGAACATCATCTTCGCGGCGTCCTTGATCTCGGTCTCCGGCGCGATCGTGATGACGCTCTCGGTCATCCACTGACGCACGCGCGCCTCGGCCGCCCGCGCGCGCTGCGCGACCGCGCGGAGGATGTCGCGCTCGGTGACGATCCCGACGATCCGGGCCATGTCCTCCATGACGACGACCGCGCCCACGCCGGCGTCGATCATCTTCTCCGCGGCCTCGCCGATCGACGCCGTCGGGTCGACGGTGAGGACCTTCGTGTTCATGACTTCGGCAACTGTCGCCATGGCGGGACCCTAACGGAGCAGCCGCGACATGCGACGGTCCTTGAGGACGCGGCCGCCGGTCTGGCACATCGGGCAGTAGAAGATCGTGTGCTCCTCGAAGTCGACCTGCGCGATCGGCGTTCCGCAGACGTGGCACGGCTCGCCGAGCTTGCGGTGGACGCGATAGGTCTTCTCGTCGGACGCGCCCGTCTCGCGCAGCGCGAGGCCGCGCTCGAGCTCCGAGTGGATCGCGGCCGCGAGGCGCGCGATCTCCTCCGTGTCGAGGTCACCCGAGAGCGCGTACGGCGAGAGCTGTGCTGTGTGGAGGATCTCGTTCGCCCACGCGCGGCCGATGCCCGCGATGAGGCGCTGGTCGCGCAGGAACGCGTGCAGGCGGCGCGAGTCGGATCCGAGGATCTCGCCGAGCTGCTTCGCGTCGAGCGTGTCGGCCTCCGGGCCGAGATGCGCGAGCTCGGCCTCCGCCGCTTCGGGCGTGAGGAGCCAGACGCCGGCGCGCTTCTTCTTCGCGTTCTCCGTCAGCACGAGACGCGCGCCGCCCGCGAACTCGAGCGCGAACGCCGGCTTCGCCGGGCCCTTCTCGCCGGCAGCGAGGTACTTGAGGCGGCCCGCGGTCATGAGGTGGACGAGGAGGACGAGCTCGCCGTCGTCGGTGGGGAAGAGGAGCCGCTTCGCGCGCCGCTCGGCGCCGCGGAGGCGCCGTCCCTCGAGCGCGCTCGGCGGTGGGTCGAACGTCTTGAGCGTCGCGATGTGCGCGGGCCCGGCCTTCGCGATCGGGAAGGCCGAGACGGGATCACTCAGCTGGCGGCGCCACGCCTCCATCTCCGGCAGCTCCGGCATCGTCGTCAACGGTAGCCAGGGAGAGGATGGGCCTCGCGAGCAGCGCCACGCCGGCAATCGTCGAGATCCCGGCGCCGACGAAGAGCGTCGTCCGCAGCCCGATCCAGGCGGAGAGCGCCCCGCCGAGGAGGCTGCCGAGCGGGATGGTTCCCCACACGATCCAGCGCCGCGACGCGTTCATCCGCCCGAGCATCCGCGGCGGCACGTGAGTCTGGTAGAGGCTGATCGCGATGACGTTGAAGATGACGATTGCGACCCCGGTCACAGCCTGCGCCAGGACGAGCACCGGGATCGCGAACGAGCGCGGCGCGAGCGGGACGAGGAAGAACGGGAGGCCGCCGAGGAAACCGAGAACTGCGAGTGCCGGCCCGACCCGGAGGGAGCGGCCGACCCTGCCCGCGACGAGCGCGCCGAGCAGCCAGCCGAAGCTCCCGAGCATGAACGTGAGGCCCAGCTCTCCCGGCGTCAGGTCGAGGCGGCGAACGGCGTAGACGAGCATCAGCGGCCCCGTCATCCCGGTGCCGAGGTTGAACACCGCGACGAAGGTCGCCATCGCGCGCCAGCGTCCATCCCGGACGAGGTAGCGCAGCCCTTCGCGAATCTCCCGGACGAGGCTCGGCTGCTCGGTCGGTGGCTCGACGACCTCGGCGGCGCGGATCCGGAGGACGGAGAGCGCGGAGAGGACGAAGCTCGCCGCGTCGACGGCGACGGCGTATGGCGCCGTGATCCATTGCACGAGGGGCCCCGCGATTCCCGGCCCGGCGATGCTTGCGCCGCTGCGGCTGACCTCGAGCTTCGAGTTTCCCTCGACGAGGTCTTGACGCTCGACGAGGAACGGGAGGTATGACTGGTACGCGACGTCGAAGAGCACGGTCAGTGTCCCAGTCACAAAGCCGACGACAAGAAGCTGCGCGTATGTGATGTGGGCGATCGCCGCGGCGACCGGAACTGACGCGAGCGCGAGCGCGCGCCCGAGGTCGGCGGCGATCAGAACCGGGCGGCGTGCGATTCGGTCGACCCAGGCGCCGGCGGGAAGCGCGAAGAGCAGGAACGGAAGCATGTCGACCGTGCCGAGGAGCGAGACCTTGAACGCCGTCAGATGCAGCGTGATGACGGCCACGAGCGGCAGCGCCAGGCCGGAGACCTGCGAGCCGAACTGGCTGACGGTCTGGGCAGTCCACAGGCGGCGGTAGTCCGCGTTTCGCCGGAGGAGGCCGAGACTCGGTCTACGCATCCGCAGCGGCAGGCGCGGGGAGCGGCTCGCCGCCGATGAGCCCACCGGCTAGCTCTGCCTCCGCGGGAGTGGGCTCCTCCACCGCCGACGGCATCACGCGAATGGAGCGCACGGAGGTGAGCGCCACGGGGAGGAAGGCCGTGAGGCTCCCGACCGCGCCGATCCACATCGCCGTGCGCAGACCGACCCACTGGCCGATCGCTCCCCCGAGCAGGCCGCCGAGCGGGATCGTCCCCCAGACGATCCATCGCATTGCGGCGTTCATCCGCCCCTGGAGGCGCTCAGGAGTGATCGCCTGCCGGAGGCTGACCTGCGTGATGTTGTACGAGACGCCACCGAAACCGCCGATCGCCTGGCCGAGCATGAAGATGGGGAGGGCTGCGCTCTTAGGGGCGAGGACGTAGATGAGACCGGTCGAGCAGAAGCAGATCGACCCGAGCACGATCGCGGGCCCGACGCCGATTCGCTTCTGGATCCTGTTCGCGACAAGCGCGCCGACGATCGAGCCCGAGCTCCCAACGGCGAACATCACCCCGATCTCCGCCGCCGAGAAGTGCAGCACCCGGACGACGTAGACGAGCAGGACCGCGAAGAACATCGATCCGAAGAAGTTCGAGGTTCCCGTGCAGGCGGCGATCGCGCGGAGCCAGCGGTGCCCGACGACCCACTGCAGGCCTTCCTTCACCTGTGGCCACATCTTCGGGTGCCCTTCCTTCGGCCGCTCCGTGACGGTCTCGCGGTGCCGCATCGAGACCATGAAGAGGCTCGAGATCACGAAGCTGACCGCGTCGAAGAGAATCGCGTACGGCGCCGTCACTGCGCTGATCAAGAGGCCGGAGGCGCTCGGGCCGGCGACTTGCGAGACCGAGACCGTCAGCTGGATCTTCGAGTTGCCGTCGACGAGGTCGTCGCGCTCGATGAGGGCAGGGAGATACGACTGATAGGCGACGTCGAAGAAGACGGTGAAGATCCCGATCACGAAGGTGATCACGAGCAGTTGCCAGATCCTCAGGACGCCCGCAGCCCAGAGAATCGGGATCAAGAGAAGGAGAACGGCGCGCGCGGCGTCGCCGACGATGAGGATCTGGCGCCGACGCAGCCGGTCGACCCAGACGCCGGCGGGAAGCGCGAAGAGGATGAACGGCATAAAGCCGAGCACGCCGAGGAGGGCGAACTCGAACGTCGTCGCGTGAAGCTCGAGCAGGGCGAGAAGCGGAATCGCGAGCTGGGAGATCTGAGAGCCGAACTCGCTGATCGACTGGCCAGTCCACAACTTCATGAAGTCGGGGTGCTGCCAGAGCGCTCCCTGCGGCTTACGCATCGGCGTCCTCGCCGCTCCAGATGCCCATCGTCATCGAGCACGGCCGCTCGCCGGGTTTGTCGGCGAGCCGAAAGTCCGCGGCGAGCTTCTGCGCGCGACGGTTGAAGCGCGCGAGATCCTTCCTCGAGAGCCGCGCACGGACGAGGCCGAAGCCGGTGACCATCGGGGCCTGTGCGACCTCGCTCGCCGCCTGGCGGAGCGTGTTCGTCGAGATCGCGCGCGTCTCGTCGGGATCCTCCGTCTGATAGAGGAAGAGACGAGCCGTGCGGCCGTAGAACTTCTCGGTCATCGCACGGACCTTCCGCGTGCGCACGACGCGAACGAGCCCCGCCGCCTCGAGAACCTTCAGGTGGTGGCCGACCGTTCCCTTCGGGATCGCGAGCTCCTCGGAGAGCTCCTGGGTCGAGCGCGCCCGGTCCCGAAGCAGCTGAATCAATTGCGCACGGAGGGGGTCCGCCATTGCCTTCAGCTGCTTCGGCTCCGCGACCACCATCGTGTCCTTGGCGGCGTAGTCGTGTCCGTCTTTGGTCGGCACTCGCCGAATGTACGGGAAATCCCGCCCATTCGCAAGTCCGCGTATGGTTTCTCTCCGTGAGCGAGCCGATCGTCGTCGAAGTGCGCCGGAACGGAGTCGTCGAGGCGCGGCACCGCGTCCATGCCGTCGCCGTGCGCGGCGGCGAGATCGTCGCGAGCGCCGGCAACCCGCAGCTCGTCTCCTTCATGCGCTCGTCCTCGAAGCCGCTGCAGGCGCTGCCCCTCGTGCGGGCGCGCGGCGACCTGCCCGACGACGAGTTCGCGATCGCGTGTGCGTCCCACCACGACACGCCCGAGCAGGTCGCGGCGGCCCGGAAGCTTCTCGAGCGCGCCGGCGCGACCGAGGACGACCTCGAGCTCGGCCCGCAGGAGGGCAGGCCGCCACAGAAGATCCACAACAACTGCTCGGGGAAGCACGCCGGGATGCTCGCGCTGTGCGCCGCGAACGGCTGGCCGACGGAGGGCTACCGGCTCCCTGACCATCCGGTCCAGCGGGCGGCGCGCGCTGCACACGTCGAGGCGGCGGAGGTCGAGCCGCTCGGGACGGGCGTCGACCATTGCGGCGTCCTCACGTTCGCGCTGCCGCTCGAGCGGATGGCGCATGCGTACTCGCGGCTCGAATCGCTACCCGGCGGCGACCGGATCGCGGCGGCGATGCGCGCGCGGCCCGACCTCGTCGGCGGCCCCGACGGCGTCGACTTCGTCCTCATGCGCGACAGGCCCGGCTGGCTCGCAAAGGGCGGCGCAGAGGGACTGCTCTGCGCGGCCGGCCCCGACGGTCTCGGCGTCGCGCTGAAGTCGGAGGACGGCGCAACGGCGCCCGCATCGGCACGGGCTCTCGGGCCGGCGGTTGCGGCCTTCCTCGGCCTGCTCGGCGTCGACCTCCCGCAGCTCGCGGAAACTCCTGTGCTCAACAGCCTCGACGAGCTAGTCGGCGGGGTGGTGGCGCTTCCACTCGCGCCGGGCGATGCGAGCGATGTTGAGGCTCAGCACCGGTAGCGAGCCGACGACGATCACACCGGCGACGGCGTAGACCCAGCCGCCGACGTACGGCGCGACGAGAACGGCGACCGCGCCGGCGCCGAAATCGAGGAGGAGCTCGACGACGACGCTCGCCACGACGACGTGGGCGGTGGAGCGGATCGTCTTGGTGATGCGGGTCAACGCGCCTCCTCGATGGGCGCGTTCTCCGCCTCCTCAGACTCCGATACGGAGCGCTTCCAGCACGGCTGGGTCGGCGAACGCTTGCGACGTCAACCTAGCGATGTTCATGACTTCTTTACGAATCGGTCACACGTAACTAGTATCCGCACCGCGATTGAGGGAGGACCGGGGTCGTCGGTACTGCGGACGGTCGGGGGCGGTTCCTACAACTGAACGAATCTGGGGAGGTTCGTAGGCGTGCTGACCGTTGAGATCTCGCTACCCGAGGTCGAGGAGCTGCAGAAGCTCATCGCCGAAGGCAAGGAAAAAGGTTTTCTCACTTACGACGAGATCGTCAACGGCCTCGAGGACGTTGAGCTCACGAAGGAACAGGTCGAGGACTTCTACACGCACCTGACCGAGCAGAACATCGACCTCGTCGAGGGCGAGCAGCACAAGACGGCGCCGCTTCAGGAAGCGCCGGAAGAGAAGATCCCGGCGGTTCCGAAGCTCGACCTCACCGTCGAGCCCTCGCTCGACTCTTTGCGGTTGTACCTCCGTGAGATCGGCAAGGTGGCGCTCCTCACGGCCGACCAGGAAGTGACCCTCGCGAAGCGGATCGAGCGCGGGGACATGTCTGCGAAGACCGCGATGATCGAGGCGAATCTCCGCCTCGTCGTCTCGATCGCGAAGGGCTACCTCGGCCGTGGGCTCTCCTTCCTCGACCTGATCCAGGAAGGCTCGCTCGGTCTCATCCGCGCCGTCGAGAAGTTCGACTACCGCAAGGGCTACAAGTTCTCGACGTACGCGACCTGGTGGATTCGCCAGGCGGTCACGCGGGCGATCGCCGACAAGGCGCGCACGATCCGGATTCCCGTCCACATGGTCGAGAAGCTCAACAAGGTCGTGCACATCGAGCGCCAGCTCGTGCAGCGCCTCGGCCGGGAGCCGAATCCCGAGGAGATCGCCGAGGAGCTCGAGATGACGACCGACGAGGTGCGCGAGATCCTCCGCATGTCGCAGCTGCCCGTCTCGCTCGAGAAGCCGATCGGCGAAGAGGAGGATTCCTCACTCGGCGACTTCGTCCCCGACGACTCGGCTGAGTCGCCGTTCGACACGGCGCAGCTCATGCTCCGCCGCGAGGACGTCGAGAATGCGCTCAATGCGCTCCCGAAGCGCGAGCGCCAGGTGATCGAGCTCCGGTACGGGTTGCTCGGCGGGGAGCCGCGCACGCTCGAGGAGGTCGGGCGCGCCTTCGGCGTCACGCGCGAGCGGATCCGGCAGATCGAGAACAACACGCTGAAGAAGCTCGAGCATCTGCCCGAGGCGCAGGCGCTCAGGGACGCGGTGTCCTAACCCTTCGTCGCGCGCTCGAGCGGCACGAACAACTTGCAGTGCGGGCACTTGAAGCCGCGGTAGCGCACGGCGTCTCCGCCGTCGATCTCCGCTGCCGCAAAGCTCTTGCGGCAATGCGGGCACTTCACCTCGGTGTTGCTCTCGTGTGAGACCCCGGACATGGGGGGCCTTCTACCCGCCCCGTTGCTGTCCGAACCGTTTCGTATCGTCGCGCCGATGGCTCAGGATGTTGTCCGCCGTGGCGTTGCCGAGTTCGTCGGCGCGTTCACGCTGATCTTCATCGGCGGGGGCGCCGGCATCGTCTCGGCGATCTTCAGCGGGGGACACGACCTCGTCGCCGTCGCGCTCGCGAACGGGCTCGCGATCGGGATCATGGTCACGAACGTCGGCCACATCTCGGGAGCCCACTTCAACCCCGCGATCACGCTCGGCTTCCTCGTCACGCGGCGGATCACGCCCCTGCTCGCCGTCGTGTACTGGATAGCGCAGCTTCTCGGAGCCGTGGTCGCGGCGGCCATCCTCCGCTACCTCACGAGCCAAGGTCAGGTCGCGTTCGCCGCTGCACCGCACCCGGCGACGACCGATGGCAAGGCGTTCGTCCTCGAGATGATCTTGACGTTCTTCCTCGTATGGGCGGTGTGGGCGACCGCAGTCGACCCGCGCGGGGCCTTCAAGTCGATCGCCGGATTGGCGATCGGTCTGACGATCACGGTCGACGTCCTTGCGGGAGGCCCGTTCACCGGAGCCGCGATGAATCCCGCACGCGCCTTCGGTCCCGAGATCGCAGGGAACATCTGGAACGGGTGGTGGATCTACTGGGCCGCTCCGGCCGCCGGCGCGCTGATCGCAGCGCTTCTCTACGAATTCCTCTACCTGCGTCCCACGCAGCCCGCCGTCGTCGGCACGCCCGAATCCGGCGTGGACGAGCCGCGGCCCGGCGACACAGCTCTGAGCTAGTCGAGGAACGTGACGTAGCTCGAGACCTGCCGCCGCTCGCGTGGCGCGGGCTCGCGGACGGGCGTCCCGAAGTGGAGGAGCCCGAGGAAGCGCTCGCCGGCGGGAATCCCGGCAGCCTCGCGGCCCGGCGGCGTGCGGAGCACCCGCGGCGTGCGCCAGTACGTGGCCAGCCCGCGCTCGGTCGCGGCGAGAAGGACGAGCTCGATCGCAGCGGCCGCTGCGCAGACGTCCTCCTCGTCCTGCACGAGATCGCCGGTCAGCATGGCCGTCGCGACGACGAGTGTCGGCGCGCGGTCGAGCTTCGCGGCCTCCTTCTCGCCGGCGACCTCCTTCAGCGCGGCCAGCGTCTCGGGTCCGAGCACGTGAAAGCGCCACGGCTCGGTCATGTGGTGCGTCGGCGCGAAGCGGGCGGCCGCGAGCACCTCGAGCAGCGTCTCGCGCGGAACGGGTTCCGGGCCGAACGCCTTGTGCGTCCGCCGCCGCGAGGCAAGGTCTAGAAATTTCACGTCGAGGAGGCTCACGCGAAGCGCGCGGAGACGTCGACGGTCGCGCCGGCGCGCTTGAGGAGCGCCGAGAACGGACAACCCGCGTCCGCCTCGTGCACCGCCGCCTGCAACCCGGCCTCGTCGGCGCCCTCCACCTCGACTACGAACTCGACGACCGAGCCGACGATCTGGTGCCCTTGCCCCTCGACCTCGTCCATGTGGATCGTCACCGTCGTGTCGAGATGACCCGGTGGCGTGCCGGCTTTCGCCAGCTCGCCCGCGAGAGACATCGTGATGCAGCCGCCGTGCGCCGCGGCGAGCAGCTCCTCGGGGCTCGTCTTGCCCTCGGGGTCGCCGATCCGCGATGGCAACGAGAAGGGCAAGTGCGCGAACGCGCCGCTCACCGCGTCGAGCGACCCGGCTCCGCGAGCGACGTTCCCGTCCCAGTGCACGCGCGCGGTGCGCTCGATGTGTGGCATTACGACTCCACCGGGACGGCAGCCGCGGTTCCGTCCGGGTAGTAGGCCTCGGCCGGCGACCCCGCCGGCCGGAAAACGCCGAGCACCTGCATCTCGCCGGGGCCGAAGTTCTCGAGCGAGTGCACGAGCCGCGCCGGCAGGTGGAAGCACGACCCGGGACGCAAAGGCGCGCTCTCGTCACCCACGTGGAAGGCGCCCTCGCCGGCGAGGATGTATCCGACCTCGTCGTAGCGGTGGAAGTGGTCAGGCGCGCGCCCCGTCGGAATGTGGCCGACGAACTGCGTCACCGAGGCACAGCCGTTCTCCGGATGCGCGAAGAGATCGAAGGCGCGGCCGGCCGTCGCCACGCCGTGCTCGCCCGTGGCGATCACAGCGTGCGTGGCGCCTGCCGGGAGCGGATCCTCGACGAGCACCGAGAGGACGCGGAGGCCGGCCGCCTCGCCGACGCTCCATCCCGTGCCACGGGCGACGAAGACGGCTGTGCCGGGCCTGAGCTCGTGTGTTTCGCCGGCGACCACGACGCTCCCGGTTCCCGCGAGGACGTACAGCAGCTCGTCACGCTCGGTGTCGCCCCGCGCGCCGCCGTCGCCCGCAGCGAACGACAGGATCCGCTGCCGGAACTCGGGAGACGCGAAGAGCTCCGTCACCGGAGCGTCCGTCTCGTCGGGGTGGAAGCAGAAGCGCACGATGAGGGCAAACCTATCCCTTCCCGATCCGCAGAAGCCCGGATAGAGTCCGTGGTTCGCAGATCGCTTTAGAAGGAGGGCACGGATGTTGAGGAAGTTTGGACTTATGGCCGCGCTGGCGGCGACCGTCGCAGTCGTCGTCTCGGCCACGATGGGCGGCACCGCGTCCGCTCGGAGCACCGTCGCGGGCGCGCGGCTCGCTTCGTCGAGCGTCGCTTGCGGAAGCCTCGTCACGATCGGCGTCGCGTATCCCGCGACCGGAGCGGCGGCTTCGATCGGCGTGACCCAGTGGGATTGGGCGAACTTCGCCAAGCGGGTGTGGAACAACCATCACGCGCGGAAGATCAAGCTCGTGCCCGGCGATACGAAGCTCGCGACCGACGCATCGGCGAACCTCGCCGTCGCGCACTCGTTCGCGTCGAACGGCCACATCCTCGCTGTGACCGGCCCGGCCGGTAGCCAGGAGGTCGAGGACGCCACGAGCATCTACGAGCAGCACGGTCTCGCGAACATCTCGGGCTCGGCGACTCGCGTGGAGCTGACGCGGAGCCTCATCTCGACCGGCGGGCGGCCGCGGTTCACCGACCCCGGCTACTTCTTCCGGACGGTCCCGAACGACGGTCAGCAGGGCGACCGCGACGCGTTCTGGATGGCGAAGAAGCTTCTCGCGAAGCGGATCTACATCATCGACGACCAGGAGTCGTACAGCCAGGGTCTCGCGACCCAGGTGAAGAAGGACCTGAAGAGCAAGTACGGGATCACGATCACCGGCCAGAACAGCGTGAGCCAGACGCTCCCGCAGGACTTCTCCGCCGTGATCGCGCAGATCCCGACGAACACGCAGGTCATCTTCATCCCGTGGCAGGTTGCCGCCGAGGCGCAGAGCTTCTACCAGCAGTACCACACTGCGCGCCCCACGACGACGACCAAGTTGTTCGGCTCGGACGGCACCGACGACCCGGCGTCCTTCACGGGCACGGGCAGCCTCGTCTCAGGGTTCCCTGTCGACTTCTCGAGCGCGAAGCTCTCGAAGTTCGCCAGTCTCCACGGCGGTAACCAGGAGCTGTTCGGCCTGCCGACGTACACGGCGACCTTGGTCAACGCCACCGCCATCAAGATGGCGTGCGCAGCCGGTCACGGCCACACGACCCGCACCGCGGTCCGCAAGATGATCCACAAGGTCCAGCTCACCGCCGGGCAGTCGCTGCTCGGATTCCCGGTGAAGTTCCTCACCACGAACCAGGGCAATTTCAAGGGCCCCGGCGACATGGGTGGAGCGGCGGACTTCGCGATCTACAAGATCCAGGGGAACGGCACGTACAAGCGCATCGGGTAACCGACCCGCGATAGGCACTGCGAGCGGCCCACATTGGTGGGCCGCTCGCGTTTCTGCGAGGCTAAGGCGGCATGCACGTTGTCCTCGGAGGCGTTGTCGACACAGTGCGGACGCTCGGCTGGAGCGGTGCCGCCGGCCTGCTGAAGAACGGGCTCGTGCTCGGCAGCCTCTACGCCCTCATCGCCCTCGGCTACACGATGGTGTACGGGATCCTCAAGCTCCTGAACTTCGCGCACGGCGACGTCTACATGGTCGGCGCCTTCCTCGGCTACGGCGTGCTCACGGCGTTCGGCGGGCCTCTCAACCTGACGCTCGGGATGGTGCCCCTCATCCTCTTGATGTTCGCCGCCGCCATGGGCGGCTCGGGCGTGCTCGGCGTCGCAGTCGAGCGCTTCGCCTACCGGCCCCTACGCAATGCCCCGCGCATCGCGCCCCTCATCAGCGCGCTCGGGGTGGCGATCTTCCTCGAGAACAGCGCGCAGCTCCTCACCAACGGCTTCCAGTACAACTACGACAGCTTCGACCTCGGCGGGACGAACGGCCAACCCGGGCCGCTGATCAAGCCCGTCTTCACGCTCTTTGCGAACAGCCCGCTCCCGGTCTCGGTGAGCGTCATCGACGTCCTCATCCTCAGCACGGCGGTGGCGCTGATGGTCGGGCTCATCGTCCTCGTCAACTGGAGCCGCTTCGGGAAGGCGATGCGTGCAACCGCGTACGACCGTGAGGCCGCGTCGATGATGGGAATCGACACGGACCGCGTCATCTCGAAGACCTTCTTCATCGCCTCGGCGCTCGCAGGCGCGGCAGGCGTCATGGTCGGGCTCAAGCTCGGCACGACCTTCTTCCTCATGGGCTTCGTCGCGGGCCTGAAGGCGTTCACGGCGGCGGTCGTCGGTGGCATCGGCAGCATCCCGGGAGCTGTGGTGGGCGGGCTCCTCATCGGCGTGGTCGAGTCGTTCGCGGCCGGGTACGTCGGCGGGCAGTGGTCCGACATCGTCGTGTTCGGCCTCCTCGTCTTGTTCATGCTCGTGCGCCCGACCGGGCTGCTCGGCTCCCACGCGATTCAGAAGGTATGAACGACTCTCCGAACACCCCCGACGGCGAAGCGCGCATTGGCGTCGACTCGTGGGTCGCCGAGGCCGAGGAACGGCAGGCGCGTGGGCGGGGACTGAAGGGGTATCTCCGGATCGGCTGGGAACGGACCCCGGACCCCGTCAAGCTGATCGTGTTCCTCGGCTTCGCGGCGTCGCTGCCGTTCTGGCTCAGCGAAGGCGATCTGTACTCGTTCGCGCTGCTGACGATGCTCTACCTCGTGCTCGGCCTCGGGCTGAACGTCGTGGTCGGGTTCGCCGGCCTGCTCGACCTCGGGTACGTCGCGTTCTACGGCATCGGCGCCTATGCGTACGCCGAGCTCTCCTCGGACCACTACGGACTCCACTGGCCTGCCGAGGTCTCGATCCCTCTCGTGATGATCGGGACCGCTTTCGCCGGACTCGTCCTCGGGTTCTCGTCGCGCCGCCTGCTCGGCGACTACCTCGCAATCGTCACGCTCTTCTTCGGGCAGGCGTTCCTCGTGTTCGCGAACACCTCCGACCCGGTGATCGCGGGAGTCGACGTGACGGGCGGCTCCAACGGGATTGCGAACATCGACAAGCTCACCTTCTTCGGCTACCACCTGAACTCGTCGAAGCAAGAGTTCTTCTTCACCCTCATCGTCTTCGTCGTCCTGCTGACGGCCTTGCACTTCGTCAATCAGTCGCGGACGGGCCGCGCCTGGCGGGCATTGCGGGAGGATCCGCTCGCCGCTGCGGCGTTGACGATTCCGGTGAACCGGCTCAAGCTCACCGCCTTCGCTCTCGGTGCGTCGATCGCCGGCCTTGCCGGTTGCATGCTCGCCGCGATCCAGGGCTCCGTGGTCGCGACGAACTTCACGACGACCGTGCTGATCATCATCTACGCGGTCGTCATCCTCGGCGGCCTCGGCAGCCTCGCCGGGACGATCCTGGGGGCGATCGTCATCAACGTCTCGTACTACTACCTCGCCCCACAGAACGACCACCCGGACATCAAGCGCTGGCTCTTTTACGGGACGGTTCTTCTCTTCGCCGCGCTGATCAAACCCTTCTGGAAGGGCATTGCCGTGCTCGCGGGGACGATCGCGTTCGGCCTCCTCGCACATGCCGTCGTTGCAGAGTGGGCGGGCCGCTCGTGGACGTCGGGGCATCCGATCTCGGGCGGAAAGTGGCTCGCCGATTGGGTCGTCATCCCGCGCGTGAGCCACGGGAACTTCAACAACTACCTCTACATCGGACTCGTCCTCGCCATCATTCTCTGCCTCAGCGTGCGCGGATGGTGGCGCCTCGCGTTGCTTCCGCCGATCCTCTACCTCGTCGCGGTCGTCTGGGAGAACGTCCTCCTCCTCAACTCCGGCATCACTGCGCTGCTCCTCTTCGGCGCGATGCTCGTCGCTCTCATGACCGTCCGGCCGCAGGGCCTGCTCGGCACCTCGAGGGTGGAGATCGTCTGATGACCGCCGAGAAGCGGCCGCTGCTCGAGCTCGAGGGTCTGCGCAAGGCGTTCGGCGGTCTCGTCGTGATCGACGACCTCGACCTCGTCGTGCACGAGCGGGAGATCGTCAGCGTCATCGGGCCGAACGGGGCCGGCAAGACGTCGCTCTTCAACGTGATCTCCGGTCTCTATGCGCCGGACTCTGGCGAGATCAAGCTCGACGGCGAGAGTCTCCTCGTCATCGACGTCGTCCACGCGTTCGGCGACCGTCTGCTCAAGCGCCTCGAGACCCGGCGGCTCCGCGGTGTGCTCAGGCCGCTCCGGTGGGTCGTCCGGCTCGTCTTCCGTTTCCTTCCGGCTCGCCACCGTCCGCTCGCGCCGCACGAGGTCGCGAACCGCGGAGTCGCCCGGACGTTCCAGACGCTGCGGCTCTTCCTGAACATGAGCGTCATCGACAACGTCATGGCGTCCCAGTACGGGAAGACGAAGGTCGGCATCGCGCGGGCGATGCTGCGGACGCCGGCGATGCGCCGCGAGGAGCGTGCGATCCGCGCGCGCGCCGAGGAGAAGCTCGCGTTCTTCGGCCAGCGCCTGCTCGGCTACCGCTTCGACATGCCCGCGTACTCGCTCTCGTACGCGAACCGGCGGCGCCTCGAGATCGCGCGGGCGATGGCGACCGAGCCGCGGATCCTCCTGCTCGACGAGCCGGCGGCCGGCATGAATCCCGTCGAGACGCACGAGATCACGGAGCTGATCGGGAAGCTCCGGGACGAAGCCGGCTACACGATCCTCGTGATCGAGCACGACATGCATGTCGTCGAGGGCATCTCCGACCGCGTCGTCGCGCTCGACCACGGCGTCAAGATCGCGGAGGGCACGTTCGGGGAAGTCGCGACGAATCCGCGTGTCGTCGAGGCGTACCTCGGCACGAAGGCGGCGGCGACGAAGTGACCGAGACCCAGACCGCGCCGCTCCTCGAGCTCGACTCCGTCGACACGTTCTACGGACAGATCCACATCCTTCAGGGCGTGTCGCTGCATGTCCGCGCCGGGGAGCTCGTCTGCCTGCTCGGCGGCAACGCGTCGGGGAAGTCGACGACGCTGAAGACGATCCTCGGGATCGTGAAGCCGCGCAACGGCGCGGTCCGCATCGACGGCGAGGACGTCACCGGGCGCTCGACGAGCTACCGGATCGGCAAGGGCGTCGCGATCGTTCCCGAGAACCGGCGGCTGTTCGGGCCGATGACCGTGCTCGAGAACCTCGAGATGG
Organism: Gaiellaceae bacterium; assembly: GCA_033857715.1. GTDB lineage: Bacteria > Actinomycetota > Thermoleophilia > Gaiellales > Gaiellaceae > Palsa-739. Next base: position 12,388 of record JAWVDC010000085.1, on the reverse strand, counting down.
GCGCGTACCTCCACGGCCGCGGCGCGAAGGAGGACTTCGAGCGCGTGTACACGCTCTTCCCGCTCCTGCACGAACGCCGAAAGCAGCTCGCCGGGACGCTGTCGGGCGGCGAGCAGCAGATGGTGGCGATGGGGCGCGCGCTCATGGCGAAGCCGCGGCTCTTGCTCATGGACGAACCGTCGATGGGGCTCGCGCCGATCCTCGTCGAGCGGAGCTTCGAGATCATCAGCCAGGTGCACGCGTCCGGTGTCGCGATGCTCGTCGTCGAACAGAACGCGAACGTGTCGCTCGGGATCGCCGACCGCGGATACGTCCTGTCGACCGGGCGACTCGTGCTGGAAGGTCCCGCCGCGGAGCTCCGCGAGCACGAGGATCTCCGCAAGGCGTACCTTGGGCGGTAGATGGACGAGCCGCTGCAGATGGTCACGATCTGGCGCGAGGTCGGGCGCAAGGTCGCGGTAGCGACGGTCGTCGCCACGCGGAAGTCGGCGCCGCGGCCCGTCGGGTCGAAGCTCTACGTCAGCGAGGAGGGTCATCTCGTCGGCTCCGTGTCCGGCGGGTGCGTCGAGAACGACGTCGTGCTCGCCGCGCAGGAGGTGCTCGCAGGCGGGCCGCCGCGGCTCCTGACCTACGGCATCACCGACGACATGGCGTTCGAGGTCGGCCTCCCGTGCGGCGGCGAGATCGACGTCTTCGTCGAAGAGCTCAGGGAACTGCCGCGCGGGGACGTCACGCTCACCGTTGTCGCCGGCGCGGGAGTCGGCGAGAAGCTCGACGATCCCGAGCTGCTCGCGGCGGCGCGGCGGCGTGGCATCAGCCACGTCCTCGAGCTCGAGGGCCGCACGGTGCTCGCGGACGTCTCCGCGCCGCCGCCGCGCCTGTTCGTCTACGGCGCGGTCGACACCGCCGAGGCGCTCTGCCGCGCGGCGAAGCTCCTCGGCTGGCGCACGGTCGTGGCCGACGCGCGCGCGAGCTTCCTGACGCCCGAGCGGATCCCGAGCGCCGACGAGCTCCTGCCGATGTGGCCTGAGGAGGCGCTCGCTCACGTGCAACCCGACCTCGGCACGGCGCTCGTCGTCCTCACGCACGATGACAAGTTCGACCTCCCGATGATCACGGGCGCGCTCGCGAGCGACGCGTTCTACATCGGCTGGATCGGCTCGCGGCGGAACCAGGAGCGGCGTCGTGGCGTCCTCCGCGAGGAGGGCGTGACCGACGACGAGCTCGGCCGGATTTCCGGGCCGACAGGTCTGGACATCGGGGCGAACACGCCGGCCGAGACCGCGGTGTCGATCCTCGCCGAGATCATCGCGGCGCGCTCAGGCCGCGAGGGCGGCCGCCTGCGGGACCGCGAGAGCCGGATTCACGCGTCCTTGTAGGATCGAGCGCATGCTCCTGCGCGAGGTCGAGTATGCAAAGGCGAAGTCGGTCGCGGAGGCGCTCGAGCTGCTCGCCGCGAATGACGGAGCCCGCGCGCTCGCCGGCGGCCAGACGCTCATCAACGTCATGAAGGCGCGCGCCGCCTCGCCCGACATGCTCGTCGACCTCAACGGGCTCGACGAGCTGCGCGGGATCGAGCTCGCCGGCGACGGGAGGCTGACGATCGGCGCGATGACGACATACACCGAGCTGATGCGCTCGGCCGAGGCGAAGGCGCGGCCGATTCTCGGCGAGGTGTGCGCGACGATCGCCGACGTCCAGGTGCGGAACCGCGGCACGATCGGCGGCAACGTCTGCTCGAACGACCCGACAAACCACCTGCCGCCGCTCATGGTCGCCGTCGGCGCAACCATGACCGTGGTCGGCGCCGGCGGCGAGAGAGTCGTGCCCGCGGAGGACTTCTTCCTCGGCGTGTACATGACCGCGGTCGGCCCGGGCGAGCTGCTGACGAAGATCTGCATCCCGGCCGGCAAGAAGGACGGCTTCGCCGCGGTCACGCTCGGCGCCGACGGGACGTGCATCGCGAACGCGGCCGCGACGGTCAACGGCTCCGTGCGCGTGGCGCTCGGTTGCGTCGACGCGGTGCCGGTTCTCATCACGGCCGACTCGCCGGAAGGGATCGCCGAGGCGGTGCGCGCGGCTGGGATCGATCCGCCGTCGGACGTTCACGCCTCGGCCGAGTACCGCCTTCATCTCGCGACCGTGCTCGCGACCCGCGCCGCAAAGGAGGCCGCAGCCCGATGAACGTGAGCGTGACCGTCAACGGCGAGACTTATGCGCGCGACGTCGAGCCGCGGAAGCTCCTCATCCATTTGCTCCGCGACGACCTCGACCTGACCGGCAGCCACGTCGGCTGCGACACCGGCAACTGCGGCGCGTGCTCGGTCATCGTCGACGGGACGCTCGTTAAGAGCTGCATGCTGCTCGCGGTCCAGGCCGACGGCGCGAAGATCGAGACCGTCGAGGGGATCGCGAACGGCGGGGAGCTGACCGCGCTCCAGCGCTCCTTCAACGAGCACCACGCCTTGCAGTGCGGCTACTGCACTCCGGGGATGCTCATGTCGGCGACTGCCCTTCTCCGCGAGAACCCGAGCCCGAGCGAGGACGAGATCAAGAAGGCGCTGCAGGGCAACATCTGCCGCTGCACCGGCTACTGGAACATCATCGACGCCGTCAAGGCGGTGGCGAGATGACCGAGACGGTCATCGCCCCGGAAAAGGTCGAGCAACAGCTCGGCTGGGGCGGTCAAAGCATCCGCCGCAAGGAGGACAAGCGGCTCCTCGAGGGCGAGGGCGTCTTCGTCGACGACATCAAGCGCCATGGGATGGGCTACCTCCACTTCGTTCGGTCGCCCTACGCGCACGCGCATATCACGAGCATCGACGTCTCCGCCGCCGAGGCGATGGACGGCGTCTACGGGACGCTGACGGGGGAAGAGGTCGCAGCGCTCACCGATCCGTTCTTCCAGATCTCGAGCGTGCCGGGCGGGAACATCAAGGACTTCGCGCTTGCGGTCGGCAAGGTGCGCTACGTCGGCGAGGCGGTCGTCGCGGTCGTCGCCGAGACGCGCGAGCTCGCGCGCGACGCGTCCGAGCTCGTCGAGGTGGAGTACGAGCCGCTCGAGGTCGTCGTCGACGCCCGCACGGCGCAGGATCCCCGCGCCGCCGTCCTCCACGACGACGCAGGCGGGAACCTCATGTGGTCGGGGCTCTACTCATGGGGCGACATCGACGCGGCTTTCGCCGAGGCGGACCGCGTGATCGAGATCGACGAGCTCCACTTCCACCGCTTCAACTCGACGCCGCTCGAGTGCGACGGAGCGCTCGTCGAGTACAACCGCGGCGTCGACCAGTGGACGCTGTACACGAACAACCAGTTCCCCGGATTCGCCGCGATCATGATGGGGCCCGCGATGCGGACGGGACTCGACAAGCTCCGCTTCGTCACCCAGGACATCGGCGGCGGCTTCGGCAACAAGATCACCTCGCACCCGCAGCTCGTCGTCTGCTGCCTTCTCGCGCGCAAGCTCAACCGGCCGATCCAGTGGACGGAATGGCGCACCGACTTCCACATGTCGATGTCGCACGGCAACGAGCGGTGGTTCAGCGACACGAAGGTCGCGGTCAAGAACGACGGGACGCTGCTCGGCTTCCGGACGAAGGCGCTCGACGACGCCGGTGCGTGGCTGCGGTACGAGCCGCTCGGCGGTGTGATCTGGGCGCAGGTCGCGCCGGGGATGTACCGCTGGCGCCACATCGAGCTCGAGTTCACGCAGGTCGCGACGAACAAGGCGCCCGTCTCCCCGAACCGCGGCTACTCGCGGCTCCAGCAGCTCTGGTTCACCGAGCGCGTGATCGACATCGTCGCGCACGAGCTCGGCCTCGACCCGGTCGAGGTGCGGAAGCGCAACTACATCCGCGCCGACGAGATGCCGTACGAGACGCCGAACGGCTGCGTCTACGACTCCGGCGACTACGCGGCGATGCTCGACATGGCGCTCGAGCTGATCGGCTACGAGGGGATGGCTGCGCGCCGCGAGCAGGCGAAGGCGAACGGGAAGCTGCTCGGCGTGGGGATCGGCTCCACCCTCGATTCCGGCACGAACAACTTCGGGCAGTCGCGGCTCATCAACCCGGAGCTGCAGTTCTCCGGCAACAACGAGGTCGCGACGGTGAAGCTCGACATCTTCGGCGAGATCGTCGTCACGCTCGGGACGACGCCGCAGGGCCAGGGCCACGAGACCACGGCGGCGCAGGTCGTCGCGGACATCCTCAAGTGCTCGCCCGACGACGTCCACGTGCGCGCCGGGCACGACTCGTACTGGAACTCGCACGCGGGCTTCTCCGGAACGTACGCCTCGCAGTTCGCGGTCACGGGCCTGAGCGCGGTGAAGGGCGCGACGGAGATGTTGCGCGACGAGATCTTCAAGCTCGCGGGCGCCGTCTTCGGCGGCGTGCCGGCGGAGGCGCTCGAGCTGGCCGACGGCGGGATCCGCATCAAGGAGAGCCCCGACGCGTTCCTCCCGTTCATGGCGTGCGGCGCGATCATCAACGCGAACAACGCCGGCCTGCCCGAGGATCTCGACGTCACGCTCAACTGCCGCTACGTCTACCGGCCGCCGTTCCAGCTGCCCGACGTCGAGAAGAAGTTCGGCAACCTCACGCTCACGTACGCGGCTCAGATCCACGTCGCCGTCGTCGAGATCGACCCCGAGACGGGCCACTACGAGATCGTCGACTACGCCGCCGTCGACGACTGCGGCAAGCGGATCAACCCGCAGATCGTCGAGGGCCAGGTCATGGGCGCGACCGCGCAGGCGCTCGGCGCCGCCGTCCACGAGGTGTTCGAGTACGACGAGGACGGCAACCTCCTCACGCCGAACTTCTACGACTACCACGTCCCTCACGCGCTCGACATGCCGCCGCTCGCGACTGGCTCGATCGAGAGCCCGTCGCCGTTCACGCCGCTCGGCACGAAGGGGATGGGCGAGGGCGGCGGCGCCGGGATTCACGCGGTGTGCGCGGCGATCCAGGACGCGACCGGCGTCCAGGTCAAGCACAGCCACAACCCGTACCAGCGCGTCTGGCAGATGCTCCAGTGAACGTCTCCGGCGAGAAGGTGTTCGACGCGCCGCGCGATGTCGTGTGGCAGGTGTTGAACGATCCGGCGTCGATGGCGAAGACGATGCCCGGCGTCGAGACCTTCGACATCCACGACGACCGGCACTGGACGGCCAACGTCAAGATCCCGCTCGGCCTCGGCGGCCTGAAGATGAAGGTCGACATGGAGAAGCTCGAGGAGCGCGAGCTCGAGTTCGCCAAGCTCGCGGTGAAGGGCCAGGGCGTCGGCGCGATGATGAACATGGAGACGTCGTTCACCCTTGGAGATGCCGACGGTGGTGGGACGTCGATGGCGTGGTCGGCCGACGTGAAGATCCTCGGCCCGGTCGGCTCGATGGGCCAGCGCGTCCTCCAGCCGATCGTCAACCAGCAGGTGCAGCATGTTCTCGCCGCGCTCGATGCGCAGATCCAGACGGCGAAGGCCGACGGTGCGGAGGCCGGGATCAGCCCGCTTTCGCCCGAGGCGTACGAGGAAGACCCCGAGGGGCCGACCACTTCCACCGAGACCTAGGCGCCGTGGCCGTCCCGTTCCGGATCGGCGTCATGCAACTGACGATGGAGCCGCTCGACGAGATGCTCGCGTCGGCGCGCGCGATGGACGAGGCCGGGATGGACACGATCTGGCTCGCGGAGGCGTATCCGTGGTGGCGGAAGCACGGGATGGAGGCGCGCTCGTCCACCGGCGTCGCCGCGCTCATGGGGCGCGAGACGAAGCGACTCACGATCGGCTGGGGAATCATCGCCGCGTCGACGCGCCATCCTGTGCAGGCGGCGATGGACGCGCGCGTCGTGCAGGAGGCGGCGGGGCCGGGGCGGTTCATCCTCGGGTTCGGGACGTCGAAGATCTTCCTCAACAACACGAAGACGCAGACGAAGAAGACGCTCGGGCCGATGCGCGATGCGGTGGCGATCGCGCGCGGCGTGCTCGGCGGCGAGCGGTTCGACTACGACGGCGACACGTGGAGCGCGGACGTTCCGGCGATGGCGCCGGATGCGCACGCGCCGCGTGAGGTGCCGCCCGTCTATGTCGCGGCGACGGCGCCGAAGATGCAGGCGCTGGCGGGCGAGATCGCCGACGGCTGCCTGACGCCGTCGATCACGACGCCTGCGTTCGTCGAGTACACGCGGCGGAACGTCGGCGCGGACATCGACGTCGGCTGCACCGTCGTTGCCTCCATTCATGCCACCGACCGCGACGCGGGCCGCGACGGCGCGCGCGAGATCGCGGGGATGTACCTCGCGAACAAGGTGCAGAACATCCAGGGCGCCGCCGACACGCTCCTCGACCTCGCCGGGATCGAGCAGGACGAGATCCTCCCCGTTGCGGAGGCGATGGAGCAGGGCGGGCGACTCGCCGCGAAGGCGGCGGTGAGCGATGCGTTGCTCGACAAATGCCGCCCGATCGCGGGCACGCCGGCCGACTGCATCGCCGCGATCGCGGAGTACAAGGCCGCCGGCTGCTCGCACGTGATGCTCGAGCTGTGGGGCGCCGACCGGCTCGAGCAGATCCGGCTCTTTGGTCAGGAAGTCATCCCATACGTCCGATGAGCGCCTTCGCGCCCGATGTGTCGCAGTGGGAGCCGTGGCGGCCCGAGGAAGTCGCGGAGCTGCTCGCCGGCGTCGATCTCCCGTGGTACATCGCCGGCGGATGGGCGATCGACCTGTTCCTCGACGAGGAGCGCCGTGAGCACGGCGACATCGAGGTCGCCGTCCCGAACACGCGCTTCGACGAGCTCGCGGGCGTCCTTTCCGGCTTCGAGGTGTTCGTCATCGCGGATGGGGAGGCAACGCCGCTCGACCAGGCGCGCGGCCGGTTGAGCGAGACGCACCAGACGTGGATCCGCGAGCCGGAGTCTGGAAAGTGGCGCCTCGACGTCTTCCGCGAGCCGTCCGACGGCGACACGTGGATCTGCCGCCGCGATCCGGCGATCCGGTTGCCATACGAGCAGGTGATCGACTGGACGCACGATGGGATCCCGTACCTGCGCGCCGACATCGCCCTGTTCTTCAAGGCGAAGCGCCCGGACGAGGAGAAGAACGCGGCCGACTTCAAGGCCGTCCTGCCGCGGCTCGGCGAAGAGCGGTGCCGCTGGCTTCGCGATGCGCTCGAGCGCGCCCATCCCGAGCACGAGTGGCTCGCACAGCTCGAGGCGGTGGCGGCGGCGTGACGCTGACCGTCGATCGCGATCGCCTCGTCGAGACCGCGTCGCGGATGATCGGCGTCCACTCCTTCACCGGCGACGAGGAGGGCATGGCCCGGCTCATGGTCGAGCTGTTCGAGGAGATGGGCCTTCAGGTCCAGTGGCAGCAGGTCGAGGATGGCCGGGCGAACGCGCTTGGCACATGGGCCGGCTCGGGCGGCGGGAAGTCGCTGATGTTCAACGGCCACATGGACACGTCGTACTCCGGCCGCGAGCCGTGGCTGCGCGACGTGCCCGGGTTCCAGCCTTCGGCCTTTGTCCGGGATGGGCGCTTGTACGGGCTCGGCATCTCGAACATGAAGGGCGCGCTCGCGTGTTACGTCGAGGCGGTGCGCTCGCTGCAGGACGCCGGCGTGCGGCTGCGCGGCGACGTGTTGATCGCGGCTGTCGCCGGTGAGATCGAGAAGACGCAGTACCGCGAAGCGACGGGTGGCGAGTTCCGCGGCTACGCGGCGGGCACGCGGTATCTCGTCTCCCACGGCGGTGTTGCGGACATGTGCCTCCTCGGCGAGCCGACCGAGGGCAAGGTCGTGCTCGGGCATTTCGGTTCGCTCTGGCTGCGGATCCGCGTCCAGGGCAATTTCATCCACACGGCGTTCAGCGAGGGCAAGCGCGGCCAGAACTCGATCCTCCGCGCGCGGGACGTGCTCGACGCGGTGCTCGAGTGGATCCCGACGTGGGAGGGCGATCCCGCGAATGCGTACCGCGGCGCGAAGGCGATCGTCAACGTCGGCGCGATCGAGGGCGGCTTCGGCTGGCGCGTCTCGCGGACGCCGCACCACACCGATTTGTTCCTCGACGTCCGCGTCCCGCCGAGGAAGGAGATGGCCGTGGCGCGCGGGGAGGTGCTCGACATGGTGCGCGGGTTGGCGGAGCGGTTCCCCGAGTACGGCATCGAAGGCGAGGTCTACGTCACCGCGCCGGGCGCCGAGATCGAGGAGGGCCACGAGCTCGTCGCGGCGATCGACACGGCGCACGCCGAGATCTGGGGCGAGCCGCCGGGCCGCGACGTGACGCGCTGGTTCAGCGACGCGTCGGCGCTGACGCGCTACGGCGTTCCGACGGTGAACTACGGCACGTCCACCGGTCTCATGGACGTCGAGCTCGGCGAGAACCTCGAGATCGACGGCCTCGTCAAGACGGCAGAGATCTACGCTCGTGTGGCGATGGAGATCTGCGGAGTCGCGTGAAGCTCGTCACGTTCAACGGCGGCAAGGTCGGGCGCGTCGACGGCGACGAGATCGTCGAGCTCGACGTCCGCTCGATGCGGGAGTACTTCGAGGCCGGCGGCGCGCGCGAGAGCGACCGGCGCACGGCGGTCGCGGAGGCGAAGCTCGAGGCACCGATCGTCCCGAAGAAGTTCTTCCACACCGCCGGGAATTTCCGCGAGCACGAGGACGAGTCGAAGAACGTCAACTGGTCGCACCGGATCGCGCCGTGGATCAACTTCTTCCAGAACGTCGACGCGATCATCGGGCCGGACGCGCCGATCGTCTATCCCGAGCACCTCACCGAGGAGCTCGACTACGAGCTCGAGCTCGCCGTCGTCCTCAAGAAGGCGGGCAAGTGGTTCAGCCCGGAGGAGGCGGCGGACTACATCGGCGGTTACGTCATCTTCAACGACATCACCGCGCGCGACATCCAGCGGGGCGAGATGCGGTCGGGCGTGTTCAGCTTCTGCAAGGCGATCGACACGTTTTGCCCGCTCGGGCCGTGGATCGTGACGCCCGACGAGCTCGGTGACCCGCACAACCTGCGGATGGAGCTGCGCGTGAACGGCGAGACGCGGCAGGAGTCGCACTCGAGCCGGATGAGCGTGACGATTCCCGAGATCCTCAGCAACTTCTCCGGGCTCGGGTACTCCGCGGGGGATGTCCTGTCGACCGGCACTGTCGCGGGCGTTGCGGGGTTCAAGTCGGAGGAGGAGCGGGCCGGGCTCTACCTCAAGCCGGGCGACGTCGTCGAGGCGGAGATCGAGGGTATCGGCGTGCTGCGCAATCCCGTCATCTCGTGGGAGGAGGCGCACGGCGAGCCCGCGCCGCCGCGCATCCGTCCCTGGGGCGACTGACCTGTGGCGCGCGTAACCGCCCCCTCTTCTTTACCCCCACCCTGGGAGGGGCTCTTACCCGCCTCCCTCGTCGTCGACGGTACCGCCGAACCCGTGCCGCGGGTGTGTCCTGATCGTCGCAATAGCGCAAATCTTTCGGCTGCGAGACTCTGCGGATGACCTGGCCGCGCGACGACACAAAGCTCGCGCGCGTCCGCGAGCTCATGGCCGAGGAAGGCCTGGACGCGCTCGTCGTCCGCGCGCCCGACAACGTCCTCTACCTCACGAACTTCTGGGGGATGAAGGGCTACGACGCGTGTGTCTTCCCGCGCGAGGGCGAGCCGGTGCTCATCACGATCGAGGCGTCCGAAGAAGACGCGGCCCGCATGTCCTGGACGCACGACGTCCGCTTCATCAAGGGCTACGACCCCGCGGACCCGCGCCCACCGCTCGCGCGCACCCTCGACGCGGCCGTCGAGGCTGCCGGCTGGTACGAGAACATCGGTCTCGAGCTCTCGCTCGGCACCCAGGCCTCCGACCGGATGGTCGGCGAGCCGACGACGTTCACGGCCGGCTGGTTCGAGGCGTTTCCGGGCGCCGTCGACGCGACCCCGCTCGTCGCTCGCGCCCGCTCGATCAAGACCGAGCAGGAGGTCGAGCGGATGCGCCTCGCGAACGACATCGCCGCTGCCGCGATGGAGCACGTCCGCCAACGGCTCCGCCCGGGCATGCGCGAAGCGGAGGCTGCCGCGCTCTGGCAGGGCTTCGTCCACGGGGAGGGCACCGGCTGGCGCGACGGGAAGGTCGAGCTAGCGCTCCCGTTCTCTCTCGTTTGGGCCGGCCGCGGGATCAAGACCTTCACGGCGACCGGGAACGTGCCCGTCGTCGAAGGCGAGCCCGTCCTGTTCGAGATCTGGGTCTGCGCCGACGGCTACTGGGCCGACCACACGAAGAACCTCCTGATCGGCGACCTCAAGCCCGAGTACGCGGAGCTCGAGGCGCGACTGATGGAGATCTACGGGGAAGCGCTCGACCTGATCCGCCCGGGCGCCTCGATGGCCGAGCTCGACCGCCGGATCCGCGAGCGCATCGCACCGACGCACCCGATCTGCCACGGCGTCGGCGCGCGCGCCCACGAGCCGCCGTACCCGCACCAGGCCGGCGGCGGCGAGTTCGAAGAAGGGATGGTTCTCGCCGTCGAGCCTGGCATCTACTGGGAGGGCGGCGGCGGGCTGCGCGTCGAGGACAACTTCCTCGTCACCGCCGACGGCCTCGAGAAACTCTCGAGCTTCCCGGACGGAGTGGTCGCGTGTCCGACCTGATCTGGACGGGCTCGCTCAACGACGCCCACCGCATCGGCGGCCGCGTTGGCCTCTACGACACGACGCTGCGCGACGGCGAGCAGACCGTCGGCGTCGTCCTCTCGCCCGAGGACAAGCTCGAGATAGCGCGGCTGCTCGACGGTCTCGGGATCGAGCGGATCGAAGCCGGGTTCCCGCGCGTCTCCTCCGACGACCGCCGCGCGGTCGAGCTCGTTGCGGGAGCCGGGCTGAACGCCGAGGTGTGGGGCTTCTCGCGCGCCGTTCCCGCCGACCTCGAGCTGCTCGTCGAGCTCGGCGTCGAGGCGAGCGTGATCGAGTCGCCGATTTCCGACCTGAAGCTCGAGGCGATCGGCGTAGACCGCGAGAAGATGCTCGGTCGGATCACGGCCGCGATGCGCTTCGCCGCCGAGCACGGCATCCGCGCCGCGTTCTTCGGCGTCGACTCGACCCGCGCCGAGCCGGACTTCTACACGCGCGTGTACGCAGCCGCGGTCGAGGCGGGCGCGCGCGAGGTGGTCGTCGTCGACACGCTCGGCATCGCCTCGCCCGAGGCGGTCGCGGACCTCGTCGGACGCACCGTCGAAGCGGTGGGCGGCGAGGTGCCGGTCCACTTCCACGGTCACAACGACTTCGGCGTCGCCACCGCCTCCGCAATCGCGGCCGTGCGCGCGGGCGCGACGTGGATCCACGGCACGATCAACGGCATGGGCGAGCGCGCCGGCAACGCCGACCTCGGTGAGATCGCGCTCACGCTCCGCGCGCTCTACGGCGTCGAGGCCGCCCTGCGCCTCGACAAGATCCGCGAGGCCGCCGCCCGCGTGCAGGAGCTGTCGGGCTACGGCCTTGCCCCGTGGAAACCGCTCACCGGCGACACGCTCTTCCGCCGCGAGTCGGGCGCCGTCGCGTCGCAGTTCCACGACCCGCCGTCGATCGAGCCGTACTCGTCCGAGCTCGTAGCGACCGAGCGCGGGATCGTGCTCGGCAAGAAGAGCGGCCTCGACTCGATCCGGATCAAGGCGGAGGAGCTCGGACTCGACGTCCCCGAGGACAAGCACGCGGAACTGCTCGCGCGCGTCAAGGAGCTCGGCACCCGCAAGCGGGGGCTCGTCACCGACGAGGAATTCCGAGACCTCGCCGGATAGAGTCGTCGAGTGCGCGCGGCGGTGTACCTACCGGGAAAGGCCCTGCTCGTGGCTGCCGGGATCGTGGCGGCCGGCGCGGTTCTCGGCCTTCTTGGCGCGCTCATCGCCAACGAGGGCAGCGCCGCGACGGGGATCGCGTACGCGATCATCGCGCTCGGCCTCTGCGCCACCGTGATCGGCGCGTTCACACGCGCCACGTTGCACCAGAGCAGGCTCCCGGTCGCGATCGGCGGCATGCTCGCGTCCATCGGCGGCCTGGCGCTCCTGATCTACGTCGAGCGCTGACCGATGAAGGTCGTCGTCGCCGGAGCGGGCGCGATCGGTTCTCTCCTCGCGAGTCACCTCGCGCGCGTCGCCGACGTGACCGTGCTCACGCGCCGGGAGGAGCACGCGACCGCGCTCCGGGAGAACCGCCTTCGCGTCTCGGGCCGCTCCGATTTCACGGCCGAGCTCGCCGCGACCGCCGATCCGTTCCGCCTGCCGGAGGACACCGACCTCGCGATCCTCGCGTGCAAGGGCACCGACCTCGAGCCCCTCGCCGCGACGCTCGAGGGACGCCTCGGAAGCGCCACGGTGATGACGATTCAGAACGGGCTCGGCGCGGAGGACGTCGTCG
>JAWVDC010000084.1:0-5241 GCA_033857715.1 Gaiellaceae bacterium | reverse complement strand
ACGCAGTCCTTCTGGCTCGGCGACAAGGTCGTCACCGTCTCCGGAAGCACGGCGCGACTGCTCACGGCGTCCGGTCGCGTTCTCCGCACGCTCACGATGCCGGCGCCGATCGTCGCTACGGCGCACGAGGGCCGGCGATTTGCGTTCCTCGACGAAGCCGGAACGGTCGGGATCGACTGGACCGGCGGCCAAGGCTTCAACCCCGACTTCCACATGACGGCGATTGCCTTCGAGCCTGACGGGACGCTGTTGGGTGGCCAGGAGAACGGAGACGTGGGCACGGCGATGCGGCTCGTCGCGAAGGCCGGGGTCCCAGTCCTCTCCATCTCGACGGGCGGCGACCGCTTCCTCATCCGCACGGCGACGGAGCTCCGTGTCTACTCCGACGACGGCACGCTCGTCAGCACGATCCGCGCGGCGGCCGACCACGCGATCCTCTCCCCGGGCGGCCTCGGCGTGGCAACCTCGAAAGGAAAGGTCGCGCAACTCTGGGACGCCACGACGGGGAAGCTCCTCAACACGCTGTCCGGCCACAGCTCAGGGATCACCGCCCTTGCGTACTCCCCGAACGGCATCGAGCTCGTCACCGTCAGCTCCGACAACGTCGGCCTCGTGTGGAACGCCCGCGGCGGGCACCTCATACACCGGCTCATCGGCCACTTCTTCCCGATCTACGCCGTGAGCTGGAGCCGGGACGGTCAGTGGATCGCAACGGCGAGCCAATTCACCGCCGGGCTCTGGAACGCCGCCACGGGGCAGCTCATGTTCTACGTAGGCCGAACGCTTGCCCCGCTGACCGGCGCCGCATTCAGCCCTACGGGCTACTCGATCCTCACCGGCAGCCTCGACGGCACGACGCGCGTCTACGACTGCGAGGTCTGCGCGCCGCTCGCACAGCTCGAGCAGCTGGCCCGTGTTCGTATCGGCCGGCTCGCTCCGTAGTCGCGTTAGGGGACAGTTGGCGCGCGATTAGCGGGTAGGACGAGTCTCGAGAGGCGATGAAGCGCCTCTCCGTTGTCGGGCTCCTGTTCTCGCTTCTGCTCCTGGTCGGAGCCGTTTTGGCACCCGGGGCAGCGCGCCGCTCGCTCGTCTACCACTGGCCGGTCAAGCCGTTCGACCGCCAGCATCCGATCCGCGGAGCGTTCGGCGACCCACGCACCTTCGTCAAGAGGCAGCCCTTCGGAGTCACGCGGCCGTACGACAGTGGCGACTACTCCTTCCACAGCGGCATCGACATCGTCGCCCTCGCGGGCGCACCTGTGTACCCGGTCGTCAGTGGCCGCGTCATCAAGGCACGCGGCCACGAGATCTCAATCGCCTGCAACGGCAAGCGCGTCTTCCAGTACTTCCACCTGCGCGGCAACGTCGAGCTCGGAGAGAAGGTCGTCGCCGAGCAGACGGTGATCGGCTGGATTCAGCACCCGTGGAACCATGTCCACCTCACCGAGATCGACCACCACCACGAGCGGAACCCGCTCGCCCGCGGACATCTCGAGCCGTACGCCGACCACACGACCCCGCACGCGATCGCACTCGACTTCGACAACGGACTCTGGCCGAGGCTGACCGGGGGCGGCCGGCTCAGCCGCAGCGACTCCCTCGCGATCGCCGCGATCGACGAGCCCGCGATGCGGGTACCCGGATCGTTCGCGGGCCTGCCGCAGACGCCGGCGCTCGTCGAATGGCGCCTCCACTCCGGCCATCACTGGAGCCGGTGGCACGTCGCGGCCGACTTCCGCAAGACGGTGCCAATCCGCCGCGACTACTGGGACGTGTACGCCGCCGGCACGTACCAGAACTCTCCCGTCTTCGAACGGCGGCTCTACCAGGGGATCGCCGGCATGTACCTGTTCCGCGTCAACCTCCATGCGAGCCGTCTCCCGGCGGGGACGTACGAGATCGAGGCGAAGGTCAGCGACGTCCGCGGCAACAGCTCGCACACCACCTGGCCGCTCGAGATTCGCGGCGGCTCTTAAGAGTTCCGAGGATCGCGTTCGGCGACGAACTCCGCCGCCTCGCCTTCCTTCCGCACGACCTGGTACTCGTCGTTCCGTTCCACAACCGCCTCGATCTCGGGCAGGTCGTGCCCGGGAGCGACGATGAACTGGCGCGGGTCGCTGCGAACCGCTTCGTACTCGGCGATCGTCAGCGGCAACATGAGGGTGCAGTCGGAGTTCGAGCACTCGCACAGGAACTCGTAGACATGCCCGTCACTCCGGTCCAGGCGGCCGACCGCACTCTCGATCTGCTCGTTCACCTCTCGGAACAACGTCTCGTTCCGGGCGAGGCGGGTCTCGCGTGAGTCCACTACGCGGAGCGGAGCTCGTCGTCGCGTCGCAAGTCGTGGTGCCGAACGTCGTATCCCGCCGTCTCCGACTCGAGGTGCGAGCCCTCGGTGGAGTGGCCGGCTGCGGTGATGAACGCGTCTTCGTCGCGGCGGATCTCCCGATAGTCCTCGAGCCGCACCATGACGACCGTGCGGCAGTCGGCGTCGCTGCACTCGCACAGCATCGGGACGCGCGAGACGAAGCGCATCCGCTCGGCTTTCTCGGCAATCCGATCGTTGGCCCGCCGAGCGTCCAACCCCCGTGCACCTCCGCTTCGCCGCGCGATTTCATACCGTCCGATAGTCATGGCTCTCCGTTCATAACGGGCATTCCCCGCTCCGCGTCACGGCTAACGTTCGGTGTGAGGATGTCGTCACTGTGGGAACAACGAGCCGCCCGGAACGAGGCGCTCTTCCGCGAGGTCAACGAGAACATCGCCCGCCTCGAGGAGCGTTTCGGTACCTCCGCCGGGGAGTCGGTCTTCATCTGCGAGTGCTCGAACGAGCAGTGCACCGAGCACGTCCCCGTCGACGGGTCGACGTACCGGAAGATACGGGAGTATCCGCGCCGCTTTCTCGTCCTCCCGGGTCATGTCGACGACACCGTCGAGTCGGTCATCGAAGAGCGTCCCGGCTATCTGATCGTGGAGAAGACCGGCGCCGCAGGCGACATCGCCGAGCACGCCTCTTAGACCCGCTCGGGCGACCAGATCACGACGTCCTGGCGCGCCGAGTAGTGGCACATCGGCTCGCCCTCGAACTCGACCTCTAGCGGCGCGACTCCCCAGTGCTCGACCTCGGCCTCGGCGGGCTGTAGCGGCCACGGAGCGTGGTGGATCTCTGCCCGCAGCCCGCCGTCGCCGGCATAGAGGCAGTAGCGCTCCGTCAAGAAGTGCTCGAGCGAGCCTTCGACCGGAGCCGCAGGCTCGCCGGTGCCGCGATACACGGCGCGGAACTCCCCTCCGCCTTCGGTATGCACGCGTACCTCGTCGCCCGCGGTCTCGAAGCGCGCGTGACGGTAGGGGAGCTCGTATGTGCGGCGCGCGACTGCGACGGCGCCGCGGCTCGACGCGTCGAGGCTGAAGAACCAGATGCCGGGGCGACCGTCGGCGCCGCGGACGTAGGTCCGGCAGTTCAGCTCCAGGAACTGCGAGACGAGCGGCAACGGCGGTGTTCCGCGTAGCCGCAGCCCGGTGACGGCGAACGGCGTCAGCGCGATCCACGCAGAGCCGTCATGCTCGTCGAGCTCGAGGCGCTCGGGCACGTGCGGACGGAGGAGCTCCGGCGCGACCTTCCAGTGCGCGAAAAGGAGGTTCACCCAGGTCTGGCCCATCACCCACGGGCGGTCAGGAAGCGGATAGGGCCGATGGCCGGTCTCCTCGAGCGAGCGGCCCTGCGCGGCGGCGTCGTGAAGTCCGATCACGGCTCAGCGGACTTTGACGCCTTCCTCCTTGAGGCTGAGCTCGACGACCTTGTTCCACTTCGAGGCGATCGCCCGCGCCATCGCTTCCTCTTCCTCGCGGTTCTGACGCGCAACCTGCGCGGTCTGCTTGTCGCCGGCCAACTTCGCGACGCGCTCGAGCATCTGGTAGCTCGCGATCTCCATGTGCTCGGTCGCAAAGCCGTCGCGAGCGTTGCGCCCGGCCGAGTCGTTGCGTGCAACGTCGAGGACGCTCTTCATGAGCGCGCCCATGATCCCGCCCGCCTTCTTCACGCGTGACGGCGAGGAGTCGTGCGCGCGAAGGCGCTCCTCGAGGCGCTGCGCCTGCTTCTCGGTCTGCTTGCGATGGCGCTCGAGCGCCTTCTTCATCTGCGGGTCCTCGGTCGTTCCGATCATCGAGTCCAGCATCCGCATGACGTTCTGCTCCATCGCATACGCGTCATCGATGTACTCGACGAGCTTCTCCTCTAACGACGACATTGCTTCTCCCCTCGTCCGGTTGTGTCCCTGCTGTTTCGCCTCGTGCGGGAACGTCAAACCGCGAGCTCGTGTGTGATCTCCTCGATCCGCGAATGGAGTGCCGTGAAAGCCCTGCCGAGAGCTCTCACTTCGTCCTCCTCGAGCGTCCCGGCTGCCATCCGCCGCACCGCTTGGCGCTCGAGCAGCTCGGCGAGAAGCTCCACGAGCACGAGGACGAGCTGCGCGAGGCCCCGCTGCAGCGACTCCTCGTCGCCTGCCAGCCGGACCGAAGTGGTGGGGCGCACGGCCGAGCGGCGTTTCGGAAAGGAAAGCTCCGGCGCGCCTTCGGTCCCGACGGAATCGAGCAGGAGCTTGAGCCGGAGCGTGATCAGCTCCACCTCCGCGAGCGAAATCGTCACGTCGCCCAATGCTGCGACGCCGGTGTCGACGATGCGGTCGAGAAGGTCGACGAGCGAGTCGCTCATGCCGCAAGCCGGGTGAACGAGTAGGCCGGCCACGGCCCGGTGACTCGCAGCTGGTGGCCTGCGGCCTCGAGCTCCGCAACGGCGGCTGCGAACGCCGGCTGCTGCTCGTTCGCGACGAGGTAGGCGTCGCCCGCGCGCTCTTCGGACACGTCGGCCAGCCGGGCGCGCACGTCCGGGAGTACGGCCGTCGCGAGCCGCTCCTCGAGATAGCGCTCGCCCTGGGGCCGATCGGGCGCGACGGCTTCGACGCTCCACTCTGCGCGGCCACGCAACCGGGCCAGCTCTAGCTCGACCTGCGCGCGGTTCCGGTCGATCCACGCCTCGAGCGCGGCGCGGTCGGGGAACGTCGTGCCGAAGCGGAACGGGACGACGCCGCCGTCCGCGAGCGCTCCGACAAGAAGGTCGTTGTGCGTGCGGACGAGCTGCTCGAGCTCCGTCTCGTCGTCGAGGGCAGAGCGGTCGAGCTCGAACGTGAGCGGCCGGATGCCTTCCGCGATCCCGGCGAGCGCGATAACGCCGCCCGGCTCGAG
>JAWVDC010000083.1:0-10960 GCA_033857715.1 Gaiellaceae bacterium | reverse complement strand
CGACACCACGATGCCCTGACCGCGCACGTAGACGAGCGTGTTGGCGGTGCCCAGGTCCACCGCCATATCGCGGCCGCCAAAGCCCGTGAGACTCCTGAAAAGGCCCATCGCCGCGGCACTCTACCGGCACAAACCTGCGAACCCGCCTTGACGGGTTGGCCTCTACGTTGCGTGCATGAACATCGTCACGCTGATCGGGAACCTCGCGACCGACGTCGAGCTACGCGAGATCGGCCCGGACAAGACGGTTGCGAGCTTCCTCCTCGCCGTCGACCGCGCGAGCAAGGACGGCGGCGCGGACTTCGTGAACGTCTGCGTGTGGGACCGCCAGGCGGAGCTGTGCGCCGAGTACCTCGGCAAGGGCCGCCGCATCGCGGTCGACGGCTGGCTGAAGTCGCGCTCGTGGGAGGAGGAAGGCAAGCGGCGCACGGCGATCGAGGTCGTCGCGCGGAGAGTCGAGTTCCTCGGCGGGCCACGGACGGACGGCGACGACGTCGGCGGCGAAGTGATCCCGTTCGAGGCGCCCGTGGCGGGCTAGAGCGAGGCGGCAAACTCCTCGATCGCGGCGAGGCAGATGTCGGGACGTTCGCCGATCAAGAGATGCCCGCAACCGGCGATCGTTCGCACCCTTGCGCCGAGGCGCCGGGCGTACTCGAAGCCGTCGTCGAGCTTGACCCATCGGTCGCTCGCGCCCCAGAGGCAGAGGACGGGACACGTGATCCGCTCGAGCTCGGCGAGCGGATCGGTGGCAAGGAGCGCGCGCCCGGCCTGCCGCGTGTTCGTATGGTGCGCCGGGCCCTCGAGGAACGCCGCCGCCATCTCCGGCGCGAGCGAGGTCGCGTCCCCCACGCCCCACCAGCCGAACGTGACCCGCCGACCGAGCCGCGAGCCTGCCAATGGCTGCCGGAACGGAGCAATGGCCTTCCCCGGCTCGAGGATGCCCATCAACGTGACGGCGAAGCTACCGACCCGGGTGGCGGAGCCGATCCCGGCCGCCGCGGCTAGGACGACGCCGCGCACCGCATCGGGGCGGCGCACCGCCGCGCGGAGAGAGACGGTGCCGCCGAGCGAGTGCCCGACCCACACCGCGCGCTCCATCCCTTCCGCGTCCGTGAGGGCGAAGACCGCGTCGACGATGTCGTCGAGGTGCCGGGCCTCCGGGAGCGCGTCCGAGTGACCGTGGCCGGGGAGGTCGGGAACGAGGACGCGGTGCCGCTTGGCGAGCGCCGGCGCGATTTCGCGCCAGTTCTCGACCGTGCCGCCGAGCCCATGCACGAGCACGACCGCAGGTCCGGCTCCGGAAACCGCATAACGAAGCCGCGCGCCGCCGACGACGAACTCCCGGTCGTCGAATCCGTCAAGACGCGGTTTGCTCTCCGTCATCATCAGGGCATATTCTTCCGACTAGTGGTTTTCGCAACGACAACCGAGGGTTCGAAGTAAGCCCGCAGCGCAGTGTGCGCGGCGGGTTTTTTCGTTCCAGGGAAGGAGTCGGACATATGGCGAATCACCTGACGCCTGAAGAGCTCTCTGAGGAGCTCGGTCTCGACCGCGAGGAAGTCATCCGTGTGTGCGTCGAGGAGGGCGTTCCGATCTACCACGGAAAGATCGACAAGTACTTGTTCCAGGCCCAGCTGCAGGCGACCGCGCAGGCGACCGCCGCCTAGAAAGAGTTCAGTCGTCAGGCGCTCTTGCGCGCCGGCGTCTTGCGTGACCGGGAGCCGCTCTTTTGGGCGGCTTTCCCATTCTCGGAGGTCTTCGCGTTCCGCTCCTGGACGTCGGCGACGCTGCGGCGCAGCGCCTCCATGAGATCGATCACCGGCGTCTCTGCGACGGGCTCCGGCGCGACGACCTCGTGGCCCGCGAGCTTCTCCTCGAGCATGTGCTTGAGATCCTCGCGGTAGTCGTTCGCGAAGTCCTCCGGTGTCCACTCGCCCGAGAGGCTCGAGATGACCTGGCCCGCGAGCTGGAGCTCGGCTTCGGCGACCTGCGTCTCGCCGACGACGTCCTCGATCTCCTTCTTCGAGCGCACATCCTCGGCGAAGAAGAGCGTCTCCATGACGAGCGCGCCGCCCTGAGAGCGGATGAGGCACAGGTTCTCCTTGCCCCAGAGCACGAACTTCCCGACCGCGGCCATCCCGGACTCCTCCATCGCGCGCAGAAGCAGGACGTATGGCTTGCGCTGCGCCTCGGCGTCGGCCGGCGAGAGGTAGTACGTGCGGTCGAAGAAGACGGGGTCGACGTCCTCGAGGCGGACGAAGCGGAGGATCGAAATCGATTGCGACCGCGTGAGCGCGACGGCTTCGAGGTCGGACTCCTCGACGAGGACGTACTGGCCCTTCGCGAACTCCCAGCCCTTGACGAGCTCGTCGGCCTCGACCTCGCGCTCATGGACCGGGCACCACCGCTTTTGCTTGATCGGCGTCCCGCACTCGCGATGGAGCGTGCGGAACGACGCGTCCTGCCGTTGGGTAGCGAGTGCCAGGCCAACGGGGATGTTGACCAGGCCGAAGCTGATGGATCCGTTCCAGATCGTGCGCATGGGAAAAGCGAATTCTAGTCGTGTCTCTCTTCTCCTCCGGTTTACGATTCACACATGAGAAGCACCGCGCCCGAGCTCTGGCGCGAAGCCGTTCGCAACGCGCCAGCCACGCCCGCGTACCTCGAGGAGGGGCCGGAGGGCTGGAGCCCCGTGTCCTGGGACGAGGCGACCGGGCGAATCGACGCGCTCGCCCGCGGGCTCCTCGCCCATGGGGTGCGCCACGGCGACGCGGTCGCGGTTCTCGCGCGGACGTCCGTCGACTGGATCCTGCTCGACTGGGCGATCATGTCCATCGGCGCCGTCGTCGTCGGCCTCTATCCCACGAGCTCGGCGACGGAGTGCGCGTACGTGCTCGAGCACTCCGAAGCGGTGCTCGCCTTCGCGGAGGACGAGGAGCAGGCGCGCAAGCTCGTCTCCGTGCGCGGCTCGCTGCCGGCGTTGCGGGAGATCGTCCAGTTCGACCGGCTCCGCAAGCTCGAAGCCGAAGGCCGTGCCGCAAAGCATCTCCAGCCGGAGCCGGTCGCCGAGAACGACCTCGCCACGCTCATCTACACATCAGGCACGACCGGCCCGCCGAAAGGCTGCATGCTCACCCATCGCAACCTCGTCACCGCGGCGACGAAGGTGCGCTCGACGCTCGAGATGCCCGGCGACGTCGTTCTCCTCTTTCTCCCGATGGCGCACAGTTACGCCCGGCTCGCCCACCAGGCCGCAAGCCACCACGCTGCGGCGATCGCAGCGGTCGCTGACGTCGCCCGCGTGCCGGAGGCGCTCGCCGCCGTGCAGCCCGCCATCCTCCCCGCCGTGCCTCGCGTCTACGAGAAGATCCACGCGAACGCGCTCGGAGAGATCGAGCGCGCCGGCGGTCTGCGCACGAAGATCGGCACCTGGGGGATCTCGGTCGGCACGCGCGCGAGCCGTGTCCGCCGCGCCGGCGGCAGGCCGTGGCCCTGGCTCGCGCTGCAACACAAGCTCGCGGACAAGCTCGTCTTCGCGAAGGTGCGCGAGAAGCTCGGCGGGAGGCTGCGGCTCGGCGTCTCGGGGGCCGCACCGCTCTCGGTCGACGTCATGGAGTTCTTCCACGCGCTCGGCGTGCCGGTGATCGAGGGCTACGGCCTGACCGAGACGGGGAGCTCGGCGACCGCGAACGAGCCGAACGACTTCCGGATCGGCACGGTCGGGCGCCCGGTCGACGGCTGCGAGATCAAGCTCGACGACGACGGCGAGATCCTCATCCGCAGCGACTCGATCTTCGCGGGCTACTACAAGGATCCCGACGCCACCGCTGCCGTCCTCAGCGACGACGGCTGGTTCCGGAGCGGCGACGTCGGCGAGATCGACGGGGACGGCTTCCTCAAGATCACCGACCGGAAGAAGGATCTCATCATCACCGCCGGCGGCAAGAACATCTCCCCGCAAAACATCGAGAACGCACTCAAGTCGTCGCGGTTCATCTCCCAGGCGATCGTGGTGGGAGACCGGCGGCCGTACGTCACGGCGCTCGTCACGCTCGACGAGGCCGAAGTCGCGTCGAGCGGCCGCGATCCGAGGGAGCTCGTGCAAGCGGTCGTCGACGACGTCAACCACGACCGCGTACGCGTCGAGCAGATCAAGAGGTTCACGATCGTCCCCCGTGAGTTCTCACTCGAGGAAGGCGAGGTGACTCCGACGCTCAAGCTGCGGCGCCGGGTGATCCACGACCACTTCGCCGTCGACATCGAGCGGTTGTACGCGGAGTCGCTCTAACCGATGATGCGTCTCGCGCCGTAGTACTCGTACGAGTACCAGCCCGTGAGGCTCGAGATCTGCACGACTGTCCCGGTGTGCGGCGCGTGGATCATCTGGTTGTTGCCGATGTAGATGCCGACGTGCCCGAGGCCGGCGAAGAAGACGAGGTCCCCGGGCTGGAGCTGCGACCGCGGCACGTAGACGCCGTACCCGTACTGCATCGCGGCGTTGTGCGGCAGCGACACGCCGAGCTGCGAATAGACGTACATCACGAGGCCGGAGCAGTCGAAGCCGCTCGGGCTCGCACCGCCCCATACGTACGGCACGCCGAGGTACCGCATCGCGATCCCGACGGCGCCGCTGAAGTGCCCAGGCGGGACGCTCCCACCGCCGAGATAACCGCCGCCGAGGTCGGTCTGGTCCTGCTGCGCGTGCGCGGCCGCCTCGGCCCGCTGCGCCGCGGCGAGCTGGCTCGCACGCTGTGCCGCCTCGAGCTGTGAGATCTGCTCCCGAACGGAGTTGTAGAGGTGCTGCTCGGCCGCGAGCTTCGCTTCGACGGTGCGCTTCGCCGCCGCGCGTGCGAGCACGAGGCGCGCGGCGGAGCGCCGCGCCTGGTGCAGGAGGGCGCGATGCTGGACGATCGAGCGCTCGTACGACGTGACTTCCTGAATGAGGGACGTGTTCTGGGCCGAGACCGTGTTAATGGTCTCCATGCGCGTGACAAGATCGTCGAGGCTCTTTGCGCCGAGGAGAACGGCGAGGGACGACTGGTCGTCCTGCGAGGTGTAGATCGCGACGAGCCGCTGGGCGAGCGCTTCCTGCGCGGCTTTGAGGTTCGTGCGCGCGACGCCGAGCGCCTGGGTGTTTGCCGAAAGCCGCTGCTGGACGAGCCGCAGCCTGCCGGACGCGTTCTCGTAGCGGTCTTGCGCGCGCTGCGCGGCCGCGTCGAGCTGCTGGATCTGCGCGGAAATGCGCTGCGCCTCGGCCTGCTTCTCCGGGATGGAGGGTTGCGCCGACGCCGCCGCGACTACGGCGCACAACAGGCCTGCTAGCAGCGCCGAGGCCACTACCTGTCGCTTCAGCGTGCGGATGACGTCTCTCACGACCGTCACAAGGTGGGGACGATAACAGCGTCTACGGACGCTCGCGCCGGACAACCGACATCAAAGTTGCTGCAATTTGCCACAAAGCCTTTGGCAGAGCTGCAAACGGCTGCTCGCACAAGGTGCAGTTGGGTTACGGTCCACGCCGTCGTGACACCCCGTCGCAGATCACGGACTGCCCGGCTCGCGGGCCTCGCGCTCGGAGTCGGGCTCCTCGTAGTGTCCTCCGCGCTCGCCTCACAGAAGGCGACCCGGACCGCTGTCGAAGCGAGCCGCGGGAGCCAGGAACACAAGGCGCTCCTCGAGCTGTACGCGCTCGACAGCCGCCTCGCGGCCTCACACGCGCGCGTCGCCGACCTCACGGCGGCGGCAGCCAAGCTCAAGCGCGAACGGGCGGCCTTGCGCTCCGAGCTGAGCGCGGCACGCATCACGCTCGCCTCCGCGCAAGGGCGGCTCGCTCTCCAGCTCCGGACGCTGTACGAGCAGGGCCACGTCGATCCGCTCGCCGTCATGTTCG
Source organism: Gaiellaceae bacterium (assembly GCA_033857715.1). Lineage (GTDB taxonomy): Bacteria > Actinomycetota > Thermoleophilia > Gaiellales > Gaiellaceae > Palsa-739. Next base: position 5,070 of record JAWVDC010000083.1, on the reverse strand, counting down.
GCGCGACGTCTCTCTCGCAGGGCATGCGGAAGCTCGACGACCTACGGCACGTCGCCGACACGAGCAGCAGGGTTGTCGGCGCAACGCGCGCCGCCGAGCATCGGCTCCTGCACGCGCGACGGACGCTCGCCGCGCACGCTAAGCGACTGGCCGGCTTGCTCGTCGCAGCGCGCGCGGCCGACCAGAGCCTCAGCAGCGCCGCCGCGAGCAAGGCGGCGTACGTCGCCTCCCTCCGCGCGCCCGACAAGGCGGAACTGCTCTCGACCGCGCAGGCTGCGACCGACAAGTCGCAGACGATCGGCCACAGCAAGCCCCCGCCGCCTCCGCCAACCGGCGGCCGCAAGATGGTCGCGGACGCGACCTGCTACATCCTCAAAGGCATCACGGCGAGCGGCCTCCCCGTTGGGCCGGGCATCGTGGCCGTCGACCCGACCGTCATCCCGCTCGGCACGCGGCTCTACATCCCCGGCTACGGGAAGGGGATCGCCGCGGACATCGGCGGCGGGATCAAGGGCAACATCATCGACCTCTGGTACCCGACATACGCCGCGTGCGCAAAGTGGGGACGCCGGACCGTCACCATCACGGTCTACTAGCCAGCGCAGCGAGCGCCGTCCCGCCGATCCCTTCTGGTCTACACTTCGTTGCGCGGAGGGGGGTTCGGGTGGCGCAGCTCATCGATACGGAGGACAAGACGAAGCCGTCGGAGACGCTTCGCGTGCTCCTCGTGGACGACCACGATCTCTTCCGCACGGGCCTGCGGAACCTTCTCGAGGAGCAGGGCCTCGACATCGTCGGCGAGGCTGCGACCGGTAGCGAGGCCGTCGCGCACGTCGGCGACCTGTCGCCCGACGTCGTCGTGATGGATCTCAACATGCCCGCGATGGGCGGCGTCGAGGCGACGCGCCACATCGCCGAGATCGCGCCGCTCACACGCGTCTTGGTGCTGACGATCTCGGACGAGGACAGCGACGTCACCGATGCGATCCTCGCGGGAGCATGCGGCTATCTCCTGAAGGACGCGTCGATCCAGGAGCTCGTCGCAGGGATTCGCGCTGCCGCGCGCGGCGAAGCGCTCATCTCGCCTCACATCGCCGGCAAAGTGCTCCAGCGCATCCGCGCGACGAGCACGAACACGGGGATCGAGACGCTCATCCGCACCGAGCTCTCCGACCGCGAGATCGAGGTGCTCAAGCTCATCGCGAACGGCAAGGACAACGCGGTCATCGCGGGCGAGCTCCACATCAGCCCGAAGACGGTCAAGAACCACATCTCGAACATCCTCATGAAGCTCCAGATCGACAACCGGATCCAGGCAGCGGTATACGCCGTGCGCTCCGGAATCGTCTGAGCCACCCTCGAGACTAGGCGCCGTGCATCGTCTCCTTCGCCTCTCCGCCTGCGGGGCGTTCTTCGCGCTCCTCCTCGTGCCGGCGGCGACGGGCGGCGGCACGACGCTCGCCCAACAGCTCGCAGAGGCGCTTCACTCGCCGAGGGTCAACCCCGCCAAGACGGGCGCAGTCGTCTACGACCTCGCGACCGGAGACGTCGTCTTCACATTCCATGCGGGGCTCGCTCTCCATCCGGCCTCCAACGAGAAGCTCGGGACGACGTACGCCGCCCTGATCGCGCTCGGGCCGGCGTTCCGCATCGAGACCGACGTGCTCGGGGAGGGAGAGCAGAGCGGGACGAAGTGGCAGGGCGACATCGTCCTCAAGGGCTATGGCGACCCGACCCTCTCCGCCGCCGACCTGCAGGCGCTCGCGCGGCAGGTGCGCCGCGACGGGATCACGCGCGTGAACGGGCGCGTGGTCGGAGACGAGTCGTGGTTCGACGCGCGCCGCACCGTCGTCGGCTGGAAGAGCGAGTTCTATCTCCACGAGTCGCCCGCTCTGTCGGCGCTCATCGTCGACCGCGGCTGGGACGGGCGCGCAGAGACGCAGCCTGCGCTCTATGCGGCTCAGCTCTTCCGGCGCGACCTCGTCGCCGCCGGCGTCTCGGTGCGCGGGCCGCCGGTGACAGGCGTCGCGACCGCGGACGCGACGGCGCTCGGCTATGTCATGTCGCCGCCAGTCGCCTCACTCGTCCGCTTCATGGACACGTACAGCGACAACTTCACGGCGGAGATGCTCCTCAAGCAGGTCGGCGCGGTGCAGCGCGGCGCAGGGACGTCGGCCGCCGGAGCCACCGTGACACGCCAACTGCTCACCGGCGCCGGGGTCTCTCTGGCCGGCGTCCGGATCCTCGACGGCTCGGGCCTATCAGTGCTGGACCGCTGGACGGCCGAGGGGCTCGCGGACGTGCTCCGGGAGATGTGGCTCGACCCCGATCTCGGCCCGTACATCATGCGGTCGCTCCCGGTCGCCGGCATGACGGGGACGCTCGCGTACCGCATGCAGAGCGGCCCTGCTTACGGCTTCGTCCGTGCGAAGACGGGAACGACCGACGTCGCGTCGGCGCTGTCGGGGTACGTCGGCGACCGTTACGTCTTCTCCGTCGTCGAGAACGGCACCCCGATCAAGACCGCGGCAGCCGTGCGGACGCAGAACGCGTTCGCCCAGGTACTCGCCCGCGCGGCGAAGAGCTCCTAGCTAGCTCCGCCGAGCAAGGCGAGGAGCTCTGCCTCGGCGAGGATCGGAACGTCCGCCTTCTGCGCCTTCGTCAGCTTCGACGCGCCCGGCTCCTCGCCGACGACGAGGCCGGTCGTCTTCGCCGAGACCGAATCTGTGACCTTTGCGCCAAGCGCCTCGAGCCGCGCCTTCGCCTCGTCGCGGGAGAAGCGCTCGAGCGTGCCGGTGATGACGTACGTCTTCCCCGTGAGCGGGCCGTCCTTCGGCCGCTCCTCCTCCCCGGCCTCGAAGCGCAACCCAAGCCCGCGCAGCTCCTCGACGAGAGCCCGGTTCTGCTCGTCGGCGAACCAGTCGACGACGTCCTCGGCCCGGTCCGGCCCGAAGCCTTCGACCTCCGCGACCTCCTCCTGTGTGGCCGACATGAGCTTGTCGACGGTGCCGAAGTGGCCCGCGAGACTGCGCGCGAGCACCCAGCCGATCCCCGGGATGTTCAAGCCGAGCAGGACGCGCGAGAACGCGACCTGCTTCGAGCGCTGGATCGACTCGATCGCAGCGGTGGCGGAGATCTCGCCGAAGCCCTCGAGCTCGAGGAGCTGCTCCTTCGTCAGGCGGTAGAGATCGGGCAGCGAGCGGACGAGGCCCTCGTCCCAAAGGACGCGGATCGTCTGCTCACCGACGCCGTCGATGTCGGCGACACCTGTCCAGTTGATGAGCGTCTCGAGGCCGCGGGATGGGCACGCGCGGTTCGGGCAGCGGTGCATCGCCTCGCCCTCCGGCTTGACGACCTCCGCTGCGCAGAGCGGACAGTGCGTCGGCATCCGGAACTCCTTCGTGCCCTTCCGGTGCTCGCCGGCCGGCCCGACGATCTGCGGGATGACGTCCCCGGCGCGCTGGACGATGACGTCATCGCCCGCGCGGATGCCCTTGCGGTTGATGTCCTCCTCGTTGTGCAGCGTCGCGCGCGTGACGGTGACGCCGCCGACCTGCACCGGCTCCATGATCGCCCACGGGTTGAGCGCGCCCGTGCGACCGACGCGGATGCGGATCTCGAGCAGCCGCGTCACGGCCGTCATCGGCGCCCACTTGTACGCGCGCGCCCAACGCGGCCGCTGGTGGAGGACGCCGAGCCGGCGCTGCTGGTCAAGTGAGTCGACCTTGACCACGACGCCGTCGATCTCGTAGTCGAGCTCGAGCCGGCGCTTCTCCCACTCGACGCACGCCGCCGCGACGTCCTCGATCGACTCGAACCGCTCGGCAAACGGGTTCGTGCGCAAGCCGCGCTCGCGGAGCCACGCGAGCATCTCCGACTGCGTCTCGAACTCGACGCCTTCGCGATGCCCGACGCCGTAGACCCAGATCGAGAGCGGGCGGTCGGCGGTGATCGCGGCGTTCTTCTGGCGGAGGCTGCCCGCCGCGGCGTTGCGCGGGTTCGGGGCGAGCTTCTGCGTCGTCCCCGCGAGGCGCTCGTTCAGCTCCCGGAAGCCGCTGAGCGGGAGGTAGACCTCGCCGCGCACCTCGATCACGGGTGGCGCGTCGCCCTCGAGGCGCAGCGGGATCGCCTTGATCGTGCGGATGTTGCGACTGACGTCCTCGCCCTGGATGCCGTCCCCCCGCGTCGTCCCGCGCACGAGCACGCCCTCCTCGTACGTGAGGTTGACGGCGAGACCGTCGATCTTCGGCTCGAGGAGATACGCGACCGGCGAGCCCATCCCCGATTCAATTCCGAGCCGCTTGCGGACGTCCGCGTCCCACTTGTGCAGCGCCTCCTCGGTCGTCACTTTCTCGAGCGAGCCCATCGGCTCGAGGTGCCGGACCTTCTCGAAGCGGTCCGACAAGCCGCCGACGCGCTGCGTCGGAGAGTCGGGAGCGACGAGCTCCGGGTGCGCCTCTTCGATCGCGACGAGCTCGTCGTAGAGCGCGTCGTACGCCGCGTCCTCCATGAGTGGCGCGTCCTCGACGTGGTACGCGACGAGCGCGCGGCCGAGGATCTCGCGGAGCTCGGCGGCGCGGGTCGACGGGTCAGCCGAGGAGGACGGCAAGGAGCTCCTCGGCGGTGTCGACGATCGCGTCCGGCTCCTCCGCCTCGAGGCGCGAGCGGTCGTGGATGCGGCCCCACGTCACCGCGACGGCGAACATCCCGGCCGCCTTCGCGGCGCGCATGTCGAACGGCGAGTCGCCGACGTACGCCGTCCCCGCGGGATCCGCGCCGAGCCGCTCGGCACCGAGGAGGAGCGGCTCGGGATCGGGCTTGTGCCGGCCCGTCTCGTCGCCGCCGACGACTGCCTCGAAGAAGTGGCCGAGCCCGACGCGGTCGAACGCGAGCTCAGCCGTGTCGCGCCGCTTCGCCGTGACGACGCCGAGCCGGCAGCCCTCCTCGCGCAGGCGCACGAGGACGTCCTCGATCCCGAGACACGCCTCGAGCTCGTCGTGGAGCGGGATGTTGTGGGCGCGGTACACGTCGACGAGGCGCTCCACGTGCTCGGGGGCGAGCGCCTCCATC